>NZ_AODQ01000016.1 GCF_000348925.1 Cesiribacter andamanensis AMV16 | reverse complement strand
AAAACCAACTTCTCTGGAGTGGGCAAGCGAATCGGATTGGGCAAAAGTAACGCCAGCCAGCCCAAAAGCCAGCAAGAGGGATAAAAGTGCTTTCTGCATTTGTGTTAAATGATTTGGTTGAAGAATCGAAGGTCTTCTTGCAGAAAGCAATTATCGAGCCAGTTGTAGTAGGTAGTGTTATAAAAATCAGTGAGAAGGATTTATTCTGTTGCTGATCCGTTTTTTCCGCCGCCGGTCCCACCACACATACCCCACAAATCCTATAAAGCTGATCACCGATACCCAGATGAGGCCGCTCTTGAGACGATCGTTTTCCTGCCCAAGCCAGGCGATCAGAATGGCCAGGGGGGTAATGCCCAGCAGCGTAGCCCCAATAAAACGCCAGTAGCCCATGCGCAGCATGCCGGCCACAAACGAGATGGCATCGTTGGAAAGAAAGGGGGCCAGGCGGGTCACTAAGATGGCCCAGAAGCCATAGTCATCAATAAAGCCTTCTACGGTGCGTTGCCCCTTTTTGCCCAGCAGCTTGCCCACTACCGGCGGGCCCAGGTAGGCGCCAATCATATAGCCGATGCTGGAAGCACAAAAGACCGCCGCCAGAATAATGAGTGTGCCCCATACAGGGCCAAAGGCCAGCACCGACACCACCATGAGCAGGGGGGTGGGAATCACCAGCAGAAACATCTGCAGCACCATGGCAATGATGATCACCAGCGGACCCAGCCAGCCAAACTGCCCTACCCAGGCCTGGATGCGCGCCTCATTGTCGCTGGTAAGCACCTCCCAGGCTTCTTTAAAAAATTCCTGCACGCCCGGCACCAGAAAATAGCTGCCGACCAGGGCTGCTACCAGGCCCAGGGAAATATAAAGGGGTCCTTTGCTTTTTTGTACTGTATCAATGGGGGGCTCTTCGGCCTGCAGGTGCCATCGATTCTCTTCTGCAGATGTAGAATTGCTGTTTTTCATCGTTTCGTTTTCTAACGGATGAACCCCCGCCTTGGTTAAGTGCGGCAAACTCAAAAAAAAGCCCCGGCTGCAGGGGCCGGGGCTTTTGGTTATTTTACTACCTCATAATCGACATATTCGCCACCTTTGGGTCGGGGCTTTTCGCCCGGCTTCTGAGGTTCTTCGGGTATGTAGTCAATGGCTACCTCTCCTTCCCGACGGTAGGGCCGCTGTGCCTGTTGCTGCGCCTGCTGCGGATTTTGCCGCATGTGCCGCATTAGGTCCAGCATGGACTTTACCTGCTTGCGCTGCCGGTACATCATCATAAAAGCAGTGAAGAAAAAGCGCACCGCCCGGTAGAGGATGTAGATCAGAAGGAGTGTGAATAGCGTCTTTATCATACCCTATAAACCTACTTGCTGAGGTATAAGTTTCGCTCGGAGTAGATCTGCAGGAAGTAGTCGTCCATCAGGTCCTCGATGAAATAGATGGCCTCCCCCGTACTTTTCATCTCTGGTCCCAGCTCCTTGTTTACGTTCGGGAACTTGTTGAAGGAGAATACCGGCACCTTTATGGCATAACCCTTCCGGTACGGAGCGTACTCAAAATCCGTTACCTTACGCTCGCCCAGCATTACCTTGGTGGCCCAGTTTACATAGGGCTGGCGGTAGGCCTTGGCAATAAAGGGCACCGTGCGGCTGGCCCGTGGGTTTGCTTCAATGATGTACACCTTATCATCCTTAATGGCAAACTGAATGTTGATGAGCCCTTTGGTCTTAAGCGCCAGGGCGATTTTTTTGGTATACACCTCAATCTGCTGCATCACAAAGTCGCCCAGGTTGTAGGGGGGCAGCACGGCATAAGAGTCGCCGCTGTGAATACCGGCCGGCTCAATGTGCTGCATAACGCCTATGATCATCACATTCTCCCCATCGCAGATGGCATCGGCCTCGGCTTCTATGGCCCCTTCCAGGAAGTGGTCCAGCAGCACTTTGTTGCCGGGAATATCGCGCAACACATCAATTACATGCTTTTCCAGCTCCCGCTCGTTGATCACAATCTTCATTCGCTGCCCGCCCAGTACATAGGAGGGGCGCACCAGCAGCGGAAAGCCCAGCTTGCGGCTTAGCTCCACGGCCTGCTCGGCATCATCAATGGAGCCAAACTCGGGGTAGGGGATCCCATTCTCCTTCAGCAGGGTAGAGAAGGAGCCCCGGTCTTCGGCCAGGTCCAGCGATTTAAAATCGGTGCCCATGATCTTGATGCCGTAGCGGTCCAGCTTCTCGGCTAGTTTCAGGGCCGTCTGGCCGCCCAGCTGCACAATCACCCCTTCGGGCTTTTCGTGCTCAATGATGTCATAGATATTCTCCCAGAAGACCGGCTCAAAGTAGAGCTTGTCCGAAATATCGGGATCGGTACTTACGGTTTCGGGATTGCAGTTGATCATGATGGTCTCGTAGCCGCACTCCTTGGCGGCCAGCAGGCCATGCACACAGCTGTAGTCAAACTCAATGCCCTGGCCAATGCGGATGGGGCCGCTGCCCAGGATCACCACCTTTTTCTTGTCCGATACGATGGATTCGTTCTCTTCTTCAAAGGTGCTGTAGAAGTAAGGGGTCTTGGCCTCAAACTCGGCCGAGCAGGTATCTACCATTTTAAACACCCGCTTGATGCCCATCTCCAGGCGCTTGCTGTGCACCTCGCTCTCCAGGCAGCGCAGCAGGTGCGCAATCTGGCGGTCGGCATAGCCCAGGCTTTTGGCCTCCTTCATGAGCGAAGGGGGGATGGTGTCGAGTGTGTATTTCTGTATTTCGCGCTCCAGGGCCAGCAGCTCTTCGATCTGGCTCAGGAACCATTTATCAATCTTGGTCAGGTCCTGAATGGTGCGCATGGGAATGCCCAGCTTAAAGGCATCATAGATGTGGAACAGGCGGTTCCAGCTGGGATTTTTCAGGCTGTGCAGGATCTGCTCCTGGTTGGTTAGCTCCTTGGCATCGGCGCCCAGGCCGTTGCGCTTGATCTCCAGGCTCTGGCAGGCTTTCTGCAACGCTTCCTGAAAATTGCGGCCTATGCCCATTACCTCGCCTACGGATTTCATCTGCAGGCCCAGGTAGCGGTTGGCCCCTTCGAACTTATCGAAGTTCCAGCGCGGTATTTTTACGATCACATAGTCCAGCGCCGGCTCAAAAAAGGCCGAGGTGGTTTTGGTGATGGGGTTTGTGAGCTCATCCAGGTTGTAGCCAATGGCCAGCTTGGCTGCAATTTTGGCAATGGGGTAGCCGGTGGCTTTAGAGGCCAGGGCCGAGGAGCGGCTTACGCGCGGGTTGATCTCAATGCCAACGATATCATCGTTCTCCGGATTTACAGCAAACTGTACGTTGCAACCCCCTGCAAACTGGCCAATGCCGTTCATCATTTTAATGGCCAGGTTGCGCATTTTCTGATAAACCGTATCGGGCAGGGTCTGGGCCGGGGCCACGGTGATGGAGTCGCCGGTGTGCACCCCCATGGGGTCAAAGTTCTCGATGGAACAGATGATGATGATGTTGCCGATATTGTCGCGCAGCAGCTCCAGCTCGTACTCCTTCCAGCCCATAATGCTTTGCTCTACCAGCACCTCGTGGATGGGCGAGGCATGCAGGCCGGCGGTCAGGGCCTTGTCAAAATCTTCGGCCTTCTCCACAAAGCCGCCTCCGGTACCCCCCAGGGTGTAGGAGGGGCGGATCACCAGCGGAAAGCCAATTTCCTGGGCTATTTCCTTGCCCTGCAGAAAGGAGGTGGCCGTAGAGCCCTGGCAGACGCCTACACCCAGCTCCAGCATCTTCTGGCGGAATTTCTCCCGGTCTTCGGTGGTCTCAATGGCGTTGATATCCACCCCGATGATGCGGATCCCGAATTTCTCCCAGATACCGGCCTTATCACAGTCGATGGCCAGGTTAAGGGCCGTCTGGCCGCCCATGGTGGGCAGTACGGCATCAATCTGGGGGTGTTCCTTCAGGATTTTGATGATCGACTTTTTCTCCAGCGGCAGCAGGTACACATGGTCTGCTGTGATGGGGTCGGTCATGATGGTGGCAGGATTGGAATTGATGAGGATTACCTCAATTCCTTCTTCGCGGAGCGAGCGTGCGGCCTGGGTGCCCGAATAGTCGAACTCGGCAGCCTGCCCGATGACGATAGGTCCGCTCCCGATGATGAGAACTGACTTGATGGATTGGTCTTTTGGCATTGGCGCGGAAATATTCGGGAGACAAAGGTAGTAACACGGGGGCAGGAATCAAACCCTGCCCGAAAGTAGATGCAAGCTTTTGTATTTTCTTACATGGGGGCGGAAAAATAACAGGATGGGGCTATGTTAGCAGCAACGGAAAAGGCGTTATAGGAGAAAGCCTGATTTGGGGGGCGGAGCATGCTGTTTTCTCTGAAAGTGCTGAAAGTCAACCCGTAAGCTTTTGTGTTCGTATAGTAGGGTAGAATTAACTTTGGTATAAAGTTTGATTAATCACTTTTAGTAGATAACTTAAAGCCTTAAGGAGGATATAGAGATGAACCTGAATATAGATAAACTCATCGATTTGATAAATGACCTGCTCTCCTCACTGCAGGAGAAGCTGAGTCCTAAACCGGAGCTGGTTCCTGTGCCTGTGCGTAACCGCAATAGCCAGTAAGCCTGCCCGATCTAAAGAACGTATTACCTGATTGTAGATAGAAAGCCGCTTAAACGCGGCTTTTTTTTATTGTTATTGACTCCAGCACGCTCTTTAAACTAAAAAGCCCCGGCTGCACCTGCAGCCGGGGCTTTTTGTACGGATTGGAAACTGCTTAGTCCTGCCGCAATACCCGCTTATAGACAGGCTCCTGGCCGGCTACTTCCAGGCAAAGAATATAGAGGCCATTGGCAAGCGTCACCTGCTGCAGGTTAAGCTGCAGGTAGCCTTCCCCATGTTCCACTATCTGGGCCGATACATCGGTCTGGCGACCATCCAGGCCAATAAGCACCAGGCGGGTGGATGCTCCTGGCAGAATGCTTTCGTGCTCCACGGTAAGCTGCTGCCGGAAGGGAACCGGATAGAGTGAGATGCCTTCTGCAGATGCTCCGATACGGCTGTTCTTGCCTTTGCCCTTGCCCGGGTTGGCAGCCTGCTTGCCACAATGGGCGCTGGAAGAGGCCATTCCTTTTTTCTTCCATTTGCCTTGCGCATCCTGCCAGTGAAGGAAGACCACATCATTGTTCTTACCGCTAACCGGCGTGCTAAGGTAGGTCTCGCCCGCCTGTACGGTCAGGGCGCCTGTGTGGCCGGTCTTGTGCACCTCCCAGCGCACCTCTACAGCACAGGGGTTGGGGTTGTAGACCATCCAGCGGTGCTGGGATGCAAGCTCTGAACAAAGGGCGGTGAGTTTGAGCGGCTGCTCAGCCAGGCAGGTTTCTACTTCATTGGTTTCATCCACACGGCCATCGCAGTTGTTGTCGATGCCGTCTTCGCTAAGCTCCAGGGCGCCGGGATACACGCTGGCATCAAAGGGGTCGCAATCCTCTTCATTGACTACGCCATCGCCATCGATGTCGTCATCACAGGCATCGCCTATTCCATCGCCATCCAGGTCGGCCTGATCGGGATTGTGGGAATTGGGGCAGTTATCAAAATGATCATTGATTCCGTCTTCATCAAAATCAAAGGGAGGCTCCTGGCCATCACAGTCCGAATCATAGTCATCGAAGGGCCAGGGGTAATCGATGGCGCCCGGGTGGAAATCGGGGTTTTCGTCATCACAGTCACCGGCCCGGTCCACATAGCCCTCGGGCTGGGTGCAGGCTTCTACGCTATCCCAGGCATCGCCCCAGCCATCGCCATCCGCATCGGCATACCAGGTCTGGGGTTCGCACTCACCTTCTACTACTATGGTGAGGGTTGCCTGGTGCAGGTAGTCACCGGCTGTGAGGGTAAGCACCACCTCATGGGTACCGATGTGCTCCTGGCGGGGAGCGTCGCCGTCGCCCATTGTAAAGATCAGAATGCCATAGTCGCCCTCCCAGGCCAGGGGCAGGGTGGGGCTACTTATTTCATACATATACCCATCCAGCCAGTTTTGGATGGGGACCTCTAGGCGGAAAGGCTCCTCCACGGCCAGGACAACCGGCTGCTCGGGGAGTACAAAGCTGGGTGCCTGCCAGATGTAGAGGCTGGTGCTGGTTTCGGTGGTGTTGCCAGCCGCATCGGTGGCGGTAAATGTCAGCTGATTTTCCCGGCTAACCGTTTCCGTAGGGGTAAAGGTTAGCTCTACCGTAAAGGGAGCCGTTTGGGTAATAGGAAACTGCGGACTAAAATCTGCAGTGGTAAGCGGCCTTTTGCTTGCATCCGGGTCTGGATACCACTGGTATACGTTCATATCCAGGCTTACCTCATCGCCTTCCGGATCGCTCACCGTAACAAGGATAGTATACTCCTGGCCTGCCTCATACTGCTCTAGTCCGGCATCGCCCGAGAGGGTAAGGGTGGGGGCCTGATTCTCTTCATCGGCAGCCGGAGCAGCTGAATCTGCCCAGCTACTACCTGCACATAGGCAACAGAGCAGCAGGGCCAGCAGGGAGGGGGTTAGTTTTGGAAAAGTAGAGTGTTGCATGTATATAAAAAATTAAGGTAAGAAATGCCAGGCCTGGCCGAATGGAAACATCCGGTGGTGGAGGAGAGGCAAGGCAGAAAAAGTAACTGCATCAGTGGGAATACATAAGTCCGGGCTGGCGCACGCATGCCCTGCCATTTGGGGTTCCGCTGAAAAGCAAAGCTTACAAACCGCTCTTTTAGGAGTAGGTCTGCAAAGATGAACCGGGATGGGTGGCTAGTGTTTTAAAAAAGGATCGGTAAAACATTAGCTATTTTTGTGTTCCCTGCCAGACCCACCCCCTTAAATGCCCGGCTTGGGACTGGTTTGCTAGCCAAAAAAATTGCTATCTTCCTACCCGAACCAATTTCTTCTTTTTTTATGTACCGGATGCCTTCCTGTTTTCTGGCGCTCTTGCTGCTTGTCCTGATGGGGGCGCCTGCCCAGGCGCAGCGTAAAAAAGCCCCAGCCAATACCCTGCAATTTGATACCGCTCTCTACCATGGCCTGCAATACCGCCACCTGGGCCCTTTCAGGGGTGGCCGCTCGGCAGCGGTGGCCGGTGTGCCGAGCCAGCCCAACCTCTACTATTTTGGGGCTACCGGCGGGGGGGTATGGCGCACCCAGGATGGTGGCCAGAGCTGGCATAACATCTCCGACGGCTACTTTGGCGGCTCCATAGGGGCGGTGTCGGTAAGCGAGTACGATCCCAATGTGATCTATGTGGGTGGGGGCGAAAAAACCGTGCGGGGCAATGTAAGCTACGGTTACGGCATGTGGAAGTCGGTAGACGCCGGCAAAAGCTGGAAGGCCATAGGCCTGGAAAATTCCCGCCACATCAGCCGCATCCGCATTCACCCGCGGGATCCGGAGCTGGTCTATGCCGCCGTGATGGGCGATCTGTACAAACCCACGCAGGAGCGGGGCGTATACCGCAGCCGCGATGGGGGCAAGAGCTGGCAGCGTATACTCTTTGCCAATGAAAACGCCGGCGCCGTAGACCTTACCTTTGATCCTACCAATCCCCGCATTCTGTACGCCACCACCTGGCGCATCCGCCGTACCCCCTATAGCCTGGAGAGCGGCGGTGAGGGCTCCGATATCTGGAAAAGTACCGATGGCGGCGATAGCTGGAAAAAGCTGAGCGATAAAAGGGGACTGCCCAAAGGCCCGCGCGGCATTATTGGCATTACGGCTTCACCGGCGCAGCCAGAGCGGGTATGGGCCATCATTGAAGCCAACGAGGGGGGGGTATACCGCTCCGACGATGGGGGCGAAAGCTGGCAGAAGCTCAACGACGACCGGGCCCTGCGCCAGCGCGCCTGGTACTATACCCGCATTTATGCCGATCCCAAGGATGCCAATAAGGTGTATGTGCTCAATGTGGCCTACCACATCTCCGGCGATGGGGGCAAGACCTTCTCCTCGCACATGTCGCCGCACAGCGACCACCACGACCTCTGGATAGCCCCCGAAGACCCGCAGCGCATGGTGATAGCCGACGATGGCGGCGCCCAGGTGAGCTTTGACGGGGGAGAGAACTGGAGCACCTACCACAACCAGCCAACGGCCCAGTTTTACCGGCTGGAGACCGACAATCATTTTCCCTACCGTATTTACACCGCCCAGCAGGACAACTCCACCATCCGCATCTCGCACCGCAGCCGCGGCAACAGCATTGGTGAGCGGGATTGGGAAGAGACCGCCGGCGGAGAGAGCGCCCATATTGCCGTAGACCCCACCGACAGCGATGTGGTATATGGCGGCAGCTATGGGGGATACCTTACCCGCCTCAACCACAAAACAGGGGTGGAGCAGGCCGTAAACGTCTGGCCCGACAATCCCATGGGGCATGGAGCCGAGGGCATGAAGTACCGCTTTCAGTGGAACTTCCCCATCTTTTTCTCCCCCCACCAGAAGGACATGCTCTATGCAGCCTCCAACCACCTGCATACTACCCGGGATGGGGGCCAGAGCTGGGAAACCATCAGCCCTGACCTTACCCGCAACGATAAAAGCAAGCTGGGCCCCTCCGGCGGCCCCATTACCAAAGACAATACCAGCGTAGAGTACTACGGGACCATTTTTGCCGCAGCGGAATCGCCCTACGAGCCGGGCCTGATCTGGACCGGTTCGGATGATGGGTTGCTGCATGTGAGCCGCGATGGGGGTAAAAACTGGCAGAATGTAACCCCTGCCGGCATGCCCGAGTGGATGATGTTCAACAGCGTAGAGCCAGACCCCTTTGTGAAGGGGGGCGCCTATGTGGCCGGTACCCGCTACAAGCTGGGCGATTACCAGCCCTACCTCTACCGCACCAAAGACTATGGCAAAACCTGGACCCGTATTACCGGTGGCATTGATGCCGGACACTTTACCCGGGTGGTGCGGGCCGACCCCAAGCGGCAGGGCCTGCTCTATGCCGGTACTGAAAGCGGCATGTACATCTCCTTTGATGATGGCACCAGCTGGCGGCCCTTTCAGCTCAACCTGCCCATGGTGCCCATTACCGACCTTGCCCTGAAACAGGATAACCTGATTGTGGCCACCCAGGGCCGCAGCCTCTGGATCATCGATGACCTTACCCCTCTGCACCAGCTCAGCGCTCAGGTAAGCAGCAGCCCTGCTCATCTGTTCAAACCCATGCCCAGCTACCGCATGGAGGGCGGGCAGAACCTGCGTAACCGCTCGGCCGGCACCAACCACCCCGGCGGGGTCATGGTCCACTTCTTCCTGAAGCAGAAGCCCGATTCGGCCCAGCAGGTAAAGCTGGAGTTTCTGGAGCCCGGCGGCGCGCTCATCCGCTCCTTTTCCACCGATGCCAAGGATAAGAAGGTTAAGCTGGAGGAGTTGAAAGCGGGCCTGAACCGCTTTGTGTGGGACATGCGCTACGAGGGAGGCAAAGATTTTGAGGGTATGGTGCTCTGGTGGGCCGGTCTGCAGGGCCCCAAGGCGGTGCCCGGTGAGTACACCGTGCGTCTGCAGCTGGGCGATCAGGTGCAGGAGCAGCGCTTTACCATACTGCCCGATCCGCGCATTGAGGCCACACAAGGAGACCTGCAGGCGCAGTTTGATTTTCTGAAGTCGGTGCGGGATAAGGTAAGCGAAGCCCATGGGGCCATTGCCGATATGCGCAGCGTGCGCAAGCAGCTGGAGAGCCTGCGCAGCCGCATCGGCGCAGACAGCAGCATGCAGCAGGTGCTAAAGGCCGCCAGGGAGCTGGATACTAAGATGACGAAGGTGGAAGAAGCCCTGTACCAGACCAAGAACCGTAGCGGACAGGACCCCCTGAACTACCCCATCCGGCTTACCAACAAGCTGGCGCACCTGAACTCGCTCTACAGCATCTCTGATAGCCGCCCACCCCGGCAGGCCTATGCGTTTAAAGAGGAAATAACAGCCGCCATTGATGCCGAACTGGCCAAATGGTACCAGATTCGCCAGCAGGAACTCCCGGCCTTTAATGAGCTGGTACGCCAGAAACAGGTAGATGCCGTAAAGCTGAGTGAGCCAGTAAGCCCACGCTAGGCGCTTTTATGTTCTTGATCCAATCAAAAAGAGGTACAGCCAAAGCTGTACCTCTTTTTTTAGGAGTAATCTTGAGATCAGAAGAAAATGGCCGGTATCAGGCGGGTGACTGGTTGCTGTTCCAGATGTCTTTGTGCAGTTTCCAGTTGCCGTTCTGCTGCTTCCAGACCACCAGGTACTTGCCTTCGTCAATGGGGGTGCTGTTTTCTCCCTTAAGCGTATAGTGGCCCACCTCTATGGCGGTATCTCCCTGTTCTTCTACCTCAAGGGTGTTGAGGCGGGCTTCTTTAATGCCCGCATCCATGGCGCTTTGCCAGAAGTGGCGAATGCCCTCCCGTCCCTGAATAATCTGGGTGCCGGTAGGCAACAGGCTGCCCTGCTCGGTATAGAGCCCGGCCATGCCGTTGGCATCGCCTCTTGAGAAGGTGGCCTCAAAAGCATCATTGGCCTTGCGGATGGCTGCGCTAATGTCGGTGCTGGTGCTGATCATAAAAATAATGGGTTAGAGAGTGAAAAAAATCATTGAACCTAAGATATAAAAAATAGCATAAATGGAGTAGTTTCTGGGCTGATTTTCAGGCGGATGCAGTATCTCATTTTTGCCAAAAGCGCAGGCGAGCACCAAAAAAACAGAGCCGGGAGCGCTTCAATCAGAAGTAACTCCCGGCTCCGGTGATGCTTTATTTGTATACGACGGCCTGCCCGCCTGCGGCTCTATTGTCTGCTTTCTACCGCAATACGCTCGCCATTGCGCAAGGGGTATGCGGGCGATGTGGCAGGGCTAAGGTCTTCCTCCCGATCGGAGCCCACATGAAAGTAAAGGCTTTTGTGCTCGGTAGCCAGGTAGCGCATAAGCGTGTAAATGAACAGCACTACCCCAAACATTTCCATTACCTCTTCAACAGTAGCCATAAGGGCAAAGGTGAGGTCTATCTCACCGGTCTTGGAAAAGTAGTAACTGCCCAGGAGTTCCAGCCCCAGCGCACCCCCTATAAAAATGGCTGCCGACAGGATCATGAGGGTACGGGTCTGCCCGGGCAGTATCTTAAATACAAAGCGTGCATACAGGCCTGCCAGTGCAAGCAGCAGCAGCGCATAAGGGATTACCCAGGCAAAATGGAGGGCACCCGAGGTTTCCAGCGCATTTCTGATGGGGCCGTTGAAGCGCTCGTGCAGGCTGGTGATCTCATCTACCGATAGAAAAAGAAAAACTGCCGCCATGCCATGCCAGTACCAGTGCTCTTTATTACCGTCCTTGCGCTTGGCGGTTGCAATTAGCAGCAGCAGCAGGGAGCAGGTTAGCAGCATCAGCGACGAAAAGAGGGTAGGAATATTATGCTCCTGATCCATATTAAAGAGATCCACCAGGCCATAGGCCGTGGCATTCAGGTAATAGTTGGCATATACGCCAAAGATCAGGTGCATGATCAGCAACAGGGCAATTACACTGCAAAGAATACCAAATACCGTTTTTGGCTTACTTGTGATTAGCATATAGGGAAAAATTATAAAGCTCGGTTTCAAAAAAAATAGTGCAGCAGTGGTAGTATACTGAACACCCCCGCCCGATCATGCCGGTTGCCACTTTCAAACTAGAGCAGGAGGTTGAAGAAACGCCCTGTGACCTCTTTATACCTATTACTTTTGTATTACGAAAAAGTTAAGATTTTGCTGCCAAATTCCAGCATAATAGGCAGCAGTTTGTAAAATAATTTTTTTGAATCTACCCTTTTTTAACCCATAACGGGCTACCTATGGTGCAACCTTAAGGGCGGAACCCTTCGTAGCAAGCCCGCCAGCTGCCGGGAGGGGGGCACCCATTGCTGAACCAGCCTTAGGAAATGCGTCCCTGAGAAGCCAGCTGGGGGTGCATGCCGGGCTCCGAAAGGGTGGGATGGGACTTCTGCCTGGCTACCGGCGCTAAGGGAATGGCCGCTGCTTCGGACTTCAGGTGTAGCTCAACTCCCTTCAGATGGTAGGCGATGTAGTGGAAAAGGGTATACAGGAAAAGCAGGATACCGATCATCTCCATGGCTTCTTCAAGCGCAATAAGCATGGCAAAGTTAAAGTCGAGCACGCCGGTTATAGTAAAGTAATAGCTCTCTACCGCCTCCAGACCAATAGCGGCTGTTACAAAAACAGCGGCAGCCAGGATAACCCGTTGCCGCACATAAAGGGGCAGCCCGAATAGAAAGCGGAGGTAGGCAATTCCCACCAGCAGCACCAACAGGCTATAGGGGATGATCCAGACAAAGAAATTCTCGCCCTGCAGGTTCATGTACTGCCGGGTTTTTATGGAAACGGTCTCATGGATCATCAGGGATTCATCCAGGCTCATGAACAGAAAAAGGGCAGAAAGACCAGCCCAGTGCCATACCCACTTGAGCCCTCTTTTCTTGTGTATGATAGCGATCAGGGCAAGCACCAGGCTACAGCACAGGAGCTGCATGCTGGAAAAAAAGGTAGGGAAGTTATTTTCGCTGGCAAAATTAAAATACTCCAGGGTATAATAGGAGCCGGTATGCCGGAAGTAATAGAAGATGACCAAGCCGGCAATATGGGCAAGGATCAGAAGGGCAATGATGCTTCCAAAGAGGTAGATGATGTAATTTGGACGTAAGCGGATCGTCATCGGAGCGAGGGTTAGGAATAGGCCAGGCTGCTGGCAGCTTTCAGGCAATTGCCCGGTAATATGCCCGGCAGCAGCTGCTCTCTGCAGCGGGAACGGCCAAAGGGAGTGTATCTCCGGCCTAAGCAGGCAGTTCTTATAGATACTCGCTGTTCTTCCTAATTGTTATCAGAATATGAGCGAATTGTTAGGGATAGCCACTATTTCTTGCCAAATAGTACGCCAGTGACAAAAAACATGGTCTCAGGCGCCGGCTTTGAGTGAGGCATTGCTTGTTGAACTGGCTACCCGGGAATCTGAGCCACAGGCACTAACCCGTATACAGGTGCCGCCTATAAATGAACCAGCCCTGCAGGGGATGCAGGGCTGGTTCGTATACGGGATAGCAGTGAAGCTTCGGAGTCGGCAGTTTATTCTACCGTCACATCAAAGGCGCTGTTTAAGATCTTGCCTTCCCGCTTCATCTGCAGGTATACCCGGTAACGGCCTGCACTTGGAAAGGAATAGGGGAAGGAAACCACCGCATGCTCGGGATGCTCCGGATCGCTGAGACTGCCATGTTCCATATCGCCCATCAGCCGCTTTTCCCGCTCGGCAGCCGGCAGGGCATTCAGGCTGGCCACCATCCGGTCAATGCTATCGGCAAATACCTGCGGCTTGGGCAGCTTATCCCATTGCACAGGGCCGCTCTCGTTCTGGAAGCGGGCCAGCATGGTTTGCTGAGAAGCCATGGAATAGGTGCCTACCGGATGCAGGTGAATGTATACGCTGGCATCTTCCTTAAAAACTACTGCATGCCCCATCATGCCCAGGTAAGGCTCCAGTTGGGCTGGTTTCCCTTCCGGATCCTGTATGGCAAAGGTGAGGGAATAGAGCTTGCCGGCCAGAAACTTCTGCTCTTTGGGCAGCTCCCAGGTGGCGGTAGAGCCATCGGCCAGCGTGGTTTGCATGCCGGGGCTGCCACAGACAATAATGTCACTGCCGGGTAGCTTAGCCTGCTGGCTGCTGGGGGTGATGGCGCTGGTAACATAATAGGTGTCATCGCGGTCCATGAGCAGGGAGTCCGACCAGGCCGCCAGCAGCGCTTCACTGGGCGCGGGTATATCTACCGTATCGGGTATGGTTTCGCTAAAGCCGCTCAAGCGTGTAATATCGCTAAAGAGCAGGTAACGACCTGCCGGCAGCGGTGGCAGCACGGATTCAAAGGTAAGGGTATCACGGCGCTGGGGGTGCAGGTGGGCAAATACATCCAGGCTGCCGGAGCGGATCAGAAAGGTGTGCATCAGCTTGCCATGGTCGGGCATGAGGTAGCTCAGCCGGCGCGTCAGGTACAGGGTGTTGATCCGGCCGGAATCGATCTGGAAGCGCATTAGCTGGCGGTCACCGGCATCTTCTACAGTAGTTTGTGCCTGAAAAGGCTTGTATAAAAACCGCTGATAGTTGCTGGCCCAGCTATCCCACCAGCTTTTACCGCCCCAGAGCATCAGGGAGAGCACCACAAAGCCGGCTATGGCCCCCACCCAGCGCTTGCGGCGCAGGTTAGAGGGTACCGGGGCCCCGGGTTTTACCAGCCCGTCGCTGCTGCTGGCGCTGATGATGGTCACCATCAGGATCACCAGAAACAGGGCCAGGCCTGCCAGTACCCACCCCAGGCTGGGGTCCATGCTGTTCTGTGCGGTAGAGACCGCCATTACCGGCACCAGCAGCTTGCCTTCGCCCTGGCTGCCTACCACTTCCACCTCCAGGCTTGAGGTGCCGCCATTCATCAGCCAGATCTGGCCCTGGTAGTGGCCTGGCTCGCCGGCTACCGGCAGGGCTTCATCGGCCCGGGGGGTGCCTTCGCCCCCGGCATACCAGTAAATAGGTTTCAGAAAAATGGCTTCGGTGCCCTCGGCCTGCAGGTACACATCTACCGTAGCGGTGCCGGGAATTACTTCTGGCGGGCTTACCAGTACCGTAAGCCGGTAAGGGCCGGCACTGCCTTCCAGCGTTACGCCCGGGCTGCCGATATGACCCTGGCTGATGAGCGCCACCAAGGCCAGGGAAAGAAAGAAAAGGTATTTTTTCATGTTGATTGGTCTAAAACTAAAAAGCCAGCAGGAGCACTAGCGCATTACCCGTTTCATCCAGCCGCCCCAGGCAATGGCCAGGCGGCTGGAGAGCAGCCCTATTCCCAGCGCAATGCCCAGTCCGCTAAGCAGCTCCAGTCCGCTACTAACCATCCAGGGGCCGTATGCATAGCGAAACTCCCAGTTGGGGTCGGAGCCAAAGTACCAGGTTTCGGTACCAAAGAACCAGTTACGGGCCCATTCCGACATCAGGAAATCGCCAAACGGCCACTGCACCAGCAGCAGGGTAGCCAGAAAGGCAACTGCATAGGCCAGCGCCCGCAGCCAGCTGTTTTTATGGCTCATCCGCTGGCTAATCAGGTCAATGGCCAGGGCCGGCACAATCAGCAGCAGGGGAAAATCAAAGGCCTGAAAATGATCAATATGATTTAGCACCGGGCCCAGCAGGGGTTCTGCCGGAAACAGGGGCAAAATCCAGACCATCAGCATCATAAATACCATATACACCGCTGCCGTCTGTGTGGCGCCCCAGCGGCTGATGGAGGAAATAGACACCGCTACCAGCAGCAGCGGAAACAGCAGGGAGGCTACCTGGTAAAAGAGTACCCCATGCATATCATGCCGGCCCAGGTATTCCGAAGCCATGGTAAATACCATCGCCAGCAAGAAGCCGGAGGAAAGGGCAAAGAGCACATTCAGCAGCAGCTTCACCGTAGGGGGCAGCAAGTGGGCCGCCGTTTTGTTTTGGCGGGAAAGCACACTGAGCATGGCGCCAAACTGTATGGTGATCATGCCCAGCAGCAGTACGGTATGCGGGGGCGATAGAATGGTTACATCCAGGCCATAGGTATTGTGCCACCAGTCATCGAAGGGCGCCGAGGTAAGCATGGCAAAGGCACCCCAGATGCAGAAAAGGGCACCCAGGGAGCCGTAAAAAATACCCCAGAACTTAACGCTTTCGCCCCGTTGCTTAGGGGTGCCGGCAAAGCTGATCTTTAGCACGCGAATGCCGGAAAAGATCCCGGCGAGCACGCCGCCAAAATAAATGGCCAGGTGCGGGGCCGACAGCAGGCCATCCCGCCCAATACTCATGTGCCAGGAAATGTCCCAGACCAGCCCTACCATAATGCTGATAGAGGCTAGCACGGTGGCATAGAGGTAGAGGGGAATGTGGGCACCGCTGTCATTGGCCAGGGCCGGAGCCGCCTCGGTTTTAGGAATTACAAGTGAACCCATAGTGGATAAGGGGTGGTTTTGGCACAATATAAAGGTTTTGTGCGATAAAATGAATTCTTTGATATTCTCGGGACGCAATCTCCTCTTCAGGAGGAGCCTTCTCATTAGTCGGCCGCCTACACTGGAAGGGCGTACCTATCTAATGGCGCGTATAAGAGGGCCTTTACAACTTTCTTTATCTGGCAGCTTGTAGCCGGCCTCTTAACAGTTTAGATGTTTTGGCGGAGAGACACCCCTTTTTTGATCTGGCTCTGACCGCTGGCAGTCTGTTGTAGATCAGGGGCTAATTTTTTACCTTAGGGTCGGTTCCTGAATGAAGGAGATAGCTTTTCGGCGGCTGATTTCCATAGTCCAGATTCCAGGAGAGGAAGCTGCCCTGCTGCTTACCATGTTCTTCCAGATTCTTTCACTTTTTACACCACTCGCTTAGCGTTATGCGCCATTTATTCCTTGCCAGTGTATTGCTGGTGGCTGTTGCCTTGCCGGCCGATGCCCAGTCCCGAAAGCAGCAGGCCAATCAGAAAACAACCGAAAAGCCTCAGCATCTCCAGTCTGATACCTATCAGGCACTTCAGTTCAGAAGCGTGGGGCCGGCGGTTACTTCGGGCCGTATCTCCGATTTTGCCGTGCATCCGCAGAGTCCGGATCTCTACTATGTGGCCTCTTCTTCAGGGGGCGTCTGGAAAACCGAAAACCGGGGCACTACCTACGAACCGCTCTTTGACGGGCAGGGGAGCTACTCCATTGGCTGCGTAAGCCTGGACCCCTCCAACCCCAGCACCGTGTGGGTTGGTACGGGCGAAAACAACAACCAGCGCTCGGTAGGCTATGGCGATGGGGTGTATAAAAGCCTGGACGGCGGCAAAAGCTGGCAAAACATGGGTCTGAAAAACTCCGAGCACATTGCCAACATACTGGTAGACCCTACCAACAGCAACATCATCTGGGTAGCGGCCTATGGCCCCCTCTGGAGCAATGGCGGCGAGCGGGGCGTATACAAAAGCACCGATGGCGGCCAGAGCTGGAAGCTCATGAAAGAAGTAAGCCCCTATACCGGCTGCAACAATCTGGTGATGGACCCCCGCGATCCCAATACGCTCTACGCCGCCTTTCACCAGCGGCAGCGCTCGGTCTTTACCTACATCGGGGGCGGGCCCGAATCGGCCCTTTTCAAAACCACCGATGGGGGCCAGAGCTGGAAAAAGCTGGAAGGCGGCCTGCCCGGTGGTGATGTGGGCCGCATCGGCATCGATGTGTCGCCGGCCAATCCGGACGTGGTCTATGCTGTGGTAGAAGCGCCGGAGGATAAGGGGGGCATTTACCGCTCGGCCGATAGGGGTGCCAGCTGGAAGCGCCAGAGCGGCACCTTTACCAGTGGCAATTATTACCAGGAGCTAACCTGCGATCCGGTGAACCCGGACCGTATTTTCATTACCGATGTGTGGTACAAGGTAAGCGACGATGGGGGCATAACGGTGCGCAACCTGGGCGAGCTCAACAAGCACATCGACAACCACGCCATCTGGATCAACCCCAAAAACACCAATCACCTGCTGGTTGGTAGTGATGGAGGTATTTACGAAACCTGGGACTTTGCCAAAACCTGGCACTTTAAGCCCAACCTGCCGGTAGTGCAATTCTATAAAGTGGCCACCGACAATGCCGAACCCTTCTACCACATCCACGGCGGTACCCAGGACAACCTGAGCCTGGGCGGGCCCAGCCGCACCACCAGCGGCAATGGAATTGTGAATGCCGACTGGTACATCACCAGCATTGGCGATGGCTTCGAAAGCCAGGTAGACCCCACCGACCCCAACATCATTTATGCCCAGAGCCAGCATGGCGGCCTGGTGCGTTTCGACCGCCGCAGTGGCGAGTACCTCTACATCAAGCCCATGGAAGGCGAGGGGGAAGAACCCCTGCGCTGGAACTGGGATTCGCCCCTGCTCATCTCGCAACACCAGCCCAAGCGCCTCTACATTGGGGCCAGCAGGGTATACCGCACCGACGATCAGGGCAGCTCATGGCGTGCCATCAGTCCGGACCTGAGCCGGGGCATCGATCGCAACCGCCTGCCCATGATGGGCAGGATATGGAGCGTGGATGCCATTGCAAAAAACGGCTCTACCGACATTTATGGACAGACTACCACCATTGCCGAAAGCGGTCTGGATGAGCGGCTGCTCTGGGTAGGTACCGACGATGGCCTGCTGCACCTGACCCGCGATGGCGGCCAAAACTGGCAGAAGATCGACAATATTGCCGGTGCGCCCCGCCAAAGCTATGTGAACCAGGTAATTGCCTCCCTCCACGACAAAAATGTAGCCTACGTGGCCTTTAACCACCACCGCTACGGCGATTTTAAGCCCTACCTGTTCAAAACCAGCGATGGGGGTAAAAGCTGGCGGCCCCTGCATGCCAGCCTTCCCCAGCGGGGCAGCGTGTATACCATTGCCGAAGATCATGTAGACCCCAACCTGCTGTTTTGCGGCACCGAGTTTGGCGTATTCTTTAGCCAGGATGGCGGCAGCAATTGGGTGCCCCTTAAAAGCGGCCTGCCTACCATTGCCGTGCGGGATATCGAGATTCAGCGCCGGGAAAACGACCTGGTGCTGGGTACCTTTGGCAGGGGCTTTTATGTGCTGGATGATTATTCCCCCCTGCGGACGCTTAACGAGCAAAGCTTTGCCCAAGCTGCAGCTATACTTCCCATAAAAGACAGCTGGTTATTTGTAGAACGCTATCCATTGGGCCTGCGCGACAAAGGCCATCTGGGCAGCAGTTATTTTGCAGCAGCCAACCCACCGGTAGGACCTGTCTTTACCTACTACCTGCGCGAAGAACCCAAGACCCTGCGCAGCCGTCGCCGGGAGCTGGAGAAAGCGGCCCTAGATCGAAATGAAAGTATTTACTACCCCAGCCTGGACAGCCTGCGCCTGGAAGGGGACCAGCCCGAGCCTTACTTACTCTTTACCATCACCGATGGGGAAGGCAATGTAGTGCGCCATCTAAAAGCGCCAGCCAAAAAAGGATTGCAGCGTATAGTCTGGGATTTTCGTCATAATGTGCCCGCGCCGGTGACCAACCGTACCGTGCCCGCCCCCGATGAATTGTTTGGCTCTGCACCCAAAGGGCAGCTGGCCATCCCCGGAGAGTACCGGGTAAGCCTGAGCAAATATGAAGATGGGGTACTAAGCCCGCTCACCGAGGAGAAGCGCTTCCGGGTGAAGGCGCTGGGCGAAGCTACCTTTCAGGCGCAGGATTGGCAGGCGTACAAGGAGTTTACCGAGAATATCAGCCGCATGACCAAAGCCGTAAGCGCGGCTACCAACATCCAGAAGGAGCTTTTTGCCAACCTTACGCACATGCAAAATGCAGTGATGGACATGCCCGCCCCACCTGCTGAGGCCCTAAAGGAAATATACCAGCTGCAGCGCCGCCTGCTGCAGGTAAAACTACTACTGACCGGTGACGATGTGCGTGCCCGTCTGCAGTTCGAAACGCCCCCCTCCATTGCCGACCGCGTCGGTACCCTGCAGTACGGCATGTGGACCAGTACGGCCACCCCTCCGCAGGCCTACCGTGAATCCTATGCCATTGCGGCCCGGCAGTTTGGCCCGGTGCTTAGGCAGTTGCGCGAGATCGCCGATCAGGCAGACGCCCTGCAGAAAAAGCTGGAGCTATCCGGTGCGCCCTACACCCCGGGCCGTTGGCCGGAATGGACAGAGCAATAAGCATAGAAAAAAGGCGCCAGATTCTTATTGGCGCCTTTTTTCATATCGGATCAAGAAGTAGTTGCCTTTATGATGGCAAAATTTTAAGGCTATGAATAAATTAACAAATGGTATATATTTGTTTGATCTTTCACAAGATTTCCAACATCACGCCCTTAAAGCGTAGAGCTATCTTATACTTGCCATTATGAGGGAATATTTACTTCTAGTTCTAGTAACATTAATATGTTTATCCTGCGAAAAGGAGGAAGACATTCCTTCTGATATTCCAGTGATATCCTTCAAAGAATTTGAGTTTCGGAATCAAAACAACCCAAGTTTACTCGATACATTAAAGGTTACCTTTTCTTTTGTGGATGGGGGTGGAGATATAGGTTTACGCTGGGATGAAATAGCGCCTCCATACCATTCCTTTTATCTCTTTTACCTGGAGAATGGCCAGATGACTACAACACAGGATATCTATAGGACCGATCTCATAAAAATAGGCGATTTGCCTACCCTCCCTTCCTTTAACTGCGATGATTATGTGATACGGGATAGCCTTCCTTTTCAAGATACGGTGTATGTCCAAAAGAATGAGTTCTTTTATAATATCTTCGTAGATTTGTACGTAAAGGAGGGAAATGATTTTGAACTCTTCGATTTAACGTTGGGAGGGGCTTATTGTTATATAAACTTACATGGCCGATTGCCGCGCTTAGAAAACTATGCGCGTTCCGGTCAGCGGATTAAAGTTCCAGATTTAGGTAGTGGATTTGAGCTGCTGTTAGATGGGCTGTACAAAGGAGAAATCACCTATAATCTTACCAGTCGTTCCTTTAGACAAACTTTTGCTGGCAAAACCATTAAACTGAAACTCAGAATAGTCGACCGGAAATTGCAAAGCAGCAATGAGATTGAAACTTCGGAAATCACTTTCTCTTAGAAAGTAGGGTTCAATAGATAAAAAGTAAAAAGCACTACCCTTTTTGATAGGAGTAGTGCTTTTCTATCTGATGACTTTACAGAAGGATGCTGTTGGTTATATGTGCAACGCCCTATTTTCCGTAGCGGCCAGGCATGCTTCTTTCAGGGCTTCGGTAAAGGTGGGGTGGGCGTGGCTCATGCGCGATACATCTTCGGCAGAGGCACGGAACTCCATGGCTACCACGGCCTCGGCAATCATGTCAGCGGTGCGGGGACCTATCATGTGTACGCCCAGGATCTCGTCGGTTTGCTTATCGGCCAGTACTTTTACAAAGCCATCGGTATCCATAGAAGCACGGGCACGGCCGGAGGCTTTAAAGGGGAAACTGCCGGATTTAAACTCGCGGCCCATCTCCTTCAGCTGCTCTTCGGTGTAGCCTACAGCCGCCACCTCGGGCCAGGTATACACCACGCCGGGAATCAGGTTGTAGTTGATGTGTGGCTTCTGGCCGGCAATGGTTTCGGCTACAAATATCCCTTCTTCTTCAGCTTTGTGGGCCAGCATGGCGCCTTTCACCACATCGCCAATGGCATAGATGCCTGCTACATTGGTGCGCAGGTGATCGTCTACGGCCACACGGCCGCGCTCATCTACTTTTACCCCTGCCTTCTCCAGGCCAAGGCCCTGGGTATAGGGGCTGCGGCCTACGGATACCAGGCAGTAATCGCCGGTTATTTCAAGCTGCTCGCCTTTTTTGTTCTCGGCCCGCACCACTACTTCATCTCCTTTGCGCTCTACGCCGGTCACTTTGGTGCTGAGTTTTAAATCGAAGCCCAGCTGTTTTTTGAGCACCCGCTGCAGTTCTTTGCCCAAGGCAGCATCCATGCCGGGAATGATGCGGTCCAGGAATTCCACCACGGTTACCTTGGCACCCAGGCGGCCGTATACCGAGCCCAGTTCCATGCCAATGACCCCGCCGCCAATAACGATCAGGTGCTTGGGCACTTCCTTCAGCTCCAGGGCTTCGGTGCTGGTAATGATGCGCTCCTTATCCTGGGGGATAAAGGGCAGGGCCATGGGCTTGGAGCCGGTGGCGATAATGGTGTTTTTGGTCTGGAAGGTTTCTTCCTTGCCCTCACTACCCGTAACCTTAATGGTATTCTTATCGACGAACGAGCCCATGCCGGTCTTTACATCGATCTTGTTCTTCTTCATCAGGTAGTCGATGCCGGCTACGGTCTGCTTCACCACTTCCCGCTTGCGGCCGATCATCTGGCCCAGGTTTACCTGCAGGTCTTTCAGCTCGATGCCGTGCTCCTGAAAGGTATGAGAGGCGTTGAAGAAGTGCTCGGACGAATCGAGCAGGGCTTTGCTGGGAATGCAGCCTACGTTGAGGCAGGTGCCGCCCAGGGAAGTATATTTTTCAACGAGTGCGGTTTTGAGGCCCAGCTGTGCGCAGCGAATGGCCGCCACATAGCCTCCGGGTCCCGAACCGATTACGGTTACATCGTATTGCATTTGTTTAGTATTGGGTAGTTGGTATTGGGTAGTGAGACCGGCCGCTGAAACTAGCGAGGGAATTAATTCCCTCGCTAGTTTCAGCGGCCGGGGCTATCCCCTATACATTGAACAAGTATTAAACGCCCAGCAGCAGCCTGGTCGGATCTTCCAGAAGTTGTTTTACGCGCACCAGGAAGCTTACCGACTCCCGGCCGTCAATGATGCGGTGGTCGTAGCTCAGGGCTACATACATAATGGGGCGGATCACAATTTCGCCGTTTTCCACCACCGGACGCTCCACTATGTTGTGCATGCCCAGAATGGCGCTTTGCGGGGCGTTGATGATGGGAGTCGACATCATGGAACCAAATACTCCCCCATTGGTGATGGTGAAGGTGCCGCCCTGCATCTCTTCAATGCTGAGCTTGCCATCGCGGGCCTTTTTGGCCAGGCTCAGGATCTCTTTTTCGATCTGGGCAAAGCTCATGCTCTCGGCATTGCGCACCACGGGCACCACCAGGCCTTTGGGACTGGATACGGCAATGGATACATCTACAAAATCATTGTACACGATCTCGTTGCCATCGATCTGGGCATTTACGGCCGGCCACTCCTGCAGCGCTACGGTTACGGCTTTGGTAAAGAAGCTCATAAAGCCCAGGCCTACCTCGTGCTTCTCTTTGAACTGATCTTTGTATTTGCTACGAATGTCCATGATGGGCTTCATGTTCACCTCATTAAAGGTGGTGAGCATGGCCGTTTCGTTCTTTACACTTACCAGGCGGCGGCTAATGGTACGGCGCAGTGAGCTCATGCGCTCCCGGTTCTGTTGGCGGTTGCCCTGGCTGGCGGTAGTAGCGGCAGGCGCCTGCTCTTTTGATGAGGCTGCGGCTTGCTGCTGTTGCGGCTGGGCAGATTTCTGGGTGCCCGCCTGTGCATTCTGGGCATCTTCTTTGGTAATGCGGCCGCCTACGCCTGTGCCTTTAACGGCATCGGCACTAAGGCCTTTTTCGGCCAGGATCTTGCCGGCGGCCGGAGAGGGGTGTCCGCTGGCATAGCCCCCTTGTGAAGCGGCCTGAGCCTGCTGGCCCTGCGCCGGAGCGCTTTGCTGTTGGGTCTGCTGGCTGCTACCCCCCTGTGCGCCTGATCCGCTGCCGGACTGGCCGGCGCCTGCTTCGATCTGGCAGATCAGGGCGCCAATTTGCAGGGTTTCGCCTTCCTGTGCTTTAATGCGCAGCACACCGGCGGCCTCGGCCGGCAGCTCAAAGGTAGCCTTGTCGGATTCGATCTCGGCAATCACCTCATCCAGCTGTACAGGATCGCCATCCTGCTTCAGCCACTGGCCAATGGTTACTTCGGTAATCGACTCCCCTACGGTTGGTACTACCATGTCTATCAGTTGTCCCTGGCTACTGCCACCCTGGGCATTGGCGGCGGGGGCTGGTTTGCTGTCAGCGCCCTGATCGGCCGGCTTGGGTGTTTCCTGTTTGGCTTCGGCTTTGGCGCTGCCATTGCCACCGGCCGGGGCCGCACTCGGTGCCGCACCCGTTTCAATCACACACACTACCTCGCCAATGGGTACGGTTTCGCCTTCCTGAACCTTAATGCGCAGAATGCCGGCCTGCTCGGCAGCTAGCTCAAAGGTAGCTTTGTCTGATTCCAGTTCGGCAATGTTCTCGTCGCGCTCTACGTAGTCGCCGTCTTGTTTGAACCACTGGCCAATGGTAACTTCCGAGATGGATTCGCCCACCGTGGGCACTTTTATTTCTAGACTCATGGTATTGTAGGTAGGTACTTTAGGGTATGGATAAGGCTGAAAAGCAGGAGAGGGTACCCCTCTTTTGCTTTTCAGCCTGCTTAAAAATTACTTTGACTTGTTTCGGTGGTCAGGTTCGGCCTGGCGAGGCTCGGCCTGCATCACAGGCCCTGCATCGGTAGCGGGTAATTCGGGAGCCTGATCAATGGCAAAGGAGCGGTTTATCAGCTCTTCCTGCTCCTTGTTGTGCACCTTGTAGTAGCCGGTGGCAGGCGATGAGCTTGCCTTGCGGCCAATGAAGCGCACCGGGCGTGGGTATACCCGCAGGATAAAGTTCCAGGCGCCCATGTTGGCGGGTTCTTCCTGTACCCAGAACAGCTCGGCATTGGGATAGTTTTCCAGCTCGGCATCCAGGGCATTTTGCGGGAAGGGGTGCAGTTGCTCCAGGCGAATGATCGCTACATCCTGGCGCTTCTCGCTCTCCTGACGCTCCAGCAGATCGTAGTACACCTTGCCGGAGCAGAGCAGTACGCGCTTTACCCCCTCGCCCCGCACCTTGCTGTCGGGCAATATTTCCCGGAAGCGTCCTTCTGTAAGTTCGCTCATGGGGCTTACCACCCGGGGGTGGCGCAGCAGCGATTTGGGCGACATTACAATCAGGGGCTTGCGGAACGGCCATGCCAGCTGACGGCGCAGCAGGTGGAAGAAGTTGGCCGGCTCGGTTACATTGGCAACGATGATGTTGTTTTCGGCCGATAGCTGCAGAAAACGCTCCAGGCGGGCGCTGGAGTGCTCGGGTCCCTGGCCTTCGTAGCCGTGGGGCAGCAGCAGTACCAGACCGTTCATGCGCTGCCACTTGCTTTCACTGGGGGTCACAAACTGGTCGATCATCACCTGGGCACCGTTGGCAAAGTCGCCAAACTGGGCTTCCCAGATCACCAGCGCATGGGGGTTGGCCATGGCATAGCCAAACTCAAAGCCCATGGCGGCATACTCGCTCAGCAGGGAGTTGTAGACCCGGAAGGGTTCGGAGTTATCTTCCCGAATGTGATTGAGGCTGTTGTAGGCCTGGCCGGTCTTGGCATCGTGCAACACGGCATGGCGGTGCGAGAAGGTACCCCTTTCCACGTCCTGGCCTACCAGGCGCACCATATTTCCCTCCTCCAGCAGTGAGCCATAGGCCAGCAGCTCGGCGCCGGCCCAGTTTACTTCTTTCTGCTCAAAGAACATTTCTTTACGCTGTACCAGGGCCTTTTCAATTTGCTTGATGGGGCGGAAGCCCTGCGGCACCTTTACCAGTGCCTCGGCTACCTTGTGCAATACCTCCTGGGCTACGCCAGTTTCGGGCGACTGCTCAAAATCTTCGGGCTTGGAGCGGCGCAGGCTTTGCCAGGCTTGCTCCAGCTCCTGATACTGGTAGGGAAGGGGTTTTTGCTTTACCATGTCCAGGCGGTCCTGCAGCAGCTGGCGAAATTCCTCATCCATGCGCTGGGCCAGCTGGGCATCCACATCGCCGCGCTCCATCAGGCGCTTGTTATAAAACTCCCGCGGGTTGGCGTGCTTGCTGATAATATTATAGAGCTGCGGCTGGGTGAATTTGGGCTCGTCGCTCTCATTATGGCCATGGCGGCGGTAGCACACCATGTCAATGAAGATATCGTTGTTGAATTTCTGGCGGTATTCCACGGCCAGCTTCATACAGAAGACCACCGCCTCGGGATCATCGCCGTTTACGTGCAGCACGGGGGCATCTACCACCTTGGCTACATCGGTACAGTAAATGCTGGAGCGGGCATCATCATAATCGGTGGTAAAGCCCACCTGGTTGTTGATCACAAAGTGAATGGTGCCGCCCGTGGCATAGGCCTTGAGCTTGCTCATCTGAATAAGCTCATACACAATGCCCTGACCCGCTACGGCCGCATCGCCATGGATGAGGATGGGCAGCGTGCTGTTTACATCATTATTATATTGCCAGTCGATCTTGGCGCGGGCAAAGCCTTCCACTACCGGATCTACCGCCTCCAGGTGCGAGGGGTTGGGGGCCAGTTTCAGGTCAACCCGGTTGCCGCCCACATCTACCTGGCTGCTGTAGCCCATGTGGTATTTTACGTCGCCATCGCCCATGGTCAGGTCTACGTCATAGCCGCCCTCAAACTCGTTGAAGATCTGCTCGTAGGTTTTGCCCATGATGTTGGCCAGCACATTGAGGCGGCCGCGGTGGGCCATGCCAATCACTACTTCCTTTACGCCCAGCTCGCCGGCGCGGGTAATGCCTGCATCCAGGGCCGGGATGGTGCTTTCGCCCCCTTCCAGCGAAAAGCGCTTCTGTCCCAGGTATTTGGTGTGCAGAAAGTTCTCAAACACCACGGCCTCATTCAGCTTTTTGAGGATCTGTTTCTTTTCTTCCAGCGGGGGGTTGAACTTGAGGGCTTCTTCTTCGGCCTTGTTCTTGAACCACTCCAGCATGTCCGGGTTGCGGATATACATAAACTCAAAGCCCACAGTACCTACATAGATGTAGCGCAGCGCTTCTACAATCTTGCGCAGGGGGGCACGGCCAATACCAATTTCCTTGCCGGCATCAAACTCCTGATCCAGATCGGCTTCGGTCAGGCCAAAGTCTGTAATATCCAGATAGGCTTTGTGGTTGCGTCGCTCGCGCACCGGGTTGGTTTTGCTTTTCAGGTGGCCGCGGCTGCGGTAGGCATGGATCAGCTGGCTTACGTTCAGCTCTTTGGCATTGCCGCTGGAGATAGCGGGTGCAGCAGCTGCAGGAGTATCGGCCGCACGGGGCGATGCAGCTGTTTGCTGGCCGTTGCGCTCGGCGGTAGATTCGCCCCCGGGCAGCATGGGAAAGGCCTGCTGGGCAAAATCAAAGCCTTCAAAGAATTTTTGCCAGCTGGGGTCTACCGACTGGGGATCCGCCTGATAGGCCTGGTAGAGTTCTTCTAGGTAGTGGCCGTGGGCGTTGGCTATGTATGAGAATTTATCCATTGCTAAAAATCGTTTGGACAAAGCTAAAGAATCTGGTACACTAAGCAAAACCGCATATTCGCATAGGCGAATATTGGATATTTTCGATATTTTGGCAGGAGCGCCTACAATATAGTAAAGCAGAAAGCAAAAAAGTGTTTCGAGCAATTGAATGTTTAACACGCAGATCCCCTGGCTAACTCCTTGGGAATCTTCCGGATATTTTTCTATCTTTGCCCCCTGTTCAGCGCGGACGTGTTCCGCACCGAATCTATACTATATAATTTATGGCAGTTCGTATTCGTCTGGCCCGCAGAGGCCGCAAGAAACGCGCAATGTACGATGTAGTCGTTGCCGACGCTAGAGCACCACGGGATGGTCGCTTTATCGAGAAGATTGGTGTGTACAACCCCAATACAAACCCCGCTACGGTAGATATCAATACCGAAAAAGCATTTGACTGGGTAATGAAAGGCGCTCAGCCCTCTGATACCGTAGCCGCTATGCTCAAGTACCGGGGCATTCTGATGCGCAAGCACCTGCAAATTGGTGTAAACAAAGGCGCCATCACCCAGGAAGATGCCGATAAGCGTCTGGCCGACTGGCTGGAAGCCAAACAAGGCAAGATCCAGGGCAAAACCGAGCAACTGGCCTCTCAGCGCGATGCTGCTGCCAAAGCCCGTCTGGAGGCAGAGACCAAGGTGAAAGAAGCCCGTGCCGAAGCCCTGCGCAAAAAGCAGGAGGAAGCCAATGCGGCCCTTAATGCAAGTGAAGAAGAAGGTGCTGCCGGAGAAGAAGGAGCTGCCCAAGAAGGCGAGGCTACCGAAACGGCTGCAGAATAAGGAACTGGCATGCGTAAGGAAGAGTGTTACCAGTTAGGTACCATACAGAAGCCACATGGCTTACGGGGCGAGGTAGCAGTTTTTCTGGATGTTGATGATCCTTCCTTATATACAGAATTGGAATCAGTGTTCGTCGATCAGGGCGGACAACTGATTCCTTTTTTTATTGAAGGGGTAAATGTGCAGGCTCAGAAAGCCATTTTCAAATTTGAGGAAGTAGACAGTGTGGAAGCCGCCGGCAGCCTGACAGGCCGGGAGCTCTACCTGCCCCTGGCAGCCCTGCCGCCGCTGGAGGGCAATGCCTTTTACTACCATGAGATCATCGGCTTTCGGCTAGTGGATGTTACTTCCGGCGAGGTAGGAACCATCAGCGAGGTGATCAGCGGGCAGCAGGATCTGCTGGTGGCCGATCGGGCGGGCATTGAAATACTGGTGCCCCTGCATGACGAACTGATTGTACGCCTGGATCGGGAAAAGCAGGAACTGCACATGCAGCTGCCCGAAGGCTTACTGGATATTTACCTGGAGGCCTGATGCGCATCGACATCATAACCGTACTGCCCCGCCTGCTGGACAGTCCCTTTTCGCACTCCATCCTAAAACGGGCCCAGGACAAGGGCCTGGTAGAGGTGGTTGTGCATGATCTGCGGCCCTACAGCACCAACAAGCATAAATCAGTCGATGACTATGCCTATGGCGGTGGTGCCGGCATGGTGCTGCAGATAGAGCCCATTGTACGCTGCATTGAAGAGCTGCAGGCCCAGCGCTCCTACGATGAGCTCATCTACATGAGCCCCGATGGCGAAACCCTCAACCAGGGCATTGCCAACGAGCTAAGCCTGAAGAAGAACCTGCTGATCCTCTGCGGCCATTACAAAGGAGTAGATGAGCGGGTACGGCAGCACTTTATCACCCGGGAGATCAGCATAGGCGACTATGTGCTGAGCGGGGGAGAACTGGCGGCGGCGGTGCTTTCTGATAGCATCATTCGGCTGCTGCCCGGTGTGCTCAACGACGAAACCTCGGCCCTGAGTGATTCCTTTCAGGATGGGCTGCTGGCGCCGCCGGTCTATAGCCGTCCGGCCGATTTCAGGGGCTGGAAGGTGCCCGAGGTGCTGCTAAGCGGGCATGAAGGCAGGATTGAGGACTGGCGCCACCAACAGGCAGTAGCCCGCACGCAGCAGCGACGGCCCGATCTGCTGCAGGACGGCAGCAGCTCCGCTGAGGCCGGTAACTAAGAGCGCCCCTTCTGAGAAGAAGTGGCTCCCGGAACCCTTTACACCCAGTTGGCAGCAGCTTGTTGTAAAATTTTAATGTACTAGCATCAAGTAAAGAAAAAAAACTCTTATATTTGCGATTCCTTTTACGGAGGCAGAAAATTATAGCGATATGAGCGAGCTTATAAAATTTGTAGAGAAGGAGTACCAGCAAGTGCGGACAAACCTTCCTTCTTTCAAGGCCGGCGATACAATAAATGTACACGTTAAGATCCGCGAAGGTAACAAAGAGCGTATCCAGCAGTTTCAGGGTACCGTTATCCAGCGCAAGAATTCCGGCACCAATGGTGAGACCTTCACCGTGCGTAAAGTTTCCAACGGTGTAGGTGTAGAGCGTATCTTCCCCCTGCTGTCACCCAACATCGACAAGATCGAGCTGGTGCGCAGAGGACGCGTAAGAAGAGCCCGCCTGTACTACCTGCGTGGCCGTCAGGGCAAAGCAGCCAGGATCAAAGAACTGGTATAGTACCTACCTTAAAGCATTTTACAGAAGCCTTGCAGCAATGCAAGGCTTTTTTGTTTTGGTACCTATTTAATTGATGAAATTATGACTGAGGCTAATGATGAAGCTTAGATACCGAAATCGATTGCATAACGTCTATATTTCGAATCAATATGCCATTTTTATGACTTTTAAAACAAATTAAATTTTGCATTACAAGATATTTTCAAAATAATAATGTATAGATGTAATCGAATACTAATTGCTAAACTGAACTGAATAATTTTGCTTTATCTTTATAAAGTACAATATGTTGCAACATTGATATTTTAGTGCTAATTGTTATAGTGGCACTAATTAAAGGGGCTGAAAAAAGAAATTGACAAAATTTAGTTAATAATTTTGATCTTTCAGCAGAATAAAATACTTTGGTCTTGGATATCCAACTGTCCAAAAATTACAATTTTCCAATTTTAACCAATTTTTCAATGTTCAACACTCATTTTTCAATGAGAGCCGTGGCCGGTCTGTGCCTGGGCGCTCTCCTCGCCACTTCTGCCTGTAATACCGATCAGGAACAAGCCCTTGATCAGGACATACAGGATGCTCAGCAAAATGCGGCCATTATTGAAGGCAGCTACATCGTGGTTTTGAAGGAGGATGGTACTAACTCTGCCCGCCAATTACGCGACAAATCTTTTGCCAGTCGGGAAGATAAGGCAGAAGCCTTTGAAGCCAATCACCGCAAAGTAAGCGAAGGGGTAGATGCTATTCTGCGCAAGCACAGCATCGGCGCCGAAAACCTCAAGCATGTGTACAGCGCTACCCTGGCCGGCTTTGCCGCTACTCTTTCTAAAGAAGAAGTAGCCTCCCTGAAGCTCGATGATCGGGTAGACCGTATAGAGGCCGACATGCGCGTGGAGCTCAATCAGGTAAAAAGCCAGCCAGCCGAGAATGCCAGCGTACAGGCGCAGTCTACCCCCTGGGGCATTAGCCGGGTAGGCGGTGCTGTTAATTATGCCAATGGCTACTACTGGGCCTGGGTACTGGACACCGGCATTGACCTGGACCACCCAGACCTGAATGTGAACACCAGCTACAGCCGCTCATTTGTAGGCGGTACGGCCGATGACCAGAATGGCCATGGCACCCACGTAGCCGGCACCATTGCGGCCAAGAACAATACCATAGGGGTAGTAGGCGTAGCGGCCGGTGCTACCGTGGTATCGGTACGGGTACTGAATGCACAGGGCAGTGGCTCCATGTCAGGCATTCTGTCCGGTGTGGATTGGGTAAGCCGCAATGCCTACTCCGGTGATGTGGCCAACATGAGCCTGGGTGGTGGCGCCTATAGCACGCTGGATCAGGCGGTGATCAATGCCTCTAACCAGGGCATCTGGTTTGCCGTAGCTGCCGGTAACGAGTCACAAAATGCCAATAACGTATCGCCGGCACGTGCCAATGGCAGCCGCATCCGCACCGTTTCGGCCCATGACAGCAACGACCGCTTTGCTTCTTTCTCCAACTATGCCAACCCGCCCATTGACTTTTGCGCTCCGGGCGTAAGCATCTACTCTACCTGGCTCAATGGCGGGTACAGAACCATTAGCGGTACTTCCATGGCCACGCCACACGTAGCCGGCATCATGCTGGTAAACAGTGGTACGGTAAACACCAGAGGCTATGTAACGGGCGATCCCGACGGAAATGCCGATCGCCTGGCACGTCGCTAAGCAGATTTACATCCCTGATCCACTAATAAATAGCCGCTCCTACGGGAGCGGCTATCTTGTTTTATTATCTTTGCAGCGAACTGGCCTGTTTTCCGAGTGGAGGTGCAGGCCTTTAGTAGTGACCATCCTATGGCTGTAATACACTTTTATAAATACCAGGGTACCGGCAACGATTTTATCATGATCGATAACCGGCAGGAGGTAGTGGATAAAACCGACCTTGCGCTGGTGAAGCAGCTCTGCCACCGCCGCTATGGTATTGGGGCCGATGGGCTCATCCTGATTGAAAACAGCCAGGAGACCGATTTTGAGATGATCTATTTCAACTCAGACGGTTCCAAGAGCTTTTGCGGCAATGGCAGCCGCTGTGCCGTAAGCTTTGCCAACTACCTGGGCATGGTGGGCGACAATGCCGAATTTAAGGCCATTGATGGCTTTCATGAAGCCTACATCATGCAGGATCAGGTGTTTTTGCGCATGCGCAATGTAGAGAAGGTAGAGCAGTTTGAAGAAGACATGTTCATCAATACGGGATCACCTCACTACATCCGGTTTGTGAAAGAACTGGCGGCCATGGATGTGGTGGAAGAGGGCCGCAAGATCCGCAACTCCGAGCTGTACAAAGCCGAAGGCACCAATGTAAACTTTGTGGAGCCCACCCAGGAGGGCAAGTTGTACGTACGTACCTATGAGCGGGGGGTAGAGGATGAAACCCTCTCCTGCGGCACGGGCGTAACCGCAGCGGCGCTGGCCAGCACCTACCTGGGCTACAGCTCACCGGTAAAGCTGCTGACCCCCGGCGGCCAGCTGCAGGTAGCCTTTAAGACCAAGGGCAATGATCAGTTTACCGACATTTACCTGTCAGGGCCGGCCACTTTTGTGTTTAAGGGAGAAATAAATATCTGACAAGCTGGCAGGCGCACCATTTGGGGTGGCCTACTGTTAAATAAGGTATTATATTTGCTGATTCTCTTACCCATAGTCCCGGGCCTGAGCCGGCACCATAGAGATCACAAGATAAAGCAGTAATTTAATTGGGGATTGACCTTCTGATATGTTAGATTTTATAACCAAGAGTATACAGAAACTGGTAGGCAGTAAGTCGGAGCGCGATGTGAAACTGGTGCTGCCCATGGTGGACCGGGTAAACGAGGAGTACAAAAAGCTTAGCAGCCTGTCTGACGACGCCCTGCGCAACCGCACCCAGGAAATCCAGTCTACGATTGACAGCGCCCTGCGCAACATCGATGATCAGCTGGAAGCCCTGCACAAACAGGTAGCCGATCAGCCCAACCTGGATATCGATCAGAAAGAAGCACTTTTTAACAGAATCGATAAACTTGAGGTAGAGCGCAACACCGAGCTGGAAAAAATTCTGCTGGAGGTGCTTCCCCAGGCCTTTGCCGTGGTGCGCGAAACCGCCCGCCGCTGGAAGGAGAATGGAAAACTGGTGGTAACTGCTACCCAATATGACCGCGAATATGCCGCCACCCACCCCCATGTGCAGATAGAGGGCGACACCGCTACCTGGAAGGGCGAGTGGATGGCCGCCGGCAGCCTCATGAAATGGGAAATGGTGCACTACGATGTGCAGCTGATTGGTGGCATAGTCCTGCACCAGGGTAAAATTGCCGAGATGGCCACTGGTGAGGGTAAAACCCTGGTAGCCACCCTGCCCGCTTTTCTGAATGCCCTGGCCCGCCGCGGGGTGCACATCGTAACGGTAAACGATTACCTGGCCCGCCGCGACTCCGAGTGGATGGGACCCCTCTTTAACTTCCACGGCCTGAGCTGCGACTGTATTGACAAGCACCAGCCCAACAGCGAAGCCCGCCGCAAGGCCTACCGTGCCGACATTACCTACGGTACCAACAACGAATTTGGGTTTGACTACCTGCGCGATAACATGGCCCGCAGCCCCGAGGATCTGGTGCAGCGCAAGCACCACTACGCCATGGTGGATGAGGTAGACTCCGTACTGGTAGACGAAGCCCGTACCCCCCTGATCATTTCCGGCCCGGTGCCCCGCGGCGATGAGCATGAATTCTATGAGCTGAAGCCCCGCGTGGCCCGCCTGGTAGAAGCCCAGCGCAAACTGGTGACCGGCCTGCTGCAGGAAGCTAAAAAAGGACTGAACGAAAATGTAAAAAGCGAGGAAGCAGGCCTGGCCCTGTTCCGCGCATACAGAGGATTTCCCAAATACAAGCCGCTGATCAAATTCCTGAGTGAGCCTGGCATCCGCAATGTGCTGCAGCGCACCGAGGGGGTCTATCTGGCCGATAACCAGAAGATGATGCCCGAGGCCGACAAGGAGCTGTACTTTACCATTGATGAGAAGCACAATACCATTGAGCTGACCGAAAAAGGCATTGACCTGATCACCGGCGCCGGCGAAGATCCGCACTTCTTCATTATGCCTGATATCGGCACCGAAATTGCCAAGCTGGAGCATAACACCAGCCTGAGCGATGAGGAGAAGCTGACACAAAAAGATACCCTTATCAAAGATTACGGTACCAAATCGCAGCGCATCCATACGGTTAACCAGCTGCTGAAGGCCTACTCACTCTTTGAGAAAGATACCGAGTACATCATTCAGGAGGGCAAGATCAAGATTGTGGATGAGCAGACCGGCCGGGTAATGGAAGGCCGCCGCTATTCCGATGGTCTGCACCAGGCCATTGAGGCAAAGGAAAATGTAAAGGTGGAAGATGCCACCCAAACCTATGCCACCATTACCCTGCAGAACTACTTCCGGATGTACCATAAGCTGGCCGGTATGACCGGTACGGCCGAAACCGAAGCCGGCGAGTTCTGGGATATCTATAAGCTGGATGTGGTGGTGATCCCCACCAATCGCCCCATTGTGCGGGACGACCGCGAGGACCTGGTATACAAAACCACCCGCGAGAAATTCAATGCCGTAGCCAAAGAAGTGGAAGAGCTGCGCAATGCCGGCCGCCCCATTCTGGTGGGTACTACTTCGGTAGAAATTTCCGAGCTGCTTAGCCGCATGCTCAAGCTGCGCAACATTCCCCATCAGGTACTCAACGCCAAACAGCACCAGCGCGAAGCCGAAATTGTAGCCGAAGCCGGTAAGCCGGGCACCGTTACCATTGCCACCAACATGGCCGGCCGTGGTACCGACATTAAGCTGGCGCCCGAGTCTAAAGCGGCAGGGGGTCTGGCCATTATTGGTACCGAGCGCCACGAGTCGCGGCGGGTAGACCGCCAGCTGCGCGGCCGCTCCGGCCGTCAGGGTGACCCCGGCTCCAGCCAGTTTTTTGTGTCACTGGAAGATAACCTGATGCGCCTGTTCGGCTCCGACCGCATTGCCCGCCTGATGGACCGCATGGGCTATGAAGAAGGGGAGGTGATCCAGCATTCCATGATCACCAAATCCATTGAGCGCGCCCAGAAGAAGGTAGAGGAGAACAACTTTGCCATGCGCAAGCGCCTGCTGGAGTATGATGATGTGATGAACTCGCAGCGGGAGGTGATCTACCGCCGGCGCAAAAACGCCCTCTATGGCGAGCGTCTGCAGCTGGACATCATGAATATGCTCTATCAGGTAAGCGAAGACCTGATCCAGAATGCCAAGGGAGCCGATGATTACGACAACCTGAAGCTGAACGTGCTGGGCATCCTGGGCTTTGATTACCAGCTGGATGAGCAGAGCTTCCGCAAAGGAAACGCAGCCACACTGGCCGAGAACCTCTACAACAAGGCCTATGCCCACTACAATGCCAAGAACCAGCGCATTGCCGAGCAGGCCCTGCCGGTTATCAAACAGGTGCAGGAAGAGCGCGGTGCCCTGGTGAAGAACATTGTGGTGCCCTTTACCGATGGCAAGCGCCAAATAGGCGTAGAGGCCGGCCTGGAACGCACCCTGAGCACAGAGGGACAGGAGCTGATCCTTTCTATGGAGAAGGCCATTACCCTCTCCATCATTGACATGCTCTGGAAAGACCACCTGCGGGATATGGACGACCTGAAGCAATCGGTGCAGAATGCAGTGTACGAGCAGAAAGACCCCTTGCTGATCTATAAATTTGAGGCCTTTGAGCTGTTCAAGCGCTTCATAGGCCGGGTAAATGAGGAAACCATCTCCTTCCTGATCAAGGCCAACCTGCCCATGCGGGAACCCAACATGGTGCAGGAAGCGCAAATGCAGCGCATGCGCCAGCAACAGCAGCGCCTTCAGGAGAAGAAGGAAGAAAGTGAGTCGCTGGTGAGTGGAGGAGGGGGCGTGCCCCAGGGGGCTGCTACCCAAACGGCCCAGAAGGTTGCCCCGGTAAAATCTGCCAAGGTGGCCGGCCGCAATGATCGGGTAAGCGTGCAGTATGCTGATGGTTCTATCAAGAAAAATGTAAAGTTCAAGCTCGTAGAGGAAGACATTAAAGCCAGCCGCTGCGTAATCATAGAAACCGAAGACTAATTCCTGTTGGGGAAAACCGCAGGCATTCTGCGGTTTTTTCTTACGGAGGCTAACCCTGCTAAAAAATTTACGCTATACTAGCTACGTTTTTTATATGTGCCTCCAGACCTTTTCCGTTATGAGACAATTCCGCCTGCCCAAACGATATAGTATGATGTGGTTTATGATGCTGGGCCTGTACTTTAGCTGTGCCGGCCCGGGACAGTCGCCTCAGCAGATCTCCTATACCGAAGATCTGTCCGGCCTACGCCGTGGAGAAGAATTTAAAGTAGCTGATGCCACGCCTACACCTGCCCAACCCTCGGCCGAGCAGCCTACGGGTACTACCACCGGTACCGTGCTGGCCCGCCGTGATGTAACCAGCCAGCTGGATAACCTGCTGACGGCCTCTGCCGAAGAAAACCGCAAGATAAAATCAGTGCCGGGCTTTACCATACAGGTCTATCTGGGCACCAGCAGGGAAGCGGCCAACATGGCCCAGCGCCAGGTGTACATGGCCCTGCCCGATGCCCGGCCCGAAATTCGCTTTGTGCAGCCCAACTACCGGGTGTTTGTAGGCAAGTTTGTAGACCGGCTGGAGGCCCAGCAGATGTATGCCGACCTGCGCAGCGAATTTCCCAATGCATTGATCATTCCGGACCGGATCCAGATCAACGACTAAACCTCTTACAGACAGCAGCCCAACAGCTGCTGTTTTCATTTAGCAATACCCTAACCCGCACATCTATGGAACTACTGCAGCGCGTAAAAGCCCTGGCTGCCCAGTATGAGCAGGATCTGGTGGCCGATCGCCGCCACCTTCATGCCCACCCCGAACTCTCCTTTCAGGAGTTTGAAACGGCTGCTTTTGTACAGGAGCGCCTAAAAAGCTGGGGCATTCCCTTTCAGGCGCCGGTAGCCAATACGGGGGTGGTTGGTACCATAGCAGGAAAAAACCCGGGCAAAAAGCTCATTGCCCTGCGGGGCGATATGGATGCCCTGCCCATACTGGAGGCCAATGAAGTGCCTTACCGCTCTACCCGGCAGGGGGTGATGCATGCCTGCGGACATGATGTGCACACCACCTCCCTGCTGGGTGCTGCCCGCATCCTGAATTCACTCAAAGACCAATTCGAGGGAACCGTGCGCCTGATCTTTCAGCCAGGAGAAGAAGTAGCTCCCGGCGGTGCTTCGCACATGATCCGGGAGGGGGTGCTCAAAAATCCCGAGCCCGCCGCCATTGTAGGGCAGCATGTGATGCCGCTGATCCCGGTAGGAAAAGTAGGCTTTCGGGAGGGCATGTACATGGCCTCGGCCGATGAGCTGTATGTAACAGTAAAGGGTAAGGGAGGCCATGGCGCCATGCCCGAGCATAACATTGATCCGGTGCTGATATCGGCCCATATCCTGGTAGCGCTGCAGCAGATTGTAAGCCGCTTTGCCAACCCCAAGGTGCCCTCCGTACTCTCCTTTGGGAAGGTGATTGCCAATGGCGCTACCAATGTAATTCCCAATGAAGTAAAGCTGGAGGGCACCTTCCGTACCATGGACGAGAAGTGGCGGGCCGAAGCCCACAAGCGCATGAAGAAAATGGCCGAAAGCATTGCCGAAGGCATGGGCGGCAGCTGTGAGTTTGAGATCCGCATAGGCTACCCCTACCTGGTGAATGAGCCAGAGCTGACCCGGCAGGCCCGGGCGGCGGCCGTGGAATACCTGGGCGAAGAGAATGTAGTAGACCTGGACCTCTGGATGGCAGCCGAAGATTTCAGCTATTACTCCCATGAAGTAGATGCCTGCTTTTACCGCCTGGGTACCCGCAATGAGGCTAGGGGTATCACGGCCTCGGTACATACCCCTACCTTTGATATAGATGAAGCGGCCCTGCCCATTGGTGCGGGCCTGATGGCCTGGATTGCCCTGCGGCAGCTTGGCAGCTAAGGGGCGGGTACTCTATACATACTGTAGTCAGGGGGCAGTCTTTCGGGGCTGCCCCCTTCTGTTGATAGGCACAAAAAAAGCTGTTTCCTACGGGAAGAAACAGCTTTTAAGAAAGTTCAGTACCCTCTGTTAGAAGAGTGCATCAAATACCTCGGCCCGTACCTGCGCGTTGATGGAAAGCGCCAGGATAACGGCAACCAGCAGGCCAATAAGGGCATACAGCAGGTCTTTGCCAATCATGCGCATGGTGCGCTTGGTGCTGCGGTATTTTTTCTTCTTCCGTTTTTTGCTGATGCTGATGGCCAGCTCCCGTCCTGCCAGCAGGCCCAGGAATACCCAGGTGGTGCTCATGGGGATGGTGCTCAGCGTTTTGAAGTAAAAGAGCAGCAGCGCATAGATAAAGTCTACAATGGTAGCCGCCCGTATATCGGCAATGCCGGCCTTTTCGCTCACCACCGACTGAATCTTGTCTCCTTTAAGATAGAACAGGAGCCCCAGACCCAGGAAAATGTAGCCGGTAAAGGCGATGAACTGTTCTACGCTCAGGCTACGGGGCAGGAAGATGGCAATGTTGGCCGCATCCTGCGAGAGCCAGGTAAACCACAGGGCGCCACTGGTGACCCACTGCACCGGCAGCCACCAGCTGGCGGGTTTTCCTTTAAACAGGTTTTTGGTAAAGCGGGCTACGGCAAACCAGACCAGTAAGGCCGCAAAAAAGGCAATCAGGTAGCCCACCATACTTTTACTCAGTACGCTCAGAATGGCGTCTGAGGTAGTGGCAAAGGCACTCAGGATCAGAAAGGTGGTAGATACCGGCATCCGCAGCCGGGTAAGCAGCAGCAGAAAGATGGGCGCTGCCAGCTGCAGAAATGAAAACGACGTGGGGGCTTCATCAAAGCCCTTGGAGCTTAGGCGCTGGTAGCTAACATCGCCATCATACACCAGCCAGCTGTAGAGCATGGTAGCTACAAAGATAAGGCCCATGTAAAGCCACAGGATCCACCATTTGCGCTGGCTGTTGGAAGCAATAAAGGTACCCAGGGTCTGGATACTGTCGTTGGCAATGGCAGAATAGCCGGCAATGGCAAAGCCCACCCACATGGCCACATGCGGAAAAGGCGTTACAAAAGCACAGACTATAAAGAGGGTAGCTATAAGAATGAGAAAATTTCGCTCTCCTTTAACCAGTGTAAAGATCTGGAGGGGGCGCCTGGATAGCTTGTCCCAGGTAATGCGTTGGTTTATGTTATTTGCCATGTAGAGATGAGCCGCTGGCTCGGATCGCTAATAGTAGGGTGTACAAAGGTATAAAATAGTTTTTACTGCCAGATTACGCCTATGTTAAGTCTTTGTTCGTTCCTGCCCCTGTCTGCTGCCTGATTGCGTACAAGCGGTTTATTATCAAACCATTACGGCTGGTAATGTTTCCCTGGCCTATAAAAAATTAACAATTGCTTCATATACTTCCTGTTCGCATTCCGGCCGGCATGGGATATCTTTGTAAGGCTTAACCGTAGCCCTGCCCCATTTTCGCCATGCGTATCTGAAGGGGGTACGCCCTGTATATCCGGAAAGATACTGAAAAAACCCAACTCACTTCTTTCATGCATCCGCTAAAAACGCAGAAAGAGCCTATTGCCCTTGCACAAAAGGTCGTAATGATCGTTTTGGGGATTACGTTTTTTCTGTTTGCCATCAGTTTAATGGGGCATGCCTTTAAACTGCTGGCGGCTGGTACGGCCCGCCAGATCCTGGAGGTTACCGCCAACCCTTTTATCAGCCTGTTCATTGGCCTGCTGATCACCGCCATTATTCAAAGTTCCTCCTCTACCACCTCAATGGTGGTGGCTGCCGTAGCGGCCGGTTCGCTCAGCATGCAAAATGCCGTACCCATGATCATGGGCGCCAACATAGGCACTACCCTTACCAGTACGCTGGTATCCCTGGGCTTCATTGCCAAGAAAAAAGAGTTTAAAAAGGCCATTGCAGCCGGTACCGTACATGATTTTTTCAACATTATGGTAACGCTTATCTTGCTGCCGCTGGAGCTCTATTTTGGTGTGCTTTCTTCAGTAGCCCGCAGCATAGGTGAGCTGATTGTACCTTTTTCTGGCTTTGACTCAAGTGATAGTTTTACCTATGGTTTCTGGCATGACCTTGCCCCGGTGCAGTGGGTAGTAGATACCGTAAAGCACACCTGGATTGTGCTGATCGTAGCCTTTGTGTTGCTGTTTGCTTCCATAAAAGTACTGGCCAATGCTATATATGGCCTGTTCATTGGGAGTTTTCGCTCCGATTTTGAGAAAATTCTATTTGCCACCCCCCTGAAAGCTTTTGGCTGGGGCACCCTTATAACGGCCACCGTACAATCCAGTTCGGTAACCACCCCTCTGGTGGTGCCCCTGGTGGCTACCGGAAAAATCAGCCTGCGCAAAAGTTTTCCCTATATTCTGGGGGCCAACCTGGGTACTACCTTTACCGCTCTGCTAGCCGCACTTTTTCATTCCAATGCCGCCATCAGCATTGCCATGGTGCATGTGCTGTTCAATCTGTTTGGCGTGCTGCTGTTTTTTCCCTTTGGCGCTATTCGGAAAATACCCATTCGGCTGGCCAGGCGCATGGGCCGTATTACCAGCCGCCACCGCCTGATCGGCTTTCTGTATATCCTGATCACTTTCTTTCTGCTACCCTTTGCGCTTATCTATTTTGCCGAGCGGCAACAGGATACGCCGCCGCCAACCCAGCAGGAAAGTAGTTTGGGGCCGGCACCGGCGGCTGGAGATATCTCAAAGTAGGCTGCTGGTCAGCACAAAGCGCAAACAATACGCTCGTACTGTGGTTAATACCATGGAAACGGTATCTATTATTTTTTAAATACGAGCAACGTGCAACCTAAAGGATTACTAAAATTTTTACGACTGGAGAGCTTTGTCCAGAATATAATTGAATACGCCGAAAACCGTATTGCCATCACAAAGCTGGAGATCAAGAGCAAGATAGGGGATGCGGTACGGTCCATGATCGTCTATATGCCAATTGCCATCCTGGGCCTGTTTGCCCTTATGTTCCTGAGCCTTACCCTGGCCCAGGCCCTGAATGTATGGCTGGACAGCCGGGTGTGGGGATTTCTCATCGTGTCGGTAGTGTACATCATCCTTTGCGGGGTACTGTTTAGCCTGCGCAATTCCGAAGCACTTAAGAAAAAGATTGTGGATGGCAGCACCTCCTTCCTGAAAGAAAAAAGCGCTGATGAGAAAAAGCGGGAAAAGGGTGAAGAAGCTGCCGTAGGGTATCAGGAAAATCCTGCCGTAGAGCATAAGAAATTTATATTTGAAGAGCCTGAGAGCGAGCCGGAAGTACAGCAGGATGGCCAGCCGCGGGCCCATACTGCCAAAACCGAAGAAGAGGAGGAGGTGATTGTAATTGACAAGCGGGCAGGCGCCCCTATAGAGAACCGGCCCGCCGCGTCAGCACCGGCCCCCTCCCGGGAGCCCATGCCTAATCCTGCAGGCAGTACCAAAAGTTCGGCTTCCTCTTCTGTTCGCAACGATCAGCAATCCTAACCACCCCTTTTGTACAAACTATTTTTTTAGTGTATCTTGTCTAACTCTCGTATGGAAACCCTGGATAAAACCAAATTACCCGAAAAAAACAAAGAGCAACTACTGGCAGACCAGGAACGGCTTAAAGCAGAAATGGAAATGCAGCTGGACTATATCAAGGACGATGCTGCCTCGGTTGGAAAAACGGTGTTGATGGTAGGAGGGGGGATTTTTCTGGCCTATAAACTGGCCCGGTATGTAACCCGGGACAAGCGAAAAAAAAAATTAGTTTTTAATCCGAACGGTAGCGGGCCCATTCGCCTGAAAGGGGAGGCCCACATAAAGCCTACCTTTGGTCAGCTCATGAAGCAGCAGCTCATGACCATAGCGGTGCTCATCATTGCCAGCAGGATTAAGGGCGTCTTAAAAGAGCGAAATATTCTGAATGACTAGTAAACAGCTGATGCTGGACCTCCTGAGCGGGCGCAGCAAACACGGCAGAAAAAGCTTTGCCGTGCTGATAGATCCCGATAAGGTGGCTGATGAAGCGTCGTTACTGAAATTAATTCACCTGAGTGTGCAGCACGGGGTGGATTTTTTCTTTGTAGGGGGTAGCCTGATTACCGATGATAGTCTGGACTGGGTCATTAGCCTGTTGCGGGAAGAAAGCACGCTGCCGGTGGTGCTTTTTCCGGGCAGCAACCTGCACATTCATCAGCAGGCCCATGCCATTCTGTTTCTGTCGCTGATCTCGGGCCGCAACCCGGAATTTCTGATCGGCCAGCAGGTGGTGGCGGCGCCTATTCTTAAAAAGAGCAAGCTGGAGGTTATTCCTACTGGATACATGCTGGTAGGTTCCGGATTACAGACCACGGCGGCCTACATCAGCAATACGCTGCCCATCCCCAATGATAAACCCTCCATAGCGGCTTGTACAGCCATGGCCGGCGAGATGCTGGGCCTGCGTGTGCTGTACATGGATGCTGGTAGCGGTGCGCTCGAGCCCATTTCGCCGCGCGTAATCGGAGTGGTGCGCCGCAGTGTGGAGGTGCCCCTGATCGTAGGGGGTGGTATTCGCTCAGGCAATGCCGCCAAACAGGCGCTGCAGGCCGGTGCCGATGTGGTGGTGATTGGCAATGGGATAGAAAAAAACCTCAATCTGCTGATTGAGGTTTCTGGTATTGTAAAGGAGCTGAATGGCGCCTTAAACATTCATGAGTGATTCGCGGCGGCGCATCTTGCCGGCCGGAATGCCAAACATCATCTTAAAGCGGCGGCAGAAGTAGGCAGTGTCTTTATAGCCCACATCTTTGCCAATTTCACGGATGCTCTTCTTGGAGGTGCGCAGCAGCGTTACGGCTTTTTCCATCCGCTGGTACTCAATGTAATCCTGCGGGTTGATGCCGGTAAGCATTTTGAAATACTGCCCTACATAATCTTCTGACACGTTGGCCACATTGGCCAGTACTTTATTAGAAAGATCGCCGGAAATATTTTCCTTGATGTAAGTAAATATGTCAATTAGGCGCGGATCGTTAAAATAGGTGCTGTTGGTAGCCAGCTGCTCGACAAAAAGCTTGCGGTCCAGGATGTGACGGATCACCTCCACTACCAACAGATCGGTACTGATTTTAACAATGCGGTCTTTGCCCGGCTTTTTGGAAGCGGCCTCGCGCGAAATATCATCGATGATCTCGTAAATAACCGGGTTATCTTCCAGGCGGAAGGCACGAATATCCAGCGAAGCAAAGAAGTTCACCGAATCAAACACCTTGGCCTCAAAGCTCACCTGCGTTACCACAATACCGGTGCTGCGCTCTGCTTCTTCAAAGGAGATCGCCTGCAGGTATTTTTCCCGGTTGGTCAGGAAATCCTCGTTGTTGACCTTTAAACTAGCCCCTGTGCCAAACGTAAGCGAGGTATTTTTACCTCCGGGGATAAACAGGCCTTCGCCTTCATTCACTACTTCTTCACCATTAAAACTGCACTGGCCGCGGCGCATGTACAGTACGGTGTTCTCAACGTCGTAGTAATTGTCTACTGTAACAGGCTCTATTACCCTGAAATGTTTGGCTTTCAGGTAGCGTATGCTCAGCGACTCGATTATTTTATTGTAATCCTCCATTATGCACTCCAGAATGGAATTCTAATTTTATTTAAAATTACACAAAGAAAGTCTTTTCAGGGCATTTTATCGGAATAGTGTAATTTATTTCGTCAAAATGCATTTTTTTCAGTAGGATTACAACAGTACTTACTTCAAAAGTTCCCTAGAAATTACAATTTTCTGAATCTCAGAGGTCCCCTCGTAAATTTGGGTTATTTTGGCATCCCGCATCAGGCGCTCTACATGGTACTCTTTTACGTAGCCATAGCCGCCATGAATTTGCACCGCTTCGTTGGTTACTTCCTGGGCAATTTCTGAGGCGTACAGCTTGGCAATGGCACTGGCAGCGCCAAAATCCTGCTTCTGATCTTTGAGCCAGGCGGCCTTTAGCACCAGCAAACGGGCTGCTTCTACCTTGGTGGCCATATCGGCCAGTTTAAACTGGATGGCCTGGTGCTGGTTGATGGTTTTGCCAAAGGCCTTGCGCTCCTTGGAGTAGGCAATGGCCAGCTCCAGCGCACCTGAGGCTATACCCAGGGCCTGTGCGGCTATACCTATGCGGCCGCCGCTCAGGGTCTGCATGGCAAACTTGAAGCCAAAACCATCTTCGCCTACGCGGTTGGCTTTGGGCACCTTTACATCCTGGAACATCAGCGAATGGGTATCGGACCCGCGGATGCCCATCTTATTTTCTTTCTTGCCTACCACAAAACCTTCCATGCCCTTTTCTACAATCAGGCAGTTGATGCCGCGGTGGCCCAGCTCGGGATTGGTCTGCGCAATCACCAGGTAAATGGAGGCGGTGCTACCGTTGGTGATCCAGTTTTGGTACCATTCAGCAGATAGTAATCGCCTTTGTCTTCGGCGGTGGTACGCTGTGAGGTGGCATCGGAGCCGGCTTCGGGCTCAGAAAGGCAAAAAGCCCCTATTTGCTCGCCGGTGGCCAGCTTGGTCAGGAATTTTTGCTTTTGCTCTTCGGTGCCGAATTTCTCCAGACCCCAGCATACCAGGGAGTTGTTTACCGACATACATACCGAGGCAGAGGCATCTACCTTGGATATTTCTTCCATGGCCAGCACGTAGGAGATGGTATCCAGGCCGCTGCCGTTATAGGCAGGGTCTACCATCATGCCCATGAAGCCAAGTTCGCCCATTTTACGCACCTGGTCATAGGGAAAGCGTTGTTCATCATCGCGCTCTACCACGCCTGGGAGCAGTTCGGTTTGGGCAAAATCCCGGGCGGCATCGCGCACAGCCTTCTGCTCTTCTGTAAGCTCAAAAACCATATTGAATATCTGATTAATCGTATAGTAATCGTTTGAACGGCACGAATATACGGCATTTTTTTCTTTTTGCCTTCAGCAAATGGCTGTTCTGCCGCTGGAAAAGGGGTGCCACGGCATAAAAAAGCCGGTTATTAGCCGGCTGTACTTAATTCTTACAAGCTATTAGTCTCGTCTGCCCCCCATGAGGATCATCACCAGATAAAGTAGCTGGGCCAGTGAGGCCAGGGCAGCTACCACATAGGTCATGGCAGCCCATTTGAGGGCGTCTTTGGACATGCCCATTTCCCGCTGGTCTACCAGGCCGGTGGTGCCCATCCAGGCCAATGCCCGGCGGCTGGCATCAAACTCTACCGGCAGGGTCACAAAGGCAAAGAGGGTGGTAATGGCAAACAGGCCAATGCCCAGCATCAGGGGTACAGGGGTGGTATTGATCAGGAATATCCCGATCAGGATCACCCAGGACAGGTATTGCGAAGATACCGAAAGTACCGGTACCATGGCCGAGCGAAATTTAAGCATGCTGTAGGCTTTGGCATGCTGCACGGCATGGCCTACCTCGTGGGCCGCTACGGCAACCGCAGCGGCGTTGCGGCCCTGGTATACCTCCTGGCTTAGGTTCACCGTTCGGTCGGCGGGGTTATAATGGTCGGTAAGCCGTCCGGCTACCGATACAATGCGCACATTGGTAATGCCGGCATCCTGCAGCATTTTTGCTGCGGCCTCGGCACCGCTTATGCCGCTGCGTAGGGGTATTTGCGAATATTTGGCAAACTTGCTGCGCAGCCGCTGGCCTACCAGCCAGCTAAGGATGGCAAAAACGGCAAATATGAGAAGTCCTGTTCCGTCAAAAGCCATAGGTCTATCGTATTTTAAGTGTTCTTTATTTTAGTAACGATGGCTGTAGTGGAGCAGCCCGCTACCAGCGGAATGGTCCGTACCACGCCTCCCTTCTCAAGAACGACATCAGCCCCTACGATATTTTCAATTGAATAGTCATCTCCCTTTACCAGCACCTCGGGTGCCACAAGGGTAATGAGCTCCAGGGGGGTGTCTTCTTCAAAGAGCACAACCGCATCTACAAAAGAGAGTGCGGCCAGCAGGCGGGCGCGGGCCCCTTCCGTCTGCAGGGGGCGGCTGCTTCCTTTTAACCTCTTTACAGAAGCATCAGAATTTATGCCAATCACCAGCCGGTCGCCAAGTTGGCTGGCTTTTTCAAGATAGTCTACGTGGCCCAGGTGCAAAAGGTCAAAACAACCGTTGGTAAAGACCACACGCTGGCCATTGGTGCGCCATTCTGTCAGGGTTAGCTGCAGGGCGGGCTGGCTCAGGATCTTGGCCGAGCTATGCTGGTTTAGCCGCATGGTTGGGTGCTGTGGGTTGGGTGAAAATGCTTACAAGCAGGCTGATGCCGCCTACCAGCAGAATCAGCAAGATCTGGGAGGTATGCAGCAGCAGGGTGAGCAATACGGCATCGCTCTGGCTGGCGCCATAGATGATCAGTACGCCGCTTACCAGCAGGTGATAGGCCCCAATACCCCCCTGTACCGGGGCGGCCATACCAATGCCCCCCATGGCCAGGATGGAGAGGCCCGCCAGCAGGCTGATCTCTTGCGTCTGCGGTATGGAAAAGACTACGATATACGACATCAGGTAATAAAGGCCCCAGATCAGCAGCGAGCTGCCCCAAAAGGCCCCCTGCTGCCGGATGCGGCCTACACTCAGCAGGCCGGAGACCAGATCGCTGCCCAGGGCTACTACTTTCTGATAAAGGGGGTAGCGCATCAGGCGGGGATGAAAAAGCCGCCACAGGTAGAGGCCTGCCAGCAGCAGGCTAAGGCCGCCAATGCCCACGGCCAGCAGAAAGCCGGTGCTGGGGCGGCTGCCGCCGGCAAACACATCGGCCAGGAAATTGCCCAGCCGGTCAAACTCCAGCAGCAGGGTAACCCCTACAATGAGCAGCAGGGCAATAAGATCGATGGCCCGCTCGGCCAGCACGGTACCAAAAGCCGCCGGGAAGGGGATGCCGGCATTCTTGCGCAATACACCGCAGCGGGCTATCTCCCCAAAACGGGGCAGGGCCAGGTTGGCCAGGTAGCCCACCATAAGGGCGGTAAAGGTAGTGCCAAGGGGAGGGCGGTGTCCCAGGGGGTGCAGCATCAGGGTCCAGCGCCAGGCCCGGATCAGGTGGCTGAGCAGGCCAAACAGCATGGAGGCTACAATCCAGGAATAGTTTACTTCAGCAAGCCGGGAAATAACCTCGTTAAGGTCTACCTGCCGCAGTACATACCAGAGCAGCGCTATAGAAAGAAGAAAGAGAAGGGTGTATTTGGCTACCTGCTTGAGTAGGGGGGTGTTCACACCTAAGGGAGTTTATTCGTATCGTCCGGAAAGATTACCGAGGGTTTATACGTACGTGCCTCGTCCGGGGTCATAAAGGCATAGGAAATAATGATCACCACATCGCCTACCTGCACCTTGCGGGCGGCAGGGCCGTTCATGCAGATCATGCCACTGCCACGCTCGCCCCTGATCACATAGGTCTCGAGCCGCTCGCCATTGTTCACATTTACCACCTGCACTTTTTCACCCTCAATGAGGGCGGCGGCATCCAGCAGATCTTCATCTATGGTAATGCTGCCTACGTAGTGCAATTCGGCCTGCGTAATTTTAACCCGGTGAATTTTCGATTTCAGTACCTGGATAAACATCGGTGCTGTTAAGGTCTAGTAGTGGTAGTAGTAATAGTATATGGTGCAAGAAGCAGATTATCAATGAGGCGGACCCCTTCTACATAGGCGGCCACACACAGGGCTACTGATTCTGCCTGCAAAACAGTGTCCAGTTCCTGCAAAGTTCCGCCTTCTACAATGCAAAAGTACTCAGGCTCCAGCTCGGGTACCCCCTGCAGGTAAGATAATGCCCCATTTTGAGCCGTTTGGGGGCTTGCCCCCTCCTGCAGTGCCCGGGCGGCCTGCTGTAGGGCCTGGTGCAGGTGGGTAGCCGTTTGGCGGCCGGCTGCGCTCAGGCGCATGTTGCGGGAAGATAGCGCCAGTCCATCGGCCTCGCGCAGGGTAGGCACCAGTGTAATTTCAATGGGGAAGGAGAGATCCCGTACCAGCTGCTCAATGATGCGGCACTGCTGCAGGTCTTTTTGCCCGAAAAAGGCCTTGTCGGGCTGTACTATATTAAAGAGCTTGCTGACCACCAGGCCTACGCCGCTGAAGTGCCCGGGGCGGTAGCGGCCTTCCATTACGGCTTCCAGCGGGCCAAAGTGCATGTGGGTAAGGGCCTGGCTGGGGTACATCTCTTCTACTTCAGGCAGAAAAACCGTATGGCAACCGGCAGCTTCCAGCAGGGCCAGATCCTGCTCGGGCATGCGCGGATATTTTTCCAGATCTTCGGCCCTGGTAAACTGGGTGGGATTCACAAAAACACTGCATACCACATGCCCGCAACTGGCCAGGGCGTGTTGCAGCAGCGAAAGATGCCCCTGATGCAGGGCGCCCATGGTAGGCACCAGTCCCAGGGTAGTTCCTGACCGGCGTTGCTCCTGCAGATGCTGCCGCAGCGCTTCTTTTTTCCTGAAAACCAACATAAAAGGAGCAGGCAAAATGCACTAAATGGCGGCAAACATACGTTAATTGGTGGATTATTTCTTGAAAAGCCCCCTTTTTTTTGTATTTTTGGGGCTTGAATACTTTAGTTCTTTCTAAACATCTAGCCCCAAGGTATGTGTAAATTACGCATTTTGTATGTAGCCAGTGAAATCGATCCGTTTTTGCAAACCACCGAAGTTGCCAATTTTGTGCGCATGCTTCCACAGGCTATGCAGGAGCGGGGTATGGAGATCCGGATTTTGGTGCCGCGTTTCGGGCTCATCAATGAGCGCAAAAACCGGCTGCATGAAGTGGTAAGACTTTCGGGTATTAACATTTCGGTGGGGGATGAAGAAAAACCACTTATCATTAAGGTGGCTTCTATTCCCAACGCTAAGCTGCAGGTATACTTTATTGACAATGAAGACTACTTCCAGCGCAAATACGTTTTTGTAGACAAAGAGAATAAATTTTACAAGGACAACGACGAGCGGGCTATCTTCTTCTGCAAAGGGGTGATTGAAACGGTACGGAAGCTGGGCTGGTCACCGGATATTGTACATTGCAACGACTGGATGACAAGCCTGATTCCCATGTACCTGAAGAGTACCTACAAAAACGATCCGCTTTTCAAGAATACCAAGACCGTTTTCACAGTATATAACAATTCATTTCAGCATAAATTTGGCCTAGATCTACTGGACAAGGTAAAAATGATTGATGTGGACGACAGCATGCTGGAAGCGCTGCAGTCGGCCGACTTTGAAGGCTTTATCAAGGTGGGTATTCAGTATTCCGATGCCGTAGTAAAGGGCCATGAGAAATTCAGCGAAAGCCTCAATATGCTCTTTAGTGGAGTTGACGGTACCAAAAAAATAGATACCTTTGACCAAGACAAAGATTTTCTAGACTCCTACTACAACTTATATAATGAACTTGCTGGTTAAGAAAATGGGGCTGGCGCTTTTGCCGGCCCTCTTTTTCGCTTGTGAAGAACCCACCGATCTGGGTGCCAACCTCAACCCCAACACCGGAGATCTTTCCACCCACTACGCCGAGTTTTCTGTATCCCCCACTCAGGTAAGGTCCGACAGCCTCTATACCTCGCTGCGGGCCACCAGCGAAACTGCTTATTTTGCCCCCTACATTGGCAGGCTGCAGAGCCCTACCTTTGGTACGGTGCAGGCGGAGCTCTATGCCAACCTGTCCCTGCCGGCGGTACTGCCTACGCTGGGTACCTACGTACGCCTGGATTCGGCCAGGCTCAACCTGTACTGGAACAACCGGGATGTGTACGGCGCCAGCCTTACCCCGGTGCAGAACTTTAGCATTCACCAGCTAAACGCCCCGATAGCCCCCACCCGCACCGCCATGCATAATGATACCATTCCGGTACGCTATTACAACTACTATGCAGGGCAGACCCGGGAGGTAGGCGCACAGATCGGGCAGTTTTCGCTCGATATCTCGGAGTATGTGACCAGTTCTACCAGTCTGGATACCACGGCGGCCATTCAACAGCCTGCCCAGCGGCGCATTTCTGCCCCTATTGATCAGGCTCTGGCCGAGCAGCTGCTGCTTCTGCTGCGCAGCAACCAGGATCAGGAGCGGGAGGTGCAGGAAGCTGCCTTTGCTGAGTTCTTTAAGGGAATTTCCATTGTGCCAAGCGCCGGCAATACCTTTCTTACCCGGTACGACATTACCAGCCTCAATGCCGGTCTTACCCTTTATTATACACAGGGAACCGAGCAGCGCACCATACGCCTGCCGTTTATAGAGCCCAAGCCTCTGGTAGCCGAATATTACTTTACCTCCCACCCGGCCTATTTTGCCCTTACCACCGATCGCACAGGCACTGGTCTGGAAGGTGCATCGGCAGCCGGCCATATGGAAGAGTTTAGTTCACAGGATGGGCGGGTCTATTTTCAGGCTCTGAGCGGCATTTATCCCAGACTGGATCTCTCGCCTTTTAAAGAATTTGTGCTAGGCATGGAAGATGAGATCTTTATCCTGAACCGTGCTGTGGTGGAAGTAGACAGTGTGGTTGCCGGCCCAGGCGCCCGCCAGCCCCTGCCGCAGGGCCTGGAACTCTACTTTGTAGATGAGAACAACCGCCGCTTTTTAGCAACTGTAGGTACACAGCAGAGCCCCTTTGAGCGGGCCTTTACCACTGTAAACCGCACCTATGCTGTAGGTGAGACCAACGTAAATTATTACCAGTCTGATGTAGCCTACAATCTGGAGCAGTTTTTGCGCACCGGGGAAGATCGCTACCTGCAGGCCGTGCTCTATCCGCAGGATGCCGCATTCTATAGCCCTGCCGGTTTTGCCGTGCGGAGCAACCAGCTGAAGCTGAAGCTCTGGTATACCAAAATGAAAGGATCCAATTAACTAATTTGTGTAGGTTATGTGTGGAATTGTTGCCTATATAGGGCATAGGGAGGCATATCCGGTAGTACTAAAAGGCCTGAAGCGCCTGGAGTACCGCGGCTATGACAGTGCAGGCATTGCACTGATGCATGAGGGGAACCTGAACATCTACAAGCAGCAGGGCAAGGTATCGGAGCTGGAACAGGTAACGCAGGGCCAGAACCTGCAGGGCGGCATTGGCATGGGCCATACCCGCTGGGCTACCCACGGTGCCCCCAATAACGTAAATGCGCACCCGCATACGGGTTCAAATGGCAAGCTGGCCATTATCCACAACGGTATTATTGAGAACTACAGCTCCCTGAAGGTAGAGCTGGCCCGCAAGGGGCACCAGTTCAAAAGCGAGACCGATACCGAGGTGCTCATCCATTTTATCGAGGATATTCAGACGCACGAAAAGTGCTCGCTTGAAGAGGCCGTCCGCCTGGCCCTAACCCAGGTGGTAGGTGCCTATGCCATTGTGGTGATGGATGAAAAAGATCCCTCCACCCTTGTGGCCGCCCGCAAAGGCAGCCCCCTGGTAGTAGGTATTGGCAAGGGCGAGTATTTCCTGGCCTCCGATGCTACCCCCATCATCGAGTACACCAATGAGGTGGTGTACCTGAACGATTTTGAGATTGCCGTAATCCGCAACAACACCCTCCAGATCAAAAACACCCAGGATGAGGTGTCCAACCCTTATATACAGGTACTGGACATGGAGCTGGAAGCCATTGAAAAAGGCGGGTTCGATCACTTCATGCTCAAGGAAATCTTTGAGCAGCCCCGTTCCATCGCCGACTGTCTTAGAGGCCGCCTAAAGGCCGATGAGGGCTATCTGAAGCTGGGCGGCATACGGGAATACGCCAACCGGCTGGAAAATGCCGACCGCATCATTATTGTGGCCTGCGGTACCTCCTGGCATGCCGGTATGGTAGCCGAGTACCTCTTTGAGGAATTCTGTCGCATTCCGGTAGAAGTAGAGTATGCCTCCGAATTCCGCTACCGCAACCCGGTGATCAAGGAAGGGGATGTAGTGATTGCCATCTCCCAGTCGGGCGAAACGGCCGATACCATGGCGGCCATTGAGCTGGCCAAGAGCAAAGGCGCCATTATCTTTGGCGTGTGCAATGTGGTGGGCTCGTCCATTTCCCGCATTACCCATGAAGGGGCCTATACTCATGCCGGTCCCGAGATTGGCGTGGCCTCTACCAAGGCCTTTACCGCACAGCTTACCGTACTGGCCATGATGGCCCTGCAGGTAGCCTTTAAACGAGGCACCCTGCCCCTTACGCAGTATAACCAGATGCTTATTGAGCTGGAAACCATTCCCAGCAAAGTAGAAAAGGCCCTGCAGCTGAATGATCAGGTAAAGTACATTTCCGAGCTATTTAAAGATGCCCGCAATTTCCTGTACCTGGGCCGTGGCTATAACTTCCCGGTAGCGCTTGAAGGGGCATTGAAGCTGAAGGAGATCTCCTACATCCATGCAGAAGGCTATCCCGCTGCCGAAATGAAGCACGGCCCCATTGCCCTAATCGATGAGGAAATGCCGGTGGTGTTCATTGCCACACGGGATAAATCCTATGAAAAGATCGTATCCAACATACAGGAAGTACGGGCGCGCAAAGGCCGGGTAATTGCCATTGTAACCGAAGGCGATACCGTAATTCCGGAAATGGCCGAGTTTGTGATTGAGGTGCCGGCTACCCATGAGGCGCTGATGCCGCTGGTATCGGTAATTCCGCTGCAGCTGCTCTCCTACCACATAGCTGTAATGCGTGGCTGCAACGTAGACCAGCCCCGTAACCTGGCCAAGTCGGTTACGGTAGAGTAAGCACTTGATTTATATAGTATAAACAAGAAAGCCATCCACCCGGATGGCTTTCTTTTTTTGAGACCTAGAGTATTGGCACCCCTTAAAATTCTACCCGATAGGCCAGCACCGGTATCAGACCCATCTGGTTGAGGGGTTTAACTTCCTGCAGCAGGCGATCATAGTAGTAGCCTGCAATGTTTTCCCGGGCCAGAAGGTTTTGCAGATCAAGCGACCAGGTGCGGGTGTAGTTGGTTTTCTCGCGGATGTGGCTCAGGCGGATATCCAGGCTGGCATAGGCGGGAAGTTGCTCCTGGCTGGCATAGTTCCACTGGCTGCGCATGCGTTGCTGCGAGGCGGCCTCATCAATGCCCGGTAAGCGGTGCCCGCCCCGCAGGCTGCTGCGGCCAAATACCCCTAGGCGGCGCACCGCACTGGGCCGCTGCTTTTTCCATTCCTTACCCCACACCAGTGCAGCCGACCAGCCCGGGTCATAGCGCAGGCGTTGCTGTTCGCCGCCAACCTCATGCCGGGTATAGAGCAGGCTACCGTTTAGGCGGTAAAAATACCCTCGCCTGAACTGCTGGCGCAGCTGGGCCGTAAGGCCACTGCTGCTGGCCCTGCCCTGCGCCTCCAGAGGTAACAGCAGGGATTCGTCCAGCAGATTTAGTGCATGATAGGTGCTGCTGCCCGTCAGGGAAGGGATGTGGCTGAGCCGATGTATGAATGCTTCAGTAGAAAACACCAGCTGCTCCGAAAGGGCAAGTCGCTGCCCCAGGCTGGCCGAGAGACTCTGCACTGGGGCATGCGCCCGCTCGGCAGGCGAGAGGGAGGCCTGTGCCAGCTGAAGGGGGGTAGGCAGTGGCTGCGCCTCCCGGCTCAGCTGCAGCCAGAGCTGAAGTTGCTGTGTGGCCTGCCAGTCTACCACAAGTCGGGGCAGAAGCAGCAGGGCATCGGCAGCAGACCAGTGGGCTGCCCGCAGGCCGCTGCTAAGCGTCCAGTCCCGGTGAAGCTGCCAGCGCAGGCTGCCAAAGGGGGCCAGCAGTTGCTGCCGTTGGGTGGCCGCCCAGTACTGCTGAGGGGTGGGCAGGGGGCTGCTGGCAGCGCCACTGCTGTTTAGCCATTCTCCCTCTACGCCCAGCTGCCATTGCAGCAGCGCACTGCCTCCCTGCACCAATAGCCTGCCCGAATAGAGGTGTTCCTTTAGGTCATCTTCTGCCTGAAAATCAGGCGTACCGCCCGGAGAGAGGGTCAGTACTTCCTGCCGGGTATCTTCCCGAAGGGAATAGGCCAGCGAGGCCTGCAGACTAATACGGCCCGAAAGGGGGAGCTCCAGGCTACTGCCCAGGGCCCCCATGGTGCCCGTATAATCAACCGATAGGGCATCGCGCTCCCGCTCCCAGCTGGCCGGATCTTCCAGCGGGCGTAACTGGTTAGCGCTTAGGCCGCCCATGCCCCATACCGATAGCTGTCCCCCTACCTTTAAAGGGGTAGCCACATGAAAGGAAAGGTCCTGAAAACGGATGGATTCGCCGCCAAAGTCTACGCCCAGATCGCCCAGCAGACCCACGGTAGAGTAGCGGTAGTTGACTATGTAAGAAGCGCCTCCCTTGCCCAGAGGGCCTTCGGTAGCGGCATCAAGCCCCAGCAGGCTGGCTTGCAGGGTGTGATGTGCTTTGTGGCGGATACCTGGCCGAAGTTGCATATCAAAAATGCCGCCCAGGGCTCCGCCATAGCCGGGAGGAACATAGCCCTGCCAGAATCTGGAGTTGGCCAGCAGCTGTCCGCTCAGGATGTTGACCCCTCCGCCGGCAGGAGCGGCCCGATCCTGCAGGGTGCCGGCATTGGCCAGGTGGTTAGGGTTCAGGATGGATACCCCCTGCAGCCGCCACTGCACCGCCCAGGGGGGCAGGCCCCGTACAGAGATATGATTGGCCTGATCATTTACGGTTGTAACGCCCGGGGCTGTGGCGACAAAGCGAGCCGGATCCCAGAAGGTGGTAGGGGTGCGCTGCAGCTGCTCAACCGTAAAGGGGATTGAGGCGGCCGTGGCAGGAAGGTCTGCCCCTTGCCCTGCCGTAACGGTTACTACCTGCAGCACTTCCTGCCGGGCTACCAGCAGCAGGCGGAGCGCCGGTAGCCGGCTGGCATACACCAGCAACTCGGGCAGCTGTTGGGGTTGGTAGGCCAGGTGCCGGGCCTGCAGCTGGTAGCGCCCAATGGGCACCGTAAGCATAAAGTGGCCCAGGCTATCGCTGGTGGTCTGATACTGCAGGCCTTCTTCATCAACCAGCAGCAGCTGTACCCCGCTGATGGGGTGCAGGCTTTGCTGGTCCAGCACCTGCCCGCGCACCGTTTGCTGAGGTTGCTGAGCCAGTGCCGGGTAACATAAAAAAAGCAGCAGGGCAAGGGTAGCCCCTGTAGAAATAGATTGTCCCATCATGAAAATTAAGCTGAGCAGCGGGCACTACCCCTGCCACAGCCCAAGGTACATAAAATCGAGAGCTATGAGAAATTGTGGTTTCGGAATGCGGCAGCATGCCCTGAACCCTCCACCCGCCAGAACAGATCTGCTATGCTGGTAGAATAGGGAGCGCCATTGCCCTACCAGAAAAACGGGAAATATTTTCTATCTTTAGTGTACAGCTCGCATGGAAGCAGCAACCGCCGCTGTACAGCCAGCGGGCTTCCATGCTGGAAAAAGCCAACATCCCTGGTTTATTATGGAGTCCTTATCCGCTTATCAACAACAGCAGCTAGTAGCGCAGCCTACGGATACCTGCACCTCCTGCATAGCTGCTCCGGAAGCAGCAACCGCTGTGCCTGAATTATGCACACAGGCCTGGGGGGTGTGGCAGCAACATGCCAAAAGCCTGCGCCAGTACCTGCAGCAGCGCACCCGGGAGCAAAGCCTTACCGACGATCTGCTCAGCGACGTAATGCTAAAAGCCTATAAGAATTGCGAGCGGCTGCATGAGGCCCGGGATGTACGGGCCTGGCTTACCCGTATTGCCCAAAATACCCTCACCGATCATTATCGGAAAAAGAAACTNGCAGCCTGCCGCAGGAGGAGCTGATAAAGGCTGATACTGCCGAA
>NZ_AODQ01000015.1 GCF_000348925.1 Cesiribacter andamanensis AMV16 | reverse complement strand
AAGACCAGCTCGGGCTTTACCGTTCGCACCGGGCCAAAGCGTTCCCGGGTGTTACGCTTCACAAAATGGTCTACCTGCCGCATTTCGGCATCGGTTAGGCCGGAGTAGGCCTTGGCAAAGGGCACCAGCTGGCCCCCTTCATCCCAAACGGCAAAGGTGTAATCGGTGTAGAGATCGGCCCTGCGACCGCTGCCTTTCTGGGCGTAGACCAGTACCCCATCGATGCTCAGGGGGTCGATCTTCCACTTCCACCAGCCGCCTCGCTTGCGGCCCACCCCATAGGGCGCACTCTTTTTTTTGAGCATCAGGCCCTCGGCCATCAGGCTACGGCTCTGGCTGCGGGCCTCGGCCAGCGCCTCCCAGCCCGTAAAGGCTACGGTGGGGGAAGGTTCCAGCAGATCGGGACGTTCTGTATGCTTAATAAGCACCTCAAGCCTGGCCCGCCGCTCCTCCAGGGGCAGGGGGCGCAGGTCTTCACCCGCTAGCTCCAGCAGGTCATAGGCCAGAATGCGCACCGGCACTTCGGCGAGCAGTTTTTTGGAGGCCGATTTGCGGCCAATGCGGGTTTGCAGGGCGGCAAAGGGCATTACCTGATTGTCTTTTACGGGCAGCAGCTCCCCATCGATCACACAGTCGGCAGGCAGGTGGTGCTCCAGCTGCAGCAACTCGGGATACGTATCTGTAATGAGCTCTTCGCCCCGGGACCAGATGGAGAAATGCCCCTGGCGGCGGATCAGCTGGGAGCGTATGCCGTCCCATTTCCACTCGGCCTGCCATTCCTGGGGTGCTCCCAGCGTTTGAGGGTCGGCCTCCAGGGCATGGGCCAGGTAAAAGGGATAGGGGCGGCTGAGGGCATCTTCCGGCGCTTCATCTGAGAAGAGTGCCTCAAAATCGGTGTTCTCCGGATCCCAGTGGCCCATAATGCGGTGGGCCACCACAGCAGGGTCCATCCCGATGGTTTCGGCCAGGGCCCGTACCATCAGGTGCTGGCTTACGCCTATGCGAAAGGTGCCTGAAATGAGTTTGTTGAAGACAAAGCGTTCGCTGCTGTCCAGCATGTCCCAGGCTTCCAGGATGGCCGCTTTCTTATCTTCTTCGGCCAGGGGGTGCAGTTGCTGCAGCAGGTTGATCCAGTAGGTGAGGGGTTGCTCCTGCTGCTGCAGGGGTGGGGGTAGCAGCAGGGCAATGGTTTCGGAGAGGTCGCCCACTACGTGGTAGCTTTCGTCAAAGAGCCAGGGGGGCAGGTTGGCCGCCTCGGCGGCCCACTGGCGCATAAGGGTGGTAGATACGGGGCGGCGGGGGCGCTTGCCGGTAAACAGGGCCAGAACCCAGAGAATGTCGGTAGGGGGTGCCTGCAGAAGGTACTCTTTCAGCAAGGCCAGCTTATCGTTGGTCTTGTTGGTCTGGTCCAGCCGGGCAAAAAGAAGGGCAAAACGTTTCAACTTTTTTTCTTTGGGTAACCTGCCCCCTGCACCCTTTGTTTGGCAGCAAAAAAGCCGGCGGTGGGGCCGGCTTCTGTTTAGCATTTGATCAGGGGGCAGCTCAGCCCTTTTTGGCAGCGATCAGCAGGGCGATGATCTCCTTTTGATCGTTGTGAATTGGCTGCAGCATAAGTTTTACATCTTCCTCCTGGGCGGTTTTGGTATTAAGGTTTACCGGTTTGCCGGAGAGTACAATGTCATATACTTCTTTCCAGCGGGAGCGGCTGTCGGCGCTCATGAGATTCAGTAGCAGATCATGCTCCCTGGGCTGGGTCTCCAGCTCGGGCAGCAGCTCATCTACCCCCTTGGTGGTAACGATTACTTTATAGGCTGTATCCAGCGCCAGGTAGCCATCGGCTTTCAGCTCCACTACTTTGGCCAGTACGGCACTTTTCTGGGCCATGGAGGCTTCCTGTTTTACTTTGTCGGTGATATCACGGGAGATTACCGAGCAGCCAACGTTATTCCCCTCCTTGTCGGTAATGGGGTGGATGGTATATTCCCGCCAGGAATCTTCGCCCCGTACACTGCTTTTTAGGGTGAAGTTGAGGCGCTCTCCGGCAAAGGCCCGGTCGTAATAGGCTTTCCAGACATCGGCCACATCGCCCAGGGTGGGCATGATGTCGGTGCCGGTATCAATGCCCTCGTACTGGCTTCCCTTGTAGCGGGCCTTTAGCACATCGTTGATCAGGCCTACTTTGTAGTCGCGCGTAACGGTGATGATGGAGTCGGTGGTATTGTTGATGAAGGCATTGAGGTTGGTCTCTTTATTGGCCAGTTCCCGCTGGGCGCGTGCCATTTCCTCCTGCGTTGCCTGCATTTCTTCCATGTTCTGACGCATTTCCTCCTCCTGTGAGCGCAGCTCTTCCGCTACCCCCTGCGATTCCTGCAGCAGGCGGCGGGTCTCCTGGCTGGTGCGTACGGCAGAGATAGAAGCGGCCAGGCTTTCGGTCACTTTGTTAAGGAATTCCAGCTCATGTTCCTGAAAGCTGCGCAGGCTGGCCAGCTCCAGTACTCCCTCGGCTTGTCCGCCGTGCATCAGGGGAATCATCAGAATACTTTCGGGGGAGCCCTGGCCCAGGCCGGTGGTAATGCTCTCCCAGTTTTTGGGGATTTCCCGCAGGTATTTGGGGGCTTTCTCCAGGAAGGCCTGTCCAATAAGGCCACTGTCTACCGGTATTTCCTTGTGCAGGTACTTCTGGCGGTCGTAGGCGTAGCAGGCGCTCATCTGCAGCACGGTGGTGCCCTGGCTGGTTTTGGTTACGAATACGGCTCCCTGCAGGGCACCGGTATACTTCACCAGCTCGCTAACGGTGGCTCCGCAGAGCTCATCCACATGGCCGCTGTGGCGGCGCAGAATTTCGGCAAAGGTGGCAATTCCTTCATTGAACCAGCGTACATTCTTCTCCTTGTCGGCCACCTGGCGCAGGCTGTCCCGCATTTCGGACAGGGAGCGGCCCAGTTCGCCTTTTTCATCAAAGGCATTCAGGGAGGCATCCAGGTTGCCCCGGCCTACCTCGCCGGCAAAGTGGGTTACCTCCTTCAGGTTGTCGCTCAGCTGCAGAATAGAGCGGGAGATGTTGTAAAACTCATCGTTGCGCACCTCCAGTCCGTCGGCCAGATAGCCTTTAGAAAGATCCGAGATGTAATTGCGCACCAGCCTGATCTTTTTGAAGATGGAGGTAATGATGTAGACCCCAATGGCCATGCCCATAAGGAAGAACAGGGCATATTCCAGCCCAAAGAGCAGCTTGAGGTGGGATAGGAAGCGCAGGTTGGCCTGCTCATGCGCCCGGATCTGTTCTCCGGTCTCTGCCTGCATGCGGGTGAGCAGTTTTTGGGTGCCGGCCCATTCGGGCAGCCGTATATTGGTTTCCTGCTCGCCGGCTTCAGCTTTTTGCAGGTAGTTTTCCACTTGTTCCAGCAGCTGCTCGTGGTAGATGAGCATGCGGTCATTCTGCCAGCGGTCGGCCAGGCTATTGAGCAGGCCAAGCTGGGAGCTAAAGTGTTCCTGCCGGCTGCTGCCGGCTTGCAGGTGAATGGCAATTTTCTCCAGCGCCGTAGCGGAGGGGTGCCATACCTGCAGTAATTCCTGCTGGCGCTCCTGTTGCTGGGCTACATACCAGAAATTGATCAGGAACAGGATGCCTACCACAGCGGCAATGGAAAGCAGCATGGAGGTGAACTTGCCCTGTATGCTTTGCTGGTCGAGCCTGAGGTAGCGTTGTGTGGATGTAAGAATGCTCATGCCGGTAGGTTATGCGGGTAGTGCCGAGGTCTGGTGAACAAGTTGCAGAATGGCGTAGCCCCTTCCGTGGACGGCAAAAGGCTGCAGGTGGAGCGCGTACATTCCCTTTTCGGGGTGGGTATAGGGCTTGCTGCCTGCCAGCTGGCTGCCTTCTCGCTGCAGCAGCTCTACCAGCTCGGGCAGCTTCAGCAGGCTGCTGATGTGCTGCTGGGCGGTGATGGCCACTTCCAGCAGCGCCCTGGCCTCTGCATTGGCCATGAGTACCTGGCCTTCTTTGCTGAGCAGGAACTGGGGATGGTGCCCCCGGCCCAGGGCGTGGGTATACACCTCCAGCAGCTGGCTGGCTTCTTTAAGGTCGCGGCTCAGCTTTTCCTGAGTGGCAATTAGCTCTTCGCTGTTCTGGCGCAGCATTTCTTCCTGCATCTGCATGGCGCTGGCCATCTCCCGGGCCTCCTGCAGCAGGCGGTCGGTAGTCTGGGCGGAGTGCACATGCTGCAGGGCCGCACTGATGTTCTCGCTGAGTTTCAGCAGAAATTCAAGCTCGTGCCGGGCCAGCGGTTTGAAGGAGGCCAGCTCCAGCACCCCATTACAGGTGTCATTTACCTGCAGGGGTACAAGGGCCAGGTGGTTGGGGGTGGCATCGCCCAGGCCGGAACTGATCTGCAGATAGTTCTGGGGGATGGTATTAAGGAAAAGGGGTGTTTTTTCCAGAAATACCTGCCCGGCCATGCCCTGGCCGGGTGCCAGGGTTTTTTGCTCCCATTTGAGCCTTCCCCAGGCGTAGCAGGCCTTCAGGTGCAGCATGGGGCGGCCCAGTTCATCCTCTTCGGCCACATAGAGCGCTGCCTGATTCACACCCAGGTAGCGTACCAGTTCGCTGATGAGGTGTTGGTAGTATTGGGTAAGATCGGTGGAGGAGCTGCGCAGCATAGTGGCAAAATGGGCCAGTCCGCTGGCAATCCAGCTGCGCTGTTTTTCTTCAAGCGCTACCGTTTTTAAGCTGTCGCGCATGCCGGCCAGGGCCAGGCCAAGTTCATTGCGGCCATCAAAGGCCTGAATGTTGGTATCGAAATTGCCCTGCCCAACCTCCTGGGCAAATTCCTGAATGGTCCGCAGGTTTTCCGACAGCTCATTTACGGCTTTGTTGATGGAATTAAGCTCATTGCGGCTGGGGGGGATGGGGGCGATGAGCTTGCCTTCGCTTAGCTCCAGGATCTTGTGCTTGAGCCGGCGGATCTCCCGCAGCACACTGGTGACAATAATGGTGCCCAGGGTAGCGCCTATCACCGCTGCAAAAGCCATGGAGCCCAGCAGGATCCAGATCAGGTTGGCTTCCCGGGCATCGATCAGGGTCTGGGCGGCCTGTACTTCTGCCAGGTGCTGCTGCTGTAGTTTAGTGATCTGGCTGGTCTGGATGGCGCGGATAGAGGCTACCTCCCGCTCCAGAATGGCCAGCTGTTCCAGGGGATTGGGCGTGCGTGCCAGCTGATGGATCTTCCCGAGCAGGGCCCCGGTCTTGAGTGCTACCACTTTCAGGTCCATCCGGGATTCTTCCAGCTGCCAGTGGGCAGCTAGTGCCTGGAGCGAATCAAGACTGCCCTGCAACAGCTGGTCCGCTTCTTTAACTTCCGAAAGGCTAAGGGGCTCATCGGTCTTTACCCGCTCCCAAGCCAGCGCTACCAGCCGCTCACTACCGGCCGAAAGCTGCAGCAGCTGGTACTGGCTGGGCTGTAGCACAGTGGCCACATACTGGCTCTTTTGCAGGGCTGGGTTTAGCACCCAGTAGGCAGAGGCCATCAATACCACGGCAAATACGCCTAAAAAGCAGAATCCGGAAGTGATCTTGCCCTGCAGGGTAGAAAACTCAATTCTGAAGTAATACCTTACACCTCTACGACTAGCAGATTGCGCCATTTGCTTAGCTGTTGTTCTGATTGAAGGTCCATACGCATCATCAATCCCCCTATGGACTGCAAAATGCGGCTTTTGGGGGAGGGTGCTGGATAGAGGTAAGAAAATGAAAAAAGGCTTCATTCCTGAAGCCTTTTCTCCCAAATTATGTGTGATGCAAGATTATTGCACTACTTCAACATTTACGGCCACTTCTGGAGCGGTAGCGTCAAGCATTTCTACTTTAGGCTCACCTTCCAGGCCTTCCTCAATGCGCTCTTCATGATCGATCACCGCAATGTGCGGAGCTATGATCAGGGCCACAATGGACATAAGCTTGATGAGGATGTTCATGGACGGACCAGAGGTATCCTTGAAGGGGTCACCTACGGTATCACCGGTTACAGAGGCTTTGTGCGGGGCAGAGCCCTTGTACTCCATCACCCCATTGATCATCACCCCTTTTTCGAATGATTTTTTGGCATTGTCCCAGGCGCCACCGGCATTGTTCTGGAAAATACCCATCAGTACGCCGCTTACGGTTACACCGGCCAGCAGACCACCCAGGATCTCGGCCGAGCTGGTATCTTCAAATACTCCTTTGAAGCCAAACCCAACCAGAATAGGAACGATCAGGGCAATGGCGCCGGGCAGGATCATTTCGCGGATGGAGGCTTTGGTCGAGATCTCCACGCATTTTTCATACTCGGGCTTGGCCTTGTATTCCATAATGCCGGGGATATCACGGAACTGGCGGCGCACTTCATTCACCATGTCCATGGCAGCACGGCCTACAGCCGCAATACACAGGGAGGAGAAGATAAAGGGAATCATGGCGCCTACAAAGAGTGCACCCAACACAGGGGCTTTGTAGATATCAATGGAATCAATACCGGAAATACCCACAAAGGCAGCAAAGAGCGCCAGGGCGGTAAGGGCAGCCGAGGCAATGGCAAAGCCTTTACCCGTAGCGGCGGTGGTATTGCCCACCGCATCCAGAATATCGGTACGGCCACGCACTTCTTCGGGCAGGCCGCTCATTTCGGCAATACCACCGGCATTGTCGGCAATGGGGCCAAAGGCATCAATGGCCAGCTGCATGGCCGTGGTGGCCATCATGCCGGCAGCGGCAATGGCTACCCCATAGAGGCCTGCAAAGGCATAGGAGATAACGATACCAGCTGCCAGTACCAGAATGGGCAGTACGGTAGATTCCATGCCTACCGACAGACCACCAATGATGTTGGTGGCATGGCCGGTGCTGGACTGCTGTACAATGGAGCTTACCGGACGTTTGCCTATGGCAGTATAGTACTCGGTGATGATGCTCATCAGGGCACCTACGATCAGACCTACCACAATGGCCCAGAACACATCCAGGTTAGAGAAAGCAAAGCCGCGGATCTCCATTGAGGCGGGCAGCAGCCACATTACCAGGAAGTAGGAGGCAATAGCGGTAAGCACAATCGAAGACCAGTTGCCCAGGTTCAGCGCATTCTGTACGTTGCCCTGGTCGTTGTTGATGCGCACAAAGAGGGTGCCTACAATCGAGAAAACCAAGCCGATGCCCGCAATGAGCATGGGCAGTAAAATGGGCGCAATGCCACCAAAGGCATCAGCCGATACAATTTCGCGGCCCAGAACCATGGTGGCCAGAATGGTGGCTACATAGGAGCCAAACAGGTCGGCACCCATGCCGGCTACGTCGCCTACGTTGTCGCCTACGTTATCGGCAATGGTAGCGGGATTGCGTACGTCGTCTTCCGGAATACCGGCTTCTACCTTACCCACCAGGTCGGCCCCTACGTCGGCCGCCTTGGTGTAGATACCCCCGCCTACCCGGGCAAACAGGGCAATGCTTTCGGCACCCAGTGAGAAACCGGCCAGCACTTCCAGCGCTTTCTCCATTTCCAGGCCGTTTACATTTCCGGTAGCGCCTACATACATGTTGTAGAACAGGATAAACAGGCTACCCATGCCCAGTACGGCCAGGCCGGCAACGCCCAGACCCATTACCGTACCGCCGGTAAAGCTAACGTTTAGCGCATGCTTTAAGCTGGTACGCGCCGCCTGCGTGGTGCGTACATTGGCCTTGGTGGCAATGTTCATGCCCAGATAGCCGGCAAAGGCAGACAGCACCGCGCCGATCAGGAAGGAAATGGCAATCACAGGGCTGGAATTTTCTACCAGCGTGCCTGACCAGGCCAGCAAAATGGCGGCGATCACCGCAAAGTAGAAGAGCACTTTCCATTCGGCTCTCAGGAATGCCATGGCGCCGCGGGCAATGTAGCCGGCCAGTTCGCGCATGTTCGCATCCCCGGCATCCTGCTTGCTCACCCAGCTCGACTTAACGGCCATGACGATCAGTCCTATAATCCCTAAAAAGGGAACTACGTAGACGACGTTATTCATATAGTAGGATTTGGTTATAAATTTAGCCCCGCAAAGATAAACGGCTTCCCGATTAATTGAAATTTATTGCCCTTTTTCATTCAGCTATTTGGCTATAGGTTTTGATAGGAAGAGTGAAGGGGCTAAGCCTCAGGAGGCTAGCCCCTGGGCATTGTGTTCCTTATTCGGCCTCGCTAGCCCCTTCATCCACTTCCTGCAGCTCGCCTAACTCGCCGGTATAGAGTGTTTGTACCTCACGGGCATCATAGCCCTGGCTTTGCAGCCAGCGGCTGAAGGCGGCCGTGTAGCCGTGGGTGACCAGCACCTGCTGGGCCCCGGTCTGGCGGATGGCCTCGTTAAGCCCCTGCCAGTCGGCATGGTCGGAGAGCACAAACCCTCTGTCTACAGCACGGCGGCGTTTGGCGCCGCGCAGGTTCATCCAGCCCGATGCCATGGCGGTACGTACGGGCTGCAGCTTGCGCATCCAGGGGGTATTGAGGGCGGAAGGGGGGGCTACCACCAGGCTGCCCCGGATCAGCTCCTTGGGAGTGTCGCTGGTGAGACGCCGGGTAGGGGGGAGCTGCAGGCCATCCTGCCGCAGGGCTTCGGTTACATTGTGTACGGCGCCATGCAGCAGAATGGGGCCAATCTCCGGATCGGCATTGGCAATGATGCGCTGGGCCTTGCCCAGGGAGTAGCCGCAGACCAGGGTGGAAAAGCCCAGCTCCCGGTTGCTGCGCCACCAGGCATTCATCTCGGCAAAGATCTCGGCCTCGGGCCTCCAGCTGTAGATGGGCAGGCCAAAGGTACTTTCTGTAATAAAGGTATGGCAGCGTACGGGCTCAAAGGGGGTGCAGGTCTTGTCCTGCTCGGTCTTGTAATCGCCGGAGGCTACCCATACCTGGCCCCCATACTCCAGCCGGATCTGAGCCGAGCCGGTAATATGCCCGGCGGGGTGGTAGCTGATGCGGACCCCATTAATGATGATCTGCTCCCCATACGCTACGGTCTGCAGGTTGATATCGGCCCCCAGGCGCAGGCGCATGACGGCTTCTGACTGCCGGTGAGCCAGGTAAAATTTATTGCCCCAGCGGGAATGATCGCCATGGGCGTGGGTGATAAGGGCTTTGTTTACCGGTTTCCAGGGGTCGATGTACACATCGGCCTGCGGGCAGTAGATGCCGCAGTCGTTGATCTCCAGCAGGTTTTTGTGATGCATAGAAGCATAACGGCTAGAGGGGATTCTGGTTTAGAACTTTAGGAAGCGCATGGGGTTTTGCATAGCTCAACCGCATTCCTTTGTAGACTTTATGGTAGCTGTCAAGCCCGGAGCAGGTAAGGCTACCGGCTTTTTGCAGGTCTACAAAGCCATCGGCCAGCAGGCAGCCGGTGGGCAGCCAGATCTCTTCAACAGAGCCAATCAGCAGCACCGTATTGTTGCAGGCAAGGGGCGTGGTTTCCTGCAGGCGCAGGCCAATGCGCACATTGGCCTCGGCCACATAAGGGGCGCTCAGATGCCCGCTGTACCAGGGGGTGAGGTGGCAGGCGCTAAACTCCGACTCCTCCCAGCGGGCACTGGTGTGATGGGCCTGGAGCATGAACTCTTCCCGGATGTGGTTGAGTGTAAAATCGCCCGTTTCCTGTATGTTCTCCAGCGTATGGCGGGGTACGGTATGGGGGCGCACTAGCAGCCCCAGCAGGGCAGGATCTGCCCCAATGTGAAAAACCTGGCTGAAAACAGCCAGGTTTGTTTGCTTGGTGGATGAGTGTGTACCTACCAGATTGAGGGATTTAAAGCCGCTCAGGCTGTTGATGAGGTTGGTGCGGTAGCGCGTCTCCATGCCTGGCAGCGCGTCTGATAGGATATGGTGCATGGCTTATGCGTCAAGGGCGTCTTCCAGGGTTTCAAAATACCGGATGTTGAGCTGCAGCAGGGGAGAGTTGGAGGGCAGATCAGACAGGATCTTGCTGCGGCCAATCTCTACACTTTTGCGGAACATGCTATCCTGCGGCAGCAATTTATAATGATTGCGCAGCCCCCACTTTTCCAGCATCACGGTTTTCCATTCTTTATAATACCATTCCATAGAAGGCTGGTGAAATACCCGCAGACTGCGCTTGTCAAAGATCAGCGTACTGATGGGCTGCTTCGCAAAGAGTACGGATAGGGAATCAAAGATCTCCCGGAACTTATCCATGGGCAGGTATTCAGTTTTGGTAACGATCACTGCTGTTTTGGTTCTGGCATTGAAAAGGATGTCTGCCTGTCGAGTAGTTTCAGCAGTAGTGAAGGTGGTGAGTGGAGCGGTAGCAATCATAGTTGGTTTTGGTTTGTTTAATAATTCAAACATACAGTCAAACAATGTGAACACCTAATCACCAATCTGCTACCCCATGTAAGGTATAGCCAGGATATCTTTATACAAGCTGAAGGCTGGAGAGACCACCATCCACCCCCAGTACCTGCCCGGTAAGCCAGCTGCTATTGTCTGAGAGCAGGAAGGCAGCTGCCTGTGCGGGATCTTCCGGCTGGCCAATGCGGCCCAGGGGGTGGCGCTGGTCGGAGGCCGTGCGTTTCTCCTCGCTGCTCAGCAGCCGGCTGGCCAGGGGAGTATTGGTCAGGGAAGGCGCAATGCAGTTTACCCGGATGGCGGCACGGCTCCACTCGGCGGCCAGAGAACGGGCAAAGCCCTCTACGGCCCCCTTGGCCATGCCCACGGTGGTGTGATAGGGCATACCTTTTTGGGCGGCAATGCTGGAGAAAAGCACTACACTGGCACCCTGGGCTGCCTTGAGGGATTTCTGGCAGGCCTGCAGTACCCGGGCCGCTCCCAGTACGTTCAGCTCCAGCTCTTCCCGGAAGGTCTCCAGACTGGTGGTGGCAAATGGCTTGAGGGAAATACTTCCCGGACAGTATACCAGGCCATGCAGCTGGTCGGGCAGGGGGGAGAGGGACTGTTCTGCCCTGCGTACATCAAAAGGGATATGCTCAAAGGGGTAAGACAGCTCTGGCCTGCTGCGACTGGCAGTGTAAAGGCTGGCACCCTGGGCGGCCAGTAGTTGGGCCAGCCGCAGACCGATCCCGGAGCTGGCTCCTACGACTAATATGGTTTTGCCTTCAAAAATCATGTGTAATATTATTTATAAATCTATAAACAAATATACAGTTATTTCCGATTTCATTGCCCTTTGTTTCTAAAGTAATTGCTTGGAATATACAAACCTGTGAGCTCCTCCTTCCGTCGATAGGCCTGCAGCAAAAAAAAGAGGACCCCTGAAAAGGAGTCCTCTGTGAGCTTTGGGTAGGTACAGTTACATGCCGATGTATTTCAGGAACTCGGCTTTGGTGGCTTCTTCCCTGAATTTGCCTAAAAACTGGCTGGTGATGGTGCGGCTGCTATCGTCCTGTATGCCCCGCATGCTTACGCAGAGGTGGGCAGCATCCAGCACCACGGCCACATCTTCGGTCTGCAGGGCCTGGGAAAGCTCCTGGGCAATCTGCACCGTAAGGCGCTCCTGCACCTGCGGCCGTTTGGCAAAGAACTGCACCAGCCGGTTGATCTTGGAAAGGCCAATGACCTTGCCACTGGAGATGTAGGCTACGTGCGCCTTGCCAATGATGGGTACAAAGTGATGCTCGCAGTTGCTGTAGAAGGTAATGTCTTTTTCTACCAGCATCTGGTTGTACTGATACTTATTCTCAAAGAGGCGCACATCGGGCTTGTTGGCTGGGTTGAGGCCGCTGAAGATCTCCTGCACAAACATCTTGGCCACCCGCTGGGGGGTGCCCGCCAGGCTGTCGTCGGTCAGGTCCAGGCCCATGATGTGCATGATCTCCTTAAAGTGCCTGGTGATCAGCTCTACTTTCAGGGAATCATCCAGCTCAAAGGCATCGGGGCGCAGGGGCGTCTCGGCAGAAGAGGCCACATGCTCATCGCCCATTTCGTGGATATGCAGGCTGCCCTCAGGCTGGATATTCAACAATGTTTCTTTCTGTTTCATAGAGCGTTACCTTTAACTCGTAATGCGATTCAATATGATCTCGCAAAATTTTCCAGATCACCAGGGCAATGTTTTCTGCCGTAGGGTTTAGTTCTTTAAACTCTGCCACATCCAGGTTGAGGTTGCGGTGGTCAAATTTGCGCACCACATGTTCCTGGATCAGGTCACTTAACTTTTTCATGTCATACACATAGCCGGTGGCGGGGTTGATCTCGCCTACCAGCCGCACCAGCAGTTCGTAATTGTGGCCGTGGTAATTCGGGTTGCTGCATTTACCAAAAACCTCCCGGTTCCGCTCATCCGACCATTCCAGATTTGCCAGACGGTGGGCGGCATTAAAATGCTCTTTACGAATAATAGCCGCTTTCATGCTGTGTGTTTAGTGAGGATGGGATAAAGTTAAACAAAGATAGGCGGATTCACCTACTCAAAAGCAAAATTAAGGAAAAATAAGTTCAATGCCTTTTTTTGGCGAAGCCACCGCGTTACGCCCTTGCCATCAGACGAAATTTTTGCCGGTTAGCCATCTGCTTTTGCCACTCATCAAATGCTGGAAAAATAGTGGTACTTGTCTGTAATTTTTTGGGCCTTTTGCGCATCTATATACTAAAGACACCTAAAAAAAGCATGACGCCAAAAACGTAATTAACGCATTTACAACACCCCTTAATTTTTTATAGCCATGAAAACCCTCATCCTACCCCTACTTTTTTCCGCCCTCTTTTTCGCTCCTTCTGCCAGCGACGCCTCACAGGACAGCTGCTGCACCGACAGCCTCAAAACCACCAAAGCCAGCCTGATGGTAGCCACTGAGCTAGAAGAGGAAGCCGCTCCCGATCTGGAAGCCCCCTTCTGGTTTCAGGAAAAGGTGTACATCCACATTTACGATCAGAATGACCAGCCCCTGGTGGACGGTGCCTTTACCAGCAAAGAATTGAAAGAGAATAAAAAACTGCGGGACCTGCTGCGCAAAAGCACCCGTTTTTTAAGCCTGGATACGCACCATTACTACATGCTGAACGAGGAATAGTCCGGATACACGTCACCGTCTCTTCATACATATCTATATAGACAAAAGGGTAAGCTACTGGCTTACCCTTTTTTTGATGTATTTCAGCTGCTTAACAGTATTCCTCAAACACCTGCACCAGGTGCTGGGCAATCATGTCGGCATTGCGGCCTTCGATATGGTGGCGCTCAATAAAGTGCACCAGCTCGCCATCTTTAAACAGGGCGATAGAAGGAGATGATGGGGGATAGGGAAGGGTATATTCCCGGGCCTTGGCCGTAGCTTCTTTGTCTACTCCGGCAAATACGGTTACCAGGTTAGCCGGCTTTTTGTCGCTGAGGGCAACTGCTTTTTTAACACCGGGGCGGGCAGCACCAGCGGCACAACCACAAACAGAATTCACGACCAGCAGGGTGGTGCCTTCTTCTTTTTCCAGAAGCTCTTCTACTTCCTGAGCGCTGCGCAATTCGCTAAAGCCAACCTGGGTAAGGTCGGTGCGCATGGGGGCAACTAATTGTTCGGGGTACATATTTTTGAGGGTTGTATGGTTTATTTGGTATGGGGTATGGGTATGGGGTATGAGGTACGAGGTTTAGGTAACAGTATTCTACCCCATACCCCATACCCCACACCCATTTACAAAAATCCAAGTTCAAGCTTGGCGGCTTCGGACATCATGTCCTGGCTGTAGGGAGGGTCAAAGGTTAGTTCTACCTGCACATCGTTGATCCCTTCGATGGCTTTCAGCTTTTGCTCCACTTCACCCGGGATCTGCTCGGCGCTGGGGCAGGCCGGCGAGGTCAGGGTCATCAGCACATAGACATTGTTGACAGGGTAGATGTTGATCTCGTAGATCAGGCCCAGTTCGTAAACATCTACCGGAATTTCGGGGTCGTATACCGATTTAATGGCATTGAGCACCTTATCCCGCATGCTGTCTGCAGGCTGGCCCTCCGGGGGTGTGGGGTTGCTACTTTCGGCTGTATTCTTTAGTTCTTCGCTCATGGCATTACTCCTTGTTTTCAAGAGCCCGGTAGGCCAGGGCCGCCTCCAGTTTCATTTGGTTGATCATGTTGGCAAACCCATTGGAACGCTGGCTGCCAATAAAGGTATTCATGCCAATGTCCCGGATAAAATAGAGATCGGCCCGGGCAATGTCGCCGATCTTCTGGCCGGACAGTACCCGGATCAGCAGGGCAATCAGGCCCTTAGTGATGGCCGTATTGCTATCGGCCCGGTAGTAGAGGCGCTCGCCCTTAGGCTCGGAAACCAGCCACACCTTGCTCTGGCAGCCCTTGATCAGGTTCTCGTCCAGCTTATGGGCGTCCTCCAGCTCGGGCAGTTTTTCGCCCAGGTCAATGAGGTATTCCAGCTTGCCGTTGCGGTCATCCTCAAAGAGGCTGAACTCGTCAATGATCTCGTCCTGTATGCTGTTGATAGGGGCTTTTTCCATGCTTCTTAGCGCATCCGTTTGGCGATGTAGTGCAGGCCTTCGGCCAGCAGGTCTACCTCCTCCAGTGTATTGTAAACAGCAAAAGAGGCGCGGGCGGTTCCTTCCAGGCCCAGCCGTTTCATCAGGGGCTGTGTGCAGTGGTGGCCAGTGCGTACGCTATGCCGCGGGCATCCAGCATCATGCCGGCATCAAAGGGATGTACCCCCATCGATCACAAAAGATACCACGCTTACATTGTGGGCAGCCGTGCCCACCAGGCGCAGGCCGGGCACTTCCTGCAGTAGTGTATTGGCCCGCTGCAGCAGTTGCTGCTCATGAGCGGCAATAGCCGTTTTGCCCAGCTGCTCTACCCATTCCAGGGCATAGCGCAGGGCTACAATATCGCTGATGTTGGGGGTGCCGGCCTCAAATTTAAAGGGGATGTCGTTGTAGGTAGTGCCCTCAAAACTTACCTCCCTGATCATTTCACCACCGCCCTGGTAGGGGGGCATGGCCTCCAGCAGGCGCCGCTTACCGTACAACAGGCCGGTGCCGGTGGGTCCGTATACCTTGTGGCCCGACATTACATAAAAGTCCACATCCAGCGCCTGCACATCCACCTCCAGGTGGGAGACTGCCTGGGCGCCATCCAGCAGCACCACCGCCCCTACGGCATGGGCTTTCCGGATAATTTCTTCCACCGGGTTGATAGTGCCCAGCGCATTGGACGCATGAACTACCGACACCAGTTTGGTTTTATCCGTCAGGAGCCGGTCAAAGGCCTCCATCTGCATCTCGCCGGCATCGCTGATGGGTACCACGCGCAGTGTAGCACCCCGTTCCTGACAGAGCATCTGCCAGGGCACAATGTTGCTGTGATGCTCCATGCCGCTGATCAGGATCTCATCACCGGGCTGGATGTGGCTGCGGCCAAAGCTGCTGGCTACCAGGTTGATGCCATCGGTACAGCCCTTGGTAAAGATGACCTCCTCAGGCTCAGCAGCATTAAGGAAGCGCTGCGCCGTTTTGCGGGTTTCTTCAAAAGCCGTGGTAGCCCGTTCGGCCAGGGTATGCACGCCCCGGTGAATGTTGGAGTTATAGCCGGTATAGTAGGCCGTAAGGGCATCCAGTACTACCTGTGGTTTTTGGGTGGTGGCAGCATTGTCCAGGTACACCAGGGGGTGTTTGTTCACCAGCTGGTGCAGTACCGGAAACTGGGACCGGATATGGGCTATATCTAAAGGAGCTACGGTTGCGGCTTCTGGTTTCATACGAATCGGGTTTCTAGCTTATCATTGATCAGGGCCAGGAAGTGCTCTTTGAGCTGCTCTATGGTGATGTGTTCGATGATATCGGCCGCAAAGGCATACAGCAGCAGGGCTCTGGCGGCCGAAGCCTCAATGCCTCTGGAGCGCAGGTAAAACACCTGCTCATCGTCCAGCTGGCCGGTGGTACAGCCATGCGAACATTTTACATCATCGGCCCAAATCTCTAACTGAGGCTTGGTGTAGATAGTTGCACCATTGGTGAGCAATATGTTCTTGTTGCTCTGGAAGGCATTAGTTTTTTGGGCAGCCTGTTGTACCCAGATTTTGCCATTGAATACCCCGGTGGAGGTATCATCCATAATGCCCTTATAGAGCTCGTTACTGGTGCTATTGGGCTGGCGGTGGTCGATGAGCGTATGGTTGTCCACATGCTGCTTGCCGTGCAGCATGTAGAGGCCATACATATCGCTATGGCAGTTTGACCCGTTCTGGGCAATGGTAAGGTTGTTGCGCACAACCCGCCCGCCTAGTGTAAGGGTGGTAGCACTAAAACGGCTGTTAGAGGCCTGCTGCACCTCGGTGGTGTTTACCTGCAGGGCATGATCGCCTTCGGTCTGAATCTTAAAATAATCCAGCTGGGCACCATCGGCCAGATCTACTTCGGTAAGGGCATTCAGAAAGCTGGTACTTTCCCCAATGGTGTTGTACACCTCTACCACACTGGCTTTGGCATGCCGGCCCAGGCGAATAAAGTTACGGGGCATGGCGGCCGTTTTGCCCTGGCGGCTGTCGGACAGAAAGTGCAACACTACGGGCAGGCTTACTTCAGCCTTGGCCGGTATCTCAATCAGGGCGCCTTCTTCCGCATAGGCGGTATTAAGCGCTACAAAGCCGTCTTTTTCAGGCTCAGAAACGCTGCTTTGCAGCTGCTCGCTCACCTCCGACAGCGGGCGCACCCGAATTTCGCCCTCCGGGCTCAGAATTTGGGAGGCCTCGGGGCTAAAGTGCCCGTTGATGAACACCAGACGGTTGGCCTGCAGGCCTTCAAAGTAAAATTGCCTGGCCTCATCGGGGCTAAGGGTAATGGGCGCCGGGCTAAAGCCTTCGGCAAACTCCCGCTCCAGGGTCTTTACAATGGGGGTATAGCGGTACTCCTCATGCTTGGGATGGGGCAGGCCCAGGTTGCCAAAGGCCTGTATGCCGCGCTCCCGGATCTGCCGAAGGCTGGGATTGGCCGAGCCGCTGGCAGCCGCATGGGCCTGTTGAATGGTTTGGGTATAGGTAGTAGCAGTATGCTGGTTCATGGGAAATCATGGTAATGGAAACAAACAGAAGGGGAGGGGCGCAGTTTAGGCGCCGGCTTCCACCTCGGCTTTGATCCAGTCGTAGCCTTTTTCTTCCAGCTCCATGGCCAGTTCCTTGGTGCCCGATTTTACGATGCGGCCCTTGTAGAGCACATGCACAAAATCCGGTACAATGTAGTCCAGCAGGCGCTGGTAGTGGGTTACCACAATCACCGCATTGTCTTTGCCTTTGAGCTTGTTTACCCCACTGGCCACAATGCGCAGAGCATCAATGTCCAGGCCGGAGTCGGTCTCGTCCAGAATGGCAAGCTGGGGCTCCAGCATGGCCATCTGAAAGATCTCGTTGCGCTTTTTCTCTCCACCAGAGAACCCCTCGTTCAGGGAGCGGTTCAGCAGGGCCTGGCTCATTTCTACCAGTTGCATTTTTTCCTTCATCAGGCGCAGAAAGGATACGGCATCCAGCGGCTCCAGCCCGCGGTGCTCCCGCACCTGGTTTACCGCTGTTTTCAAAAAATTGGTGGTGCTTACTCCGGGAATTTCTACCGGGTACTGAAAGGCCAGGAACAGGCCCTCGCGGGCGCGCTCTTCGGGCGCCAGCTCCAGCAGGTCTTTGCCATTGAAGAGCACCTCTCCGCCGGTTACTTCATACTCTTCCCGGCCGGCCAGTACAGAGGCCAGGGTACTTTTACCGCTTCCGTTGGGGCCCATGATGGCATGCACTTCGCCGGCATTCACATTCAGGTTTATGCCTTTGAGGATGTCCATTCCATCAATTGAGGCCTGTAGGTTGTTTATGGTCAGCAGCATATTCTTTGGGTATCTGTGCGTTATAAAGCAGCTTATTCGCTGGTTGATTCAGGTTTTGTCGGTTCCGGGTCCGGGAGGCGCAAAACGCAAAATTCTATTTGCTTTCAGTAAAATCTCCCGGGCTATAAAAACAGGAACCATGCATACAGGTAGCATGCATGGTTCCGTGTAAGGCATTTGAACGTGCTAGCCAACGCTCCCCTCAAGGGTAAGCGCCAGTAGTTTTTGGGCCTCCACGGCAAACTCCATGGGTAGCTGTTTCAGTACTTCTTTGGCATAGCCGTTTACGATCAGGGCTACGGCATCTTCGGTATCTATCCCCCGCTGGTTGCAGTAGAAGATCTGGTCTTCGCCAATCTTGGAGGTGGTGGCCTCATGCTCAACCTTGGCCGTGGGGTTTTCTACCTCTATATAAGGGAAGGTGTGGGCGCCACATTTATCGCCCATCAGCAGCGAATCGCACTGGCTGAAGTTGCGGGCGCCTTCGGCCCGCTTCATGATCTGCACCAGCCCGCGGTAGCTGTTCTGGCTGCGGCCGGCCGAGATGCCCTTGCTCACAATGCGGCTCTTGGTATGCTTGCCGATGTGGATCATCTTGGTGCCGGTATCGGCCTGCTGGTAGTTGTTGGTCACCGCTACCGAGTAGAACTCGCCTACCGAATAATCGCCTTTGAGGATACAGCTGGGGTATTTCCAGGTAATGGCCGAGCCGGTCTCTACCTGGGTCCAGCTGATCTTGGCATAATCACCGGCGCAGATGCCGCGCTTGGTCACAAAGTTGTAGATCCCTCCTTTGCCCTGCTTGTCGCCGGGGTACCAGTTCTGTACGGTGGAATATTTTACCTCGGCCTTTTTGGCGGCATAGATCTCCACCACGGCAGCATGCAACTGGTTTTCGTCCCGTTGGGGGGCGGTACAGCCTTCCAGGTAACTTACGTAGCTGCCTTCGTCGGCTACAATGAGGGTACGCTCAAACTGGCCGGTATTGGCCGCATTGATGCGGAAGTAGGTGCTCAGCTCCATGGGGCAGCGTACCCCCTTGGGAATATAGCAGAATGAGCCGTCGGTAAAGACCGCCGAGTTAAGGGCGGCGTAGTAGTTGTCGGTAACCGGCACTACAGATCCCAGGTACTTGCGCACCAGCTCGGGATGCTCCTTTACCGCCTCGCTGAAGCTCATGAAAATGATGCCCAGCTCGCCCAGTTTGGCCTTAAACGTGGTGGCTACGGAAACCGAATCGATCACCGCATCTACCGCCACACCGGTCAGGCGCTTTTGCTCCTCCAGGGAAATGCCCAGGCGCTTGAAGGTATCGAGCAGCTCGGGATCTACCTCATCCAGGCTTTTGGCTGTAGGCTTTTTCTTGGGGGCAGAGTAATAAATAATGTCCTGAAAATCTACTTCAGGATACTGCACATTCGGCCATTTGGGTTCCTTCATGCTCAGCCACTGGTGGTAGGCCTTCAGGCGCCACTCCAGCAGCCACTCGGGCTCCTCTTTTTTGGCTGAAATAAAGCGGATAATATCTTCGTTCAGCCCCTTGGGAGCCGAGTCGTTTTCGATCTTGGTTTCCCAACCCCACTTGTATTCCGAACTGGTGATTGACTCCAGAATTTCGGTATCTTTTGCCATGGATGGTGTTGTTTGGAATTATTCTAAATTAGTTACAAATGTATAACAGAAATCCCAATTTTATGTTCCCCCGGGCCCTTTTATTTCCCCTTGGCAAGGCAAATAATTGAGGCTCAGCAAATTCAAAGGGGGATATTTGCCCTTCTTGTGGAGGGCACTGCAGAACCCTTCTGTAAATAGTTCAACAGCCCTTATTCCATCAGTTCATCCAGCCGAATGGTGCGTTGCACCCGCTCTTCCAGGGAGATAATGCTTTCGGTTCTCTCCACACCATCGATCTTCTGGATCTTGTCATGCAGCACCTGCCGCAGGTGGGTAGTGTCTTTGCAATAGATGCGGCAGTACATGCTATAGGGGCCGGTGGTATAGTGCAGGCTTACTACTTCGGGTATTTTTTCCAGTTCGCTGGCCACCCGCTCATAGTAAGAGCTTTTCTCCAGAAAAATGCCCAGAAAGGCGGTAATGTCGTAGCCCAGTTTGCTGTAGTCGATCTTAAGGGTAGCCCCCTGTACCACGCCCATTTCTTCAAGCTTACGCATGCGCACGTGCACAGTGCCGCCCGATACAAATACCTTTTTGGCGATCTCGGTATAGGGAATCTTGGCATCCTCCGACAGCAGGGCAAGGATCTTTAGATCAATGGTATCAATTTCATAATTCTTTGACATGACCAAGGCGCTATTTTGCGTTTCTTGTAACAAATATAGTGCAATAGTAAATAGTCTCTAAACTTTTTGGGGCATAGTTAACACATTTTTATAAAATGAGTTCATTCATTAGCTTTGAAACCGAATAAAGCACCAGGAAGCCTGAAAGCCCCGGGCTCGGTTTCGTTGCGTGTAAGGGTTCTGGCAAAACTGCCTGAAACCAGGTGGCGAGGTCCGGCAGCGGTAATGGTCTTTTTCTCCTTTTTTGGTAAAAAGTTGGTTTAATGGTTAACGGAAAGTCTGCTTCTTTTGGAGCAGACTTTTTTATGTTGCTGGCGCTGAGCGCATAAAATCCGGCGCTGTGCGGGAAAGGCAAAAGATTTTGAGTATTTTTTAGGTGAAAACGATTGAAACCTTATTTTTACGGAGTAACCGAAAAATTTTCAAATACCTATGGCCGACTTTCCCTGGTTCAAGCATTATCCTCAAGGGATACAGCATACTGTTAAATTCGATCATGTTCCTGATCTGCCCAGCATGCTGGAAGAAGCCTTCCGGCAGTTTCCGGACCGTGTTGCCTATATCAGCATGGGCAAATCCCTTACCTTTCGGGAGGTAGATCAGCTGTCCAGGGCGTTTGCGGCTTATCTGCAGCAAAAACTGGGGCTTAAAAAAGGTGATCGGCTGGCCATACAGATGCCGAACTGCCTGCAATACCCCATTGCCCTATTTGGTGCACTGCGGGCCGGCCTTACGGTAGTGAACACCAACCCCTTGTATACACCCCGTGAAATGAAGCACCAGTTCAATGATGCCGGCGTTACGGCCATACTGGTGATCAATATGTTTGCCCACAACCTGCAGCAGGTGCTGCCCGAAACCAAGATCAAGCACGTAATGGTTACCGGCCTGGGCGACATGATTGGCGGGCTGAAGGGCTGGGTAGTGAATCTGGTGGTGAAGAAGGTGAAAAAACTGGTGCCCGACTACAGCCTGCCTACAGCCCTGCAGTTTACCGATGTGCTGAAGGAGGGAAGCAAACTGACCTTTACCCCTCCCAAGCTGCAGCCCGATGATCTGGCCTTTCTGCAATACACAGGCGGCACTACCGGCGTAGCCAAAGGCGCCATGCTTACCCACCGCAACATGGTGGCCCATACACTGCAGATCAATGAGTGGTTTAAGCCCCTGCTGGAGAAAGGCAAGCAGGAGTATATGGTAACGGCCATTCCGCTCTACCACATCTTTGTCCTGGCGGTAAACGGCATCTTTATGGCCTACATAGGCGCCAAATGCCTGCTCATTACCAATCCACGGGATATGAAGGCCTTTATCAAAGACCTCAAGCGCGAGCCCATCAGCATGATCACCGGGGTGAACACCCTTTACAATGGCCTGCTGAACCAGGAAGCCTTTGCTTCAGTGGATTTCAGCAAGCTCAAAATTGCGGTAGGCGGCGGCATGGCCGTGCAAAAGGCCGTAGCCGAGCGCTGGAAAGCCCTTACCGGCGTACCCCTGGTAGAAGGCTACGGCCTGAGCGAAACCTCGCCGGTACTGAGTGTAAACCCCCTGGATGGCACCGAGCGGCAGGGTACTATAGGCCTGCCCATGCCCAATACCGAAATGGCCATTTTTGATGAAGATGGCAATCAGCTGGGCATCGGCGAGGCTGGCGAGATCTGTGCCCGAGGCCCGCAGGTCATGAAAGGCTACTGGCAGCGGGATGATGAAACCGAGAAGGTATTTCTGAACAAAGAATGGTTCAGAACCGGTGATATCGGCGTACTGGACGAGGACGGTTTCTTTAAGATTGTAGACCGTAAGAAAGACATGATCCTGGTATCGGGCTTTAATGTATACCCCAATGAAATTGAAGATGTAGTGGCCATGCACCCCAAGGTGCTGGAAGTAGCGGCCATAGGGGTAACCGATGCCAAAACCACCGAGGCGGTAAAGATCTGTGTGGTGAAGAAAGATAACAGCCTTACCGAAGAGGAGCTAATTGCCCACTGCCGGCAGAACCTGACCAATTACAAGGTGCCCCGCATTGTAGAATTCCGGGATGAGCTGCCCAAGACCAACGTGGGCAAAATCCTGCGCAGAATGCTGCGGGAAGAAACCGCCTAGTGCATCTCCTTGTCAATTCTAGAAACCAGCAGCCTCGCTGCTGGTTTTTTTTATAGCTAGAGCAGCAGTACGGCCTGGTTCAGCAGTAGAATGCTGAGGGTAAGCAGGGTAGCAAAACTGACCCAAGTCAGGTAGGGGGCCAGCAACCAGCCTGCTGCCCGGTGCAGCCGAAGCAGCCAGGCAAATAAGGATGGCATTGCGCACTTTATCAGGAGGGATTTCATAGTGGCACTACCGCTTTGTGGGCGATATTGTTGGGGAAAAGCCAAAAAACAATTAACGGCACGCCAGCGTTAAATCAAGAGGATTGTTTTATCTAAACCCCTTATTTTTTATGGAAAGCTATATGCAAACAAAGTCCGTACAGGATCTTATCAAAAAAATTGAAGATATAGAAATCTGCATGTTCAGTACCCTGGAGCCTGATGGCAATATTGTAAGCCGCCCCATGTCTACCCGGCAGATTGATGCAGACGGTACCATCTGGTTCTATACCGATGATCATACCGAGAAAGTGGAGGATGTTTCCCGCTTTGACCATGTAAACCTGGCCTATGCCGATGTAAGCAAGCAAACCTATATTTCGCTATCGGGCACTGCCGAACTGGTAACCGACCGGGCCATGATCACCAAGCTGTGGAGCCCCGTATTGCAGGCCTGGTTCCCGCGCGGCCTGGAAGATCCCAACCTGGCCCTGCTGAAGGTGATCCCGCATTCTGCCGAATACTGGAATACCTCTGCCAATAAAATGACGCAGATCTTTAAGATCGCCAAGGCCATTATGAAAGGCAAGCAGTACCAGGGCGGCGAGCATGGCAAGATCATGATGTAAGCACAAGGCCTTGCCGCACCTGGGTGTGGAACATTCAGCAGCCTGCTTCAGACCAAAGCAGGCTGCTTTTGGTTTTAGGCTGGCTACTTACAGTCAGGTACAGCCAGTTGCTGATAGCACTGACAGAAGGTACTTGTAACGATGGAGTACCTGGGGCAGGCTCTGCACTAAACAGACCTTCTGCCCATCCACACAAGAAAACAACCGGCCTTGTGCGGGACCGGTTGATTGGTTCAGGGAAGTTTGGAAAGCAATTGCTGGCGGGTGCCAGCACTACTATACAGACACAGGATTGGGCAGATGCGTTGGAAGCAAACAAAAAAACCGGCACCAGGGCCGGTTTATATATGTTTACAGTGAAGAAAGACTAGCGGAGCTGCCCTTCTTTTGCTTTCTGCTGCAGCTGCTCATTTGCAAAGATCGCAACTTCTACCCGACGGTTTTCGGCACGGCCGGCGTCGGTATCGTTGGAAGCAACAGGTTGCGATTCACCATATCCCTTGGTTGAGATACGGCTACCGTTTACCCCCTGTGCAATGGCATAGTTGGCTACGGCCTGAGCGCGGCGTTCGGACAGGCGCTGGTTGTACTCATCGCTACCCTGTGAGTCGGTATGGCCTTCGATCAGGATGTTGGTGTCAGGATACTTCTTAAGCGTAACGGCCATCTCCCGGATATTTTGCTGGGCCTGAGGGGTAAGGGTGTGAGAGTCAAACCCAAACAGGATACCACTTTCAAAAGTCACCTGAATACCCTCACCTACACGTTCTACAGTTGCGTTTGGCAGGTCTTCTTCCAGCTCTCTGGCCTGCTTGTCCATGTACACCCCTATGGCTGTACCAGCGGCACCACCGATTACAGCACCCAGAATGGCGCCTTTGGCTGTATTTCCGGCCAGCGTACCTACACCGGCGCCTACAGCAGCACCGGCGGCGGTACCGGCGGCTGCGCCCTGAGCTGTTTTGCTCCAGTTCTTACACGAAAAGGCGAACATGCTTAGGCAAAGCAACATCACTATTGAAATGCGAGTAGTTTTCATAATTGTCGTTTAAATTTGGTTCAAGAAGTTAATTGTCAAAAAGTTTGCCAAATCCAGTTGGTATAACGTGCCAAGCCCAAAATGGTTGGTAAAATAGGCTCAATTGGCTCAGAAATGCCCACAACTGCCCTGAAATTAATTCGGCACCGGCCGGCAAATAGCCTGGTGGTCAGCTAACTGGCGGGTGATTTTTTCTGTTCTCCCTACAACTTTTGGTTATTTTTCTGCAAGCTATGCTACCCATTCGCACCCTTCTCCTTGGCTATGGTCTTTCTGCCAGAGCATTTCATGTGCCCTTTTTGCTACAGAACCCCCAGTACCAGCTGGTGGGACTGGTACAGCCCAGGGGAGACAGTGGGCGGGAGGCCTTTCCTACGGTCCCTCATTTCCGTAGGCCGGAGGAGGCGCTGCAGGCCTTATGGCCGGAGCTGGTCATTATCTGCTCGCCAAACGCACTGCATGCTCCCCAGGCCAGGCTGGCCCTGGAGGCGGGGGCTCATGTAGTAGTGGAAAAACCCTTTGCCCTTAGCTCCGGCGAGGCTGAAGCGCTGATTGCACTGGCCGAGGCGAAGCAGCGGGTGATAAGTGTGTACCATAACCGCCGCTGGGATGCGGATTTCCTAACGCTGCAGCAGGTAGTACGAGAGGGGATACTTGGCAGACCGGTGCAGCTGCTATCCCGTTTTGACCGTTTTCGGCCCCAGATCAAAGCCGGGTGGAAGGAAGAGCCGGCCCCAGGCAGCGGTATTTTCTGGGACCTGGCGCCCCATCTGCTGGATCAGGCCCTGCTCTTGTTTGGCACGCCTCAGGCGCTTTATGCCCAGATCAGAACAGAGCGAACAGCGGCCCGTACGCCGGATGCCTTTGAGTTGTTTCTGTATTACCCCCAGGTGCAGGTGCAGCTGGCGGCTGGCTCACTTGTAAGCGCCTCATGGCCTCGTTTTAGCCTGCTGGCTACAAAGGGAAGTTATACCAAAGGGGGAATGGACCCGCAGGAAGCCGCGCTGCGGGCCGGCCTGCAGCCTGGAGGGGCGGAGTGGGGAAGTGAACGGCCCGACCAATGGGGTACGCTACTAGTAGATAATGGGGCGAGTGTAGAGGAGCGATGCTATCCCAGCCTGGCGGGCGACTACGGCATCTTTTATCAGTTACTAGCAGCCGCTATCCGGGAAGGAAAACAGCATCCGGTACCTGCCCAGGAAGCGCTGCAGGTGATACAGCTACTGGAACTGGCCGAAGAGAGCGATCGGCAGGGTCGTAGACTGCCTATTGCTTCACCAGCTGCAGGCGGCTGAGCCCGCTCTGGCCGGGGCCTTCGGAGCGCAGCTCAATCTTGCTGTTCTGAAAACTTTCAATCTGCCAGTTGCGGTTGAGCCGGTCCAGGAGATCGCTGCCGGTAAACTGAATCCTGAGCTGATCATTTCCGGTTTCCAGCTGAGTGTAGGCCCAGGTTCCGAAAAAGCTCTGGCCATTGGTAGAGGTAGCCACCAGGGAATTCTGCTCGCCAAAATCCAGGCTGAGCCGTTGGTAGTTGGCGGACTCATCTGCTCCATCATCGATCGATAGCAGCCCTACTTTCCAGTTCTGGTCTACCAGAAGGGCTCTTTTTTCATGAAAACTGGGAACTACTTCCTTGTCAGAACAGGCAAAAGAAGCAAACAGAATAAGCAGTGACAGCAGCAGCGATGGTTTCATAGCGGAGTAATTAGAGCGTAGTATCTGCTTCAAGTAAATAAGAAGGGGTGGACCTGTAGCGCAAGAGGAGGGGGAGGAGCCTTCCCTGCCGGCTGGCCGGGGAAAAACTGAGCTGCCTTCTCAAAAAGAGTGCCACTTGCTCGTATATACTTGTTTTTATGCCTTTTTGTTTCACAAAAAAGCGCCCGGAGGGATATCCGGGCGCTTTATACTTTTAGTTGCTTTCCAGCAGCTGAAAGAGCTCATCCAGCTTGGGTGTCAGAATAATTTCGGTGCGGCGGTTTTTAGCGCGTCCGTCGGCCGTGGTATTAGCCGTAACAGGCACAAATTCGCCCCGGCCGGCGGCGGTGATCCTATCGGGGCCCACCCCGCTTTTCTGCAGAATATTTACAATGGAGGTGGCGCGTAGTACACTAAGATCCCAGTTATCGGATATGCAGGCGGTGGCTTTATTCATGGGAACATTATCGGTATGGCCTTCTACCAGAATGTTGATGTCGCGGCTGTCCTTCAGCACACCGGCCAGCTGCTGCAGTGCTTTTTGGCCCTTAGGGTCTACCTGCGTACTGCCGGATTTAAAGAGGAGCTGCTCGGCCAGCGAGACATATACTTTGCCGTTGCGCACTTCTACCGTAAGGTCATTCTCCTTGAAGTTCAGCAGGGCATCGCTCACTTTCTGGCGCAGCTGGCTTACTACCCGTTCCTTCTCAGCAATCAACTTCTCCAGCTCGTTTACGCGGCGTTCCCGTTCCTGAAGGTTGGTGGCAAGTTCTTCGTTACGGCGGCGGGTAGCTTCCAGTTCTTCGCGGGCGCTGATCAGGCGTTTCTGCTGCTCGCTCAGGTCGCCCTGTAGCTTGCCGCTGGTGTTTACCAGATTGTTGTAATAGTCTTCCAGTTCTTTATAAGCTTTCTGACGCGCCTGCAGGTCCTGGCTGGTCTGGCCAAGCTCCTGCTGAAGCTTGCTGCGCTCGGCCTCCAGCTCGCTGCGTTGTTGTTCCAGACGCTGTATGCCGCTGTTGGCTACGGCCAGCTTTTCTTCACATTCGGTTTGCAGGGCTTCCAGGCGCACCTTTTCGGCCAGCAGGGTATCGTATTTTTTTTGAGAAACGCAGCCTGTTGCAGCGGCTGCCATAAGCAGGTAAAGAGGAATCGTTTTCTTGAACATATCAGCTTAGTTTGGCAGACAATTTACATAAAAAAGCAACAGGCAGCTGCACGGCTGGGGCATAGCTGCCGGAAATAATGTATCTTCCGCTTCAACCAAATTTTTACGCTACATATGAGCAAGTATACCGAGGGCATGCTACGGCCCGATGCGCTGCAAGGCAAGGTGCTGATTGTAACCGGCGGCGGTACCGGCCTGGGCCGCGCCATGAGCCGCTACTTTTTACAGTTGGGAGCTAAGGTGGTGATCACCAGCCGAAAACTGGAGGTGCTGGAGCAGACCGCCGGCGAGCTGGAAGCCGAAACGGGGGGGAAGGTATTACCCCTGGCCTGCGATGTGCGGGAGTGGGACCAGATAGAGCAGGTCATTGAAAGAACAGCGGCCGAATGGGGGGCCATTGATGGCCTGCTCAACAATGCTGCCGGCAATTTTATCAGCCCCACTGAGCGCCTGTCGCACCGGGCCTTTAATACCGTACTGGATATTGTGCTCAAGGGTACCACCCAGTTTACCCTGGCCCTGGGCAAACACTGGATAGATCGCCAGCAGCCCGGCACCATTTTAAATATAGTGACCACCTATGCCTGGACCGGATCGGGCTATGTAGTGCCCAGTGCCTGTGCCAAAGCCGGTGTACTGGCCCTTACCCGTTCCCTGGCCGTAGAGTGGGCCAAGTACAAGATTCGCAGCAATGCCATTGCACCCGGACCTTTTCCCACCGAAGGCGCCTGGAGCCGGCTGCTGCCCGGCGAGCTGGCCGATAAGTTTGACCCGGCCCGCAGAGTACCCCTCGGCCGGGTAGGCGAGCATCAGGAGCTGGCCAACCTGGCGGCCTATCTGATGAGTGATTTCAGCGCCTACGTCAATGGCGAGGTAGTGACCATCGATGGGGGTGAATGGTTGAAGGGCGCAGGTGAATTTAACAACCTGGAGCGCATTACTCCCCAGATGTGGGATATGTTTGAGATGATGCGTTCCAAAAAGTAGTATGCCTGCATCCGGTTAAGCCCCTATCCGCAGCTGCATACACAACCGATCATTCCCCGAAAGGTGAGCGTTTGCGCATGCTGCTGCGGCCGGCCGGCCTGTGCGGGGGCAGGGGTCAGTTTGCAGCAGCCGACTGCTGCCAGCGGCCAGGCAGGTGGGTTTTTAAGGCAAAGAAGATCGGCGCACACCCATGATTTCTAAAAAGACAAAGTATGCCATCAACGCCCTGGTGTACCTGGCAAGGCGCTGGGAACAGGGGCCGGTGCTCATCAGCGAGATTGCCAGGGCAGAATCCATACCCCAGAAATTTCTGGAAGCTATTCTGCTGGAGCTGAAGCGCGCCCAGATTCTGGCCAGCAAAAAGGGCAAGGGGGGAGGGTATTTTCTCATCAGGGCGCCTCAGGAGGTTAGCATGGCCGAAGTAATGCGCCTGTTTGACGGGCCCATTGCCCTGCTTCCCTGCACGGCCCACCGGTATTATGAGCGCTGCGAAGAATGCCGCAATGAACACCTGTGCGGCATCCGGGATGTGTTTTCCGTAGTGCGAGCGGCCACGGTACGCCTGCTAAAGAACGCTACCCTATCTGAGATCATGCGGCGGGAGGAGGCGCTGCGCAACCAGCCCTTGCCCGGAGAATTTTAAATACAGCTACTACTCTACCAGATTGATAGATTAAGCCTATATTTGTCCCTATTTTCTGCTCATGAGTGCCGATGCGCTGATCACCCTGTTTGTATTGCTTGGCGCTGTGGTGCTTTTTGCCACAGAGGCCCTCTCCATTGATCTGGTGGCTCTGCTGGCGGTGGTGGCCCTTATTTTCTTTGGGGTGATAACACCTGAGCAAGGCATTGAGGGGTTCAGCAATAAGGCTACCCTTACGGTAGCCTTTATGTTTGTGCTGAGTGCGGCCCTGCTTAAAACCGGTGCGCTTCAATTGGTAGCCTTCAGGCTTTCGGCCATTTTTCGCAAAAGCTTCCGCAGTGGCATGGTGCTGATGATGCTGCTGGTGGCCCTGGTATCGGCCTTTGTAAATAATACCCCTGTTGTAGCGGTCTTTATACCGGTGATCATCCAGATTGCCTATGCGGCGGGCCATTCGCCCTCCAAAATGCTGATTCCTCTATCGTTTGCCTCTATTTTGGGGGGAAGCTGTACCCTCATTGGCACCTCTACCAATATTCTGGTCAGCGGCATTGCCGAAAAGGAGGGGCTGGCCCCTATCTCCATGTTTGCCCTGGCGCCCCTGGGACTGGTGCTGCTGGGAGTTGGCGTGCTCTACATGATCCTGTGGGGAATTAAAATGTTGCCCGACCTTAACCGGCAGCGCGATTTGCGAGCCCAGTTTGATGTGGGAAATTACCTGACAGAGATTGAATTGCTACCCGAAGCGGCTTCGGTTGGCAGCAGCATCATGAATTCCGAGCTGGTGGCCGAACTGGAGATGGACATTATTGAGATCCGCCGGCAGGGCAGCACCTTTACCCTGCCTCCGGGCGACTTTGTGCTGGAGGCGCATGATATCCTGAAAGTGCGGTGCAATATTGACAAGATCAAAGCGCTAAAGGACCGGGCCAAGGTACTGGTAACGGCCGCCGTACGTATTGGAGACGATACGCTCAAAGGGAAAAAATCAACACTGGTGGAGCTGGTGATCACTGCCAACTCGGAGCTGGACGGCAAAGCGCTGCGTGGACTTGATTTTCGGCGGCGCTTCCGGGCGGTGCCCCTGGCCATTCGTCACCGGGAGGAGGTATTGCACGAGCATCTGTACGACATGCCTCTAAAGGCGGGCGATGTGATTCTGGCCGAGGTAAAAAGCCACTACGTAGAGGAGCTGAAGCGCCTGCAGCAGGAGCAGCATTTTCCTTTTGTGCTGCTTTCTGAAGAACCCCTGGTTGATTTTGATAAAAAGCGTTTTCTGATTGTAATGGGCGCTATTGTGCTGGTGGTGCTTCTGGCTACTACCAACCTGGTACCCATTATGGAGGGAACCCTGACAGCGGTGGTGCTGCTGGCGCTTTTGGGGGTCATGTCCATGAAAGAAGTCTATGAGGCCATAAACTGGAAGATCGTGTTTTTGCTGGCCGGCTCCCTCAGCCTGGGTACAGCCATGACCAACAGCGGACTGGATTCCTTCATTGCAGATTCACTGGTGGGTGTGTTGGGAAGCTGGGGGCCCCTGGTAGTTGTTTCAGGGCTTTACCTGCTTACCTCACTGCTAACCGAAATCATGTCAAACAACGCAACGGCGGCACTTTTAGCGCCCATTGCCATTGCAACGGCGGCCAGCATGGGCGTTCATCCCATGCCTTTTTTAATGGCCGTAACCTTTGCCGCCTCGGCTTCCTTTATGACCCCTGTGGGCTATCAGACCAATGCCATGGTTTACAGTGCCGGGCAATATCGGTTTAAGGATTTCTTAAAGGTTGGGGCAGTGCTTAACCTCATGTTCTGGCTCATAGCCAGTTTGCTGATCCCCTTCTTTTATCCCCTCTAAGGCGTAGGCGCTCACTCTCCCTGCGGTACGCAACGCCAGGAAAACCTCCCCACGCCTGAGCGGGTGCCCCTTTCCTGTCATACGAAGCCCCTTGATTAGGCCAGGGTAGTGCGGGGAGCAAAAAAAAGCAACCCCAAGGGGGTTGCCTTCTGATAATGTTCTGAGCAGATCAGTTTGCTTCAGTCTTGATGTAGCCTGAGCGGGCAGTTGTTTGCAGTACGGCGCGCATGCGGTCTACCTGTCCCTGAGAGAACATGTACATGCAGGCATCATCGGTATAGTCCATGAAGTTCATGGTCATGTCCGTGGTTTTGCAGTGCACGGTAGGGAAGGCAGGGCAGCCATAATTGGGGCGATCGGAGAGGGGGGTGTCGGCCACAAAATCATCCGCATTGCAGCGGCCATCGCCCCAGATGTGGCGCAGGTTAAGCCAGTGTCCCACTTCGTGGGTAGCGGTACGGCCCTGGTTGAAGGGATACTGGACGCTTCCGGTAGTGCCAAAAAAGTCAGGGTCGATCACAACACCATCCGTTTTGGGATTTCCGCCGGGGAATTGCGCATACCCCAGTATGCTGCTGCCAATTCTGCAAACCCAGATATTGAGGTGTGTTTCGGGATCAACAGCATCCATACCCCCTTTGGAGCTGTATTTCATTTCATCGCGGGTGCCCCAGCTTTCGCGGCTGCTTTGTTTGCGGTAAATTCTGTCATTGGCCAGCTCAAAATGGATGTTGGCCGTGCCCTGCAGGCCACTGAAGGCGCCTGGCAGTTGGGAGAGGTCAGGATTGGTGCCGCCAAAATCAGCATTCAGTACATCAATCTGTGAAAAAATCTGGGCATCAGAGATGTTCTGCAGCTGGGTGTTGTACAGCACATGTACAACCACCGGTATGGTAATCTGTTGATAGGCAGGTGCAGGAGGGGTTTCACCTGTTCCGGGATCGGTGCCGCTGCCTGGCTTTCCGCCACCCTTGGATGGCTTGCTGGTACCCTTTGCGCTGATGGCAGCCTCCAACAGTTCCATTTTACGGACTAGCCCGGGGTTTTCCTGCAGTTGCCGCTCCAGTACATCTGCTGAGGAGCAGGTGCGCAGCAGCCCGTAGGCATGGCCCTGTCCGTTGCCTCCGGCTGCATGAGTAAGATCAAGCGCTGTCCCATCCAGCTGTTGGGGGTGTACCGTATTCAATTCATCAGTGGCACAAGACCAGGTCAGAAAGAGGAGTAGTGCCAGTACTACCTGCGAATACTTTTTCATTAATTGAATAATAAGTTGCAATAATAATGCAGGCCACAAGGTACGGGTATTTTTTATAAGTGTACTATTTTCAGATAAAAAGTTCTTTTTAAAGGTCCATCTTGTGGATGGAACGTTCAACTTAAAATTGACTTATTTTACGATGATTGCCTGTTTTGGCGTGCAGTTGTCTGATAGTCAATACTTATGAAAAATTGCATTCTGGATAATTACCAGTGAGCCCACTCTTGATAAAAAATTAAAAATCTTCTGCCTGACCTTCGCAGATGTAGGGAAGCAGGCCAAAAAGGAGTTGTTGGTAATCGTGTAGATGACAAAAAAAGACCATCTCCGGTATGGAAATGGTCAATCCTGCCATATGCAGCAAGGAAAGGAGTGACGTGCAGCCTAGTTATGGGGCAGGCTTACCTGAAAGGTACTGCCTTTTCCTAAGGTTGATTGAACCTGAATGCTACCCCCGTGCAGCTCGGCAATTTTTTTGCAGATGGAGAGCCCAAGCCCGTGGCCTTTGAACTGGCGGGCTGGTTCTGAGCGGAAAAAAGGAACGAAGATCCTGCCTACTTCCTCCTCAGAGATTCCTATACCATTGTCGCTTACGGCCACTTTTACAAAGCCATTGGCAAAGGCTATGGATACAGCTGCTTTATGGTCATCTGAAAACTTGCAGGCATTGTCCAGCAGGTTCTGAAAGAGCGTAAGCAGCATCCGCTCGTGGCCCAGTACCGTCAGGGCCTCTTCATTCTCGGGTAACTCCGAAAAGGTAAGCTCTATGCTGCGGTTGCTATCAGACCTGAGCGCTTCCCGCTGGGCGCTGAACAAAACCTCATCGATTCGAACAGGATTCATGCGGGTACGCATGGTATCGGCTTCGGCCTGGGCCAGTTCCAGCAGACCATTGGAGAGGCGGGTCAGGTTCTGGGCATCTTCCAGTACGGATTGCAGCAGGAATTTATATTCATCCTCCTTACGCTCTTTAGAGAGGCTTACCTGTATCTGGCTGATAATGGATGCCAGTGGCGTGCGCAGCTCATGGGAGGCATTGTGAACAAAATTTTTCTGCAGTGAAAAAGCAGCTGCAATGCGGTCCAGCATCTTATTGAAGTTGGTGGCCAGCTGGGCAATCTCATCCTGTCCGTTGCCGGTGTTCACCCGGGTATCCAGGTTGTCGCCACTAATTTGGGATACCTCCCGGTTGATGTTGGTAATGGGGCGCAGGGCCTGACCTGAAAACAGGCGGCCCGCCAGGAAGGCGATGACAATACTTACCAGCGAACCCGCCAGGAGAATAAAACGCAGATTCACCAGTTTGCGGCGTCCGTAGATATCAAAGGCCGAGGCGATCACCACATAATGGGTATCTCCTTCGTCATAGGTAAGGCCCAGGGTTTCATTGGTGTTATGGATCCACTCCAGGTTCTTCTCCCTGCGGATCCGGTCCAGCAGTTCGGGGCTTACCGGCAGTGGGTCCAGATCATCGGTTGAAGCATAGATAAGGTCATTGCTCAGGTTAAAGATCATGATGCGCTCATTGTGCAGGGCATTAAGGGCATTGTTATCGATGATCCTGAGCAGGTTCATATCAATCTCCTTTACTTCTATGAGCAGGCGGGCGGTGGTAAGGGCCTTTTTCTCCAGCCGGCTGTAGTACTCCTCCCGGCGGAACTCGGCATAGAAAACGTAAATGAAGACCGAAAACAGAAGAACAATGGCTGTTACGATAATGGTGAACTGCCAGGTTAAGCGGGTGCGGATGGTCATGTTATTCTTCTTTCACCATATACCCCATTCCCTGGCGGGTATGTATGAGCTTGGTGGGAAAATTCTTGTCGATCTTCTTGCGCAAAAAGTTCACATACACATCGATCACATTGGTGCCGGTATCGAAGGTAATGTCCCAGATCTTCTCGGCAATGTCCGAGCGGGAGACCACCCGCCCTTTGTTGCGCACCAGGTACACCAGCAGGGCAAATTCTTTGGCCGTAAGGGTAATCTGCTGTCCGCCCCGCACTACGGTTTTGCTGTTATCGTCAATCTCCAGATCGCCCACCCGCAAAATATTGCCTGATTTGGTGGTCTCTTCCGGTGTGCTGGAGCGTTTCAGGAATACCTGAATTCGGGCCATCAGCTCCCTGAAATCAAAGGGTTTTACCAGGTAATCATCGGCGCCGGTGCCAAAGGCCTGAATCTTGTCATCTACTCCGCCCAGGGCCGTAAGCATAATGATAGGGATGCGCGGATCATGCGCCCGAATGATCTGGCAAAGCTCATACCCATTGATGTGGGGCAGGTTAATGTCCAGGATCACCAGGCTGTAGCCGCCGCTCAGGGCCATTTTTTTGCCTACCAGGCCATCATAGGCCACATCAGCTTTCAGGCCATTTTCCTGCAGGCCCTGCTGGATGGCATTGGCTACTTTTGGCTCGTCTTCAACAATCAGGATTTTTACAGTAGGCATGGGTATATTGCTTGGCGTTTTGGGGTAGAGGCGCCGGAACTCCGCAGAAAACCAGTAATCTATCCTTAAGATTAAGAAATTATTCGCTTTTGTGCACGGCTCCGGGGCTATAAAAAAAGAAGAAGCATCTCATAAAGATGCTGCTTCTGCTAAGAGAAAAGGTGTGATATGTGTATGGATATGCAGGAGAAGAACAATGCAGGGGGCGGCTTACTTTGCCAGGCTAAACTGGCTGCTGCCCAGGTAGTTGTTGCCGCTGTAGACCATGATGTGGTACACACCCTGCTCCAGCTTGTCGGCCGGATCAAAGCTCAGGCTTACCCGGCGGTAGTCGGTGGGGGCAGACCAGCCGCCGTCTATGCTGGCCGTAAGCACATCCTGCTGCAGCACACTGTTTTCCAGTATTACCAGATCACCGGCAACATCCTGCGATTTGGGAGAGCGCACCTTTACATATAGCTCGCCGCTGAGCTCGGAAGGATTGCTCATATCAAAGCTGATCTTCACCAGGTGTGCTCGTTTGGCCCGTACCGTAAGCTTGTCTTTGCGTTTTTTCACCACCTCGGTGCGGAAGTTGTAGGCCATGCTGGTTTTGGCATGGGCCTTTGCATACAGATTGTCATTTTCTCTGCGAAGGGCGGCTATGGTGCGGTTCAGTTCCGCAATTTCGGCCTGTAGCTGGCTGTTGCTGCTGCGCATGCCTTCCAGCTGGCTCACCAGATCCTGGCGAATCTTGCGGATGGCGGCATTTTCTTTCTTCAGCTGGGCAATGCTGGCGTTTTCCTTGCTGAGCTGCGCTATTCTGGCCTCGCGCTCGCTGAGCTGCTGCTGTGCGTTGCGGATGGCCAGGTCCAGCTCGCCGTTTTTAATGGTATAGGTTGAGAGATCGGTGCGCAGGGCATCCAGTTCTTTTTTCAGGGAGCTTCGCTCGGCGGTAAGGCTTTCGGTACGCACTTTTTCAGCCATAAAGTCCTCTTTAAGCAGAGAATTGTCCCTGTAAAGAATGCCGGTGCCGATGAGGGAGGCGAAAAGGGTTACAGTAACCCCTGCTGCCACTGCTTTGATTTTGTTTTCTGCTATCATGTTACTGTGAGTTTATAAGGAAGATTTTTGAATAAGCTTGAAGAGGTCGTCCAGTTTAGGAGACAGGATAATTTCGGTGCGGCGGTTTCGGGCCTTGCCTTCTGCCGTATCGTTGGCCGCCATGGGAAAGTACTCGCCCTTACCCGAGGCCGTAATGCGGGTGGGGGCTATGGTGCTGCTTAGCAGGCGTACAATGGAGGTTGCCCGTGCTACGCTCAGGTCCCAGTTGTCTTTGTAGAGGGCCGTTTTAATGGGTACATTATCGGTATGTCCCTCTACCAGAATGTCTATGTCAGGATGCTTGGCCAGCACATCGCCCAGCTTCTTGAGGGCGTCCTGGCCCTTGCTTTCTACTGCCGCACTGCCGGATTGGAACAGCAGCTTATCCGACATGGAGACATATACCTTACCGTTGCGTTGCTCTACAGATAGCTCATCGGCCTTAAAGCCAAGCAGGGCACCTTTTACCAGATTGTTCAGGGCATTGGTGACCGAATCCTGGCGCTGCATCTTCAGCTGCATGTCGGCCAGTGCTTTCTCCCGCTCCTTCAGCAGGCCTTCTTTGCGGTCCAGTTCCTGCTGCTTTTGGCGTAGGGCCGTATTGAGCTGGTCGGCCTTGGAGGTGCTGGAGCTCATCAGGGCCTGGTAGTCCTGGTTCAGGTTCAGGAACTGCTGGTCCAGCTTGCTGTAGCGGTTTTGCAGCTGCCGGTGCTCAGTGCTAAGCGTTCTGAACTGGCTGCCTCGGCGGGCGGTATCGGCCTGTAACAGGGCTTTGTCGGCCAGCAGGCCATCGCGTTCGGCTACGGTCTGTTTATACCGCTTGGAGGCCAGCGAATCCCTAAGACTGGCACAGGAGGTGCCAAGCAAAAGGCATGCAGCCAGCAGAAGGGGGGTATACAAGCGGAGTGAGGGGGAGAAAAGCATAGGAGCGCTTTGTTTATGATACAAAGATTAAATCCTATTCTTAAAGAGGCGTTAAAGCCGAATTAAATTAGAATTAAATTGGAAAAATAGGGCTTTTAAAAATTATCGCTAAGATATAATACGAATGGCAGAACACTCGTTGATATCGCTTGTATTTGAAAAATGCTATTTTTCGCTAATAAGTTATATACTAATCGTTCGCTAACTGTTTTCAGGCTGCTGGTTTGCTCTCCGCTTTTTCTTAATTTACCCCTTTCAGATCGAATCTACATTTACCCATGCTCACTCCCCATACCCTACTCAAAAGCCTGTTGACCGTAGCCCTTCTGCTGGGCGGCAGCACCCTTCCGCTGCTGGCCCAGCATAGCAAGCTCATTGCCCGGGCCAACCAGATGGCCGATAAAATCAACGCCAAGGTGATCGAGAACCGCCGCCACTTTCATCAGTATCCTGAGCTCAGCAACAGGGAGGTAAATACGGCTGCCCGAATTGCCGAGCAGTTAAAAGCCCTGGGCATAGAGGTGGAGACCGGCGTAGCCAAAACCGGGGTAATCGGTATTCTCAGGGGTGGCAAGCCCGGGCCGGTAGTTGCCCTTCGGGCCGATATAGATGCCCTGCCGGTAACCGAGCGCAGTAGCCTGCCTTTTGCTTCCAAGGAGAAGGGGGAGTACAACGGGCAGGAAGTAGGGGTGATGCATGCCTGCGGGCATGATACCCACATTGCCATGCTGTTGGGCGCCGCCGAGGTACTGGTGAGCATGAAGGCCGAGCTGAAGGGAACGGTAAAGTTCATCTTTCAGCCCGCCGAAGAAGGAGCTCCAGCCGGAGAAGAAGGCGGTGCCTCGCTGATGGTAAAGGAAGGGGTGATCACCAAAGCCCCGGCTCCTGAGGTGATCTTTGGGCTGCACATCAACTCCCAGACCCCGGTAGGCACACTTAAGTACAAGCCAGGCGGTACCATGGCGGCGGCCGACATTATGCGCATAACGGTAAAAGGAAGCCAGACCCATGGCGCCTATCCCTGGAATGGCACCGACCCCATTGTGGTATCGGCCCAGATCATCAACGGCCTGCAGACCATCATCAGCCGGCAGACCGAGCTCACCAAAGAAGCAGCGGTGGTTACCGTAGGGCAGATTCATGGAGGGGTGCGCAATAACATTATTCCCGAAGAAGTACAGATGGAGGGAACGGTACGTACGCTGGACCCCAAGATGCGGGAAGATATCCATGCGCGCATACGCCGCACGGCCACCAAAATAGCCGAGAGTGCCGGCGCCACAGCCGAGGTGGTGTTTGTACCCATGACCCCCATCACCTACAACGATCCTGCCCTGACCAGCCGCATGCTGCCCACCCTGGAGCACATAGCCGGAAAGCAGCAGGTGGTGCTTACAGATGCGGTACTGGGTGCCGAAGACTTTGCCTTCTTTCAGGAAAAGATTCCAGGCCTCTACCTCTTTGTGGGGGGAATGGAAAAGGGCAAGCAGCCATCGGAGGTAGCCCCTCACCATACCCCTGATTTTTACATTGATGATAGTGGCCTGAGCCTGGGGGTTAAAACCCTTACGGGGCTCACCCTGGATTATATGGAAGGGAAAGGAAGGCGCTAAACCAATGCACCCCCACGCAGACATGCATCATCCTGAATCTTAAGATGGTTGATCACTGGGTTGTGCAGCTGAGGTTGCTTGCGAATAGCATGATTTACATGATTTAGAGGGTTTTAAGTTTTCTAAAAACCCGTTCTTCAGACGCTCTACATCTAGGTACGTAGATAGGGAGCAGATAGCACCTATGCTCCCTGAGAGAGAAAGGGAAGTAGGACGTAAAGTAGCAGACACTCTACAGTTCTAAAATTAGCGTACCGTGGATTGCCCGAGGGAAACTCCCTGGGAGGATTTACCAGTTTGGCAGGGCAACTGAATGGGGTATATCAGGGCTTTCGCCACTGTGTAAAAGTGTATATGAAGACAGAGATAAGGTAGAACGGTTCCTTAACCGTATGAAAACTACAGTCAAACTACCCAGATAGGATAAAATGGATGATAGCTACCTGGCATTTGACCCTGTAGCCTCATCCATGGTTCTTCAACTACTACCCTATAAACACAGCCTGGTAATGCCCTACCAACGGACTAGCTTTTCAAAAGTATAGCCCATGGTAATCATTGCCTCCCAGCGCTGGGAGGTGGGCCCATCGGTATAGAAGATTGGTTGATGATCAGCCGTTCTCAAATACCGGATCTCTGCACGCAGGTAGGCGCCCGGCTGCGGAATGTACTCGCCACCCAGCGTTACACCCATCAACTGCAGCCCCTCAGGCCTGCCGTTTGTGCTTGGGAGCAGGCCGGAAATAAAGCCTGCCCGATCCTGAAAAACTTCTGCTCGGGTAGTAAGGGAATAGCTTGGGCGTAGCTGATAGCGGATCGTTGCCAGCGCATTGTACATCAGCGCTGTCTGCGATAATGCAGTGCCTTTGCTATGGCTTTGACTTCCAAAATCTCCTCCCACAATCAACCTAATTCTACTTCCCAGACCGCTTGTCAGATACATGTTTTGATAGCTACGGTACTGCCTGGGTTGAACCCCATCCAGCGACTCCCGCCCAAAAAGGTTGGTGTAGGTAAGGTCCGTTCGCTCACTAAGCCTGTAAGACAGGAGAAGTCCTACAGACTTGGCATCGTTCACATCAAGATATAAGTTATATCCGCTCACTATCCAAAGGGCAACATCCCATCGTTTGCTCCCCTCATACGATAGCCGGGCTCCGCTTTGAAAGAAGGGTTCGTTGTAGGTGGCTACAGCCGTAGAAGAAAGCAGGTTGTTTTTAGGCAGAAAGCTTTCGGTGCCGATATGGGTGTGAAAAAAGCCACCATCAAGCCATAAGTCTTTAGCCAGCAGCAAGCCTAGGTGTGCTTCCTGTACTGCCCTGAATTCCTCCGACCAGGTTGCTTGAGCAATATCCCCCCAGTGCAGGGTGAGCCTGCCTCTGACCCTTTCAGATTGATAATCTGCACTGATTTGGGCTACGTTTAAACCAAAGCGCTCATCCCGGGGCGATACAGTTGTAAACGCCTGCAGCGCATTAGGGCCTAAGGAGTCTGAAAATGCAGCCACATACACATCTGTATATCCCGAAAGGGTCAACTGGTGGCGGGTGCTATCCCTTTGGCTGTAAGATGAATGGCCAAGTAGAAGAAAAAGTAGTAGAAGCAGGGGGGTAGTCTTGAATTGATAATGAGCCATGACTAGCCAAGCAAGGTGCTTAAAACTGCTTGCTGAGGCAGTTTAATTGAAAATGCAGCTTTTAGCTTATTGAACAGATGCACTAAGATGATACATATATTGTAGAATGCTATCTATTATCCCCCACTTTATTCTAAGTAGTAGCCAGTTGAAAAGGGCATTGCCTCTGAGGAATGTGCGCCATTCCTCCTCCTTTGGCTTTACCAAAGCGATTCATGAGCCGCTATGAAATCAGTGATGTTGACTGGGAGCGGATAGCCCCTATGCTCCTAGAAAAAGTTGGCGATGTTGGACGCATAGAGGGAGACAATCGACAGATTTTTTGATGGAGCGCTATGGATTGCCCGTAGGTAAGCTTCTGACGAGCTGTTGGCAGCAAACCAGATTGCCACGGGATGGGCCTCACTGAGTGGCCACACACTCCGCTCCGGAAGGCGCTCCCCCCCTTGCTGAGTACCAGTGACACCGCAGGGAAAAAAAGCTGATGAAGGCATACAGAGCTCTTTTTATTTCCAATTTACCTTCCCTGAAATTTTAAATGTACCCTGTTTTTGAGAAGCAGTGTATAGAAAGGGCACCCCATTGCATGTCAGAACCAATTGATCGAACCACGCTCTATTGGAGAGCGGACCCGTTAAGAATGAGCGCAACATGCTTAAGCCTGCAGACAATTAGGCTACAGCATCTGGCTGGATATTTTAGTAGGAAGGGCTGGAACGTACGCCCTGGTTTATCTGCGGAATCGGGCTATGCTATTTTATCCATTTTCAGCACTATAGTACTGCCTCAGGCAGCCTTTTTTATGACTCGGCCTTACCGAACTCCTGCCAGTACCTCAAAGCGGTGCTCCAGGCGTTCGCCCAGCTCGTCCGTAACCACGAGCAAATGGGGGCCATCGGAGGGGTGTAGCGCCATCTGATGAGGGCTGGTAGTGCTGCCCAGATAGTGCTGGTCCAGGTGCCAGTAAAGCGTAACCCCTGGCTGACGGTGCGCCACCTCAAATACAGTGCGTCCGGTGGCGCCGTCAAGCTCCCGGGGCACCACAATCTTTGAGGCTTTAGCCGGATAGATCAGCTGCATGCTATGCTGGCTATGGGCCTCGCAGCCAGGCTTATAAGGGGGGAGGGTGGCATAGTGCGCATTGCGGCTTTTGTAGAACCACTCCATCACCGGCGGCAGCACAAACCAGGGCTGGTGCTGCATGCGCGCTATGGACTCGCACTGGCTGTTTACGCGGTACTGCCCACTGGCATCCAGGTGCACCAGCTGGTGGTAGGGGCAGGGGGGTGACTGCAACCCTAAAGGGGGAATGGCCTGTACTTGTTTATCAGGGCAGAGCTCGGTTGCTTTATGGCCGCTTTGCCGGCAGATCCAGCTCTTTTCAAGCTCCCCGCCTGGTTCGGTAAACCAGCTGGTGGGGGGCAGCATGGAAAACACATCAAAGAGCAGGGGGGCGGCCGCCTCAATGCCGGTCAGGCCCGGTCGTCCTTCGCCGCTGGCATTGCCTACCCACACGCCTACGGTATATTCAGGTGTAAGCCCTATGGCCCAGCCATCGCGAAAGCCAAAGGAGGTGCCGGTTTTCCAGGCAATGCGGCGGGAGGAAGAAAACTGTTTCCAGGCCCCTTCCGTTTCCGGGCGGTTTACCTCCGTTAGGGCTTCAAGCGTATGCCAGAGCGCCGCTGCGTTCAGGGGGGTACTGTACTGTAGCTGGGGAGGTACTTGTGCCTGCTGCAGGTAGGTAGGAGGGTGGTAGTCGGCCGGATCGTACTGCTGCCGGTAGCCTTCAAAATGCTGCAGGCTGCGGCCCATGGAGGCATACATGCCGGTAATGTCCCAAAGGGTGCCTTCGGCCCCGCCCAGTATCAGTGCCAGCCCATAATGGCCGGGGCCCTGCTTCAGGGTGGTCATGCCTGCCTGCTTCAGCAGGTGGTGGAAACGCTCTACCCCATATTCCTGCAGCAGGTACACATAGGGAATATTCAGAGAGCGGGCCAGGGCCCGGTTGGCCGGCACCGCTCCTTCAAAGCTTTTGTTAAAATTCTGGGGGTTGAATCCTCTTTGGTAAAAGGGTACATCGGGCAGCAGCATGCCGGGCAGGAGGCTGCCTTCGTGCAGGGCGGCGGCATAGAGAAAGGGTTTGAGGATACTGCCTGTGCTGCGGGGGGCGGCAATCACATCTACCTCGGCCCCCCGTTCCAGATCAGTCCCGGTGCTGGTATTGCCCACATAGGCCAGGACATTGCCGGTGCCCGTTTCCAGCACCAGCAGGGCGGCATTGTGCACCTGGTTGCCCGACAGGCGGTATTGGTGGCGGTCCGCCAGGGCTACCAGCTGCTCCTGCAGGGGCGCCTGCAGGGTGGTTTGGGTGAGGCGGCCCTGCCGGCCTTCTTTCAGCAGGCGCAGCAGCAGATGGCGGGCGCTTGCGGGAAAGGGATGGGGAGTACCCGGCAGGGGTTCGGCCAGGGCCAGCTGGTAAGTGGTACTGTCCAGAGCACCCTGCTCAAGCAAGCTGCCCAGCAGGCGGTTGCGTTTCTGGAGCAGCAGCTGCTGATTTTTGCCCGGAAAGATCAGGGCGGGCGCATTGGGCAGTACCGCCAGGGTGGCTGCTTCGGCCCAGGAGAGGGCCTCGGCCGGACGCTGATAGTAGCGCCAGCAGGCCGTCTGCAGGCCCACCGTATTACCACCAAAGGGAGCGTGGGTAGCGTAGAGCTGCAGAATTTCGGCCTTGGAGTAGTGCAGCTCCAGTTTTATGGCCAGCAGCAGTTCCAGTAGCTTTTCTCCCAGGGTGCGCGGCTGCCCCTGCCGGACCAGCCGTATTACCTGCATGCTGATGGTACTGCCCCCGCGCACTACTTTTCCGGCCCGGAGATTATCCCGCAGGGCTTTGGCCATGGCCAGGGGGTTGAAACCCGGGTGCTGGTAAAAGTGCCGGTCCTCAAAGGTGAGCAGTGCACGTTCAAACTTATCCGGTACTGCTGCAGCTGCCGGAAAACGCCACTGGCCGTCCGGGGCAATCTGTGCTCCCAGCAGGCTGCCTTCTGCATCGGTGATAACCGTGGCATAGGGTACCCGAAAGAGGGAAAGAGGAGTAGCAAAAAACAGCCCACCCCCCAGCAAGGCTATCCCCAGCAGGTACTTCCAGCGGAAGCGCTTGGTCCAAGGGTAAAGGGTAAGGGGCATGTTATTGTTACAATAATCTTACTTATGTTTAGTAATGTATGTGCTTCACCTGTAGACAACGGCTTAGGCTGGTGCAGGAGAAGGGGTACATACGCTACCTGGCTAAGTCTATCAGGCAGGCTGACGCGTGGTACCCTGTTTTCTCTTTTTCCGGTTCAGCACCGAAATGATCAAGAGCCCGGCAATCAGCAGGCCGGCCCCTGCGAGGAGCCAGGGCCAGTAGGCATCCAAGGGGTTTACATACTGAGCGTTTTCCAGCTCCTGCAGGCGGCTGTCTACCAGGCTAAGGCGCGGGTCATAGTCGCGGGCCAGCCGGTAGAGGGGAGCGGCGCGCTCCACAGATTCTGTGAGGGCTACCAGATCGGCCAGGTCAAGCAGCAGCTGGCCAATGACCGGATCTTCCGGCGCCACAAAGGCCATGCGCTCCTGCAGCTGGTAGATCAGCTGTACTTTAAGCGTATGCAGCGGCTGTAGCTCCTCCTCTACCAACCCGTTAAAATAAGCCGTAATGCTGCTGCCGGTTTCCAGGTTCAGGATGGCAGCCCAGTCGGGTGAGGGGTTGAGCTTCTGCTCCAGAATGTTCAGGTGAATCCACTCAGACCCCTGGTGAGCATCCGGATTGATCTCCAGGGCCTGGGTAATGAAGCGGTAGGCAAGCTCGGTATTGCCGATAAGTTCATAGCCGGTGCCCAGGTTAGCTACAATGGGGTATTCATTTGGGTAGCGCTGGTACAGCTTCTCGAGCAGCTGCACTCCCAGGTACTTATCCCCAATCTTCAGTTCAATAAGCGCCAGATCGGAGAGGTCCTGATAGCTGGAGTCCTGCGCCAGCCGGAGCTGAAGCAAATCCCGCTGCTGGTTCAGGCGGGCGGTATCAAAGCCATGTTGAAACAGGCCGGGCGTAGTGGCGCCCTCATCCGGGTACAGGGCTATACTGGATCCATCGGGCCGGGTCTGGGTCCGGTACTCATTTCCGCAGCCCAGCATGGGGTAGGGCAGCAGTAGCGCTAGCAAAAGGGCAAGGGTGCGTAGTTGGTTCATATAAGGGATGCTTAGTTTTCGGCCAGGCCCTGTTTTCCAACGCTTACCCACTGGCCGGCTTTGCGGGCGCTGATGCTGTTGTCGTACATGGCTTCGCAGCTTACGGCCGGCAGGTAGAACTTGCCGCTGTAGCTGGCATTCAGCAGTACCCGGAACACTTTTTTCTGGCGGGCGCCCAGGCTGAAGAAGGTATACACCCGATCGTCCCGGATATCCTGGTAGTCATAGGGTTTGCTGCCGCTTTCTGTTTCGTCCATACGGGTGTTGTGGATCTCCCAGCCGGAGGGGAAGATCTGGCTAAGAGCCAGGTTGGTATAGTTGCCCCGCAGGCCGGGATTGCTTACCGTTACTTCGGCCATAAAATCGGTACCCTGCTCCAGTGAGCCGGGGTCTATCACAGTGCCGGCCATATCCCGGTATACCACCGTCAGGCTCAGGTTATTATCGGCACTGGTCTCAAGGCCGGCCAGGGGGGTGCCTGTTACCAGCAGGCGGGCGTATAGCTTGCCTTTGCCGGTGTTGGAAAGCGCCAGCTGGTTGCTGCCCTGCTGGGCTACAGGCACTTCCTTGCGTACCATTGGGAGTTGTGTGGCGCCCTTTTCTGATTTTCCATTCAGGGCATAGCCAAACTCAATACTTCCGGCAGGGGCATTCTTTTCGTAGAGCTTGCCGCCGGCTATCAGGCAGTAGGCAGTGGTTTGGGTGCTCATCCACCCCTCTTCGCTTAGGGCTTTGGAAATCTGCATGATCTGGTCCATGGCTTCGGTTTCTTTATCAAGCAGGAGCAGCGTTTCCAGGATCATGGCCTGGTCCCGCAGGGCGGAGCCATAGGTGTCGCCGGCTTCTGTATAAGCAGGCACCTCCTTGCTTAGTTTGGCTACCATGCTGGTAGCCACTTCTTTCTGGCCGGCCAGGGCATAGGCGGCAGCCAGGCGCCACTGGGCGGCGGTGCTCAGGCCCCGCTGTTCCCGGAAGCGGTTCATGGCGCCGGCTTCGGGTGCTTTGGCCAGGGCCAGGGTATAGAGGCGGTAGGCCTGGCTGAGGTCATCGTTGTACTGGCTGCTTTTCTTCCAGTTTTCGGCCCGCTGCTTCTGGTGTTTTTTCCAGCGTTTCAGCAGCTCATCCGGTACGGCATAGCCCCGGTTGGCCGCTTCCAGCAGGAAATGGCCTGCATAGCTGGTGCCCCAGTCGTCGGTCTGCTGGTTGCCGGGCCAGTAGCTAAAGCCGCCGCCGGCCAGCTGAAATCCCCTGAGGCGGTCAATGGCCGCCTTGATGTTGCGCTCCATCTGGGCTTTGGTTTTGGCATCTAGCTCGGTAGTAACCTGCACATAGAGCTGCGGAAAGGCCGAAGAGGTAGTTTGCTCAATACAGCCATAGGGGTACTGGATCAGGTACTGCAGGCGCTTGCCCAGGTTGAGCGATGGCATGTTGGACACCTCCAGCACGGCACTGTTGGTGCCGGCCATGCCCAGGGCCGCGAAAGCCTGGTTCCAGCTCTGGCCGGGCTGTATGATGGTCTGGTAGACCTCAGTAGCCGGCGGGTTGGGGTTACGGATGGGGATATCGATCTGGTAGGCCGCCTTGTTGCTGCCGGAAGAAGCCTGCAGGCGTACGCTGCCGGCTCCTACAAGGGGTTTCACCTGTAGATCAAAATAAACAGTTTTATCATCCGGACGGGAGAAGGCCAGTTGCTGGCTGGAGGGACCATTCAGGCTGAGAAATTCATTTTGCTTTACTCCTACGGTTACGTTTTTGATCCCCTCTTCCATGGCAAATACGCTCACCGGCAGGCGCACCGACTCGCCGGGGCCTAGCACCCGGGGCAGGGTGCCCAGCAGCATCAGCGGCTGGGTAACGGGCACGGCTTTTTCAGTCTGGCCATAGGCGCCCTCCTGGGCAGCTACCACCATAACCCGAACAGAGCCTACGTAGGGCTGCAGGGCAAGGGTATGGGTCTTAGTCTGGCCCCCGTCCAGGGTATAGGGGCCCAGGAATTTCACCACGGGCTTAAAGCGGTTTACTTTGCTTCCTTCTACCTTACGACCCTCTTCGTCGCCGCCAATGGCCAGCAGCCGCTCAATGCGGCCACCCCAGGCTCCGATCACATGCTGGTACATGTCCCAGGTTTTTACGCCCAGGGCCTCGCGTTTATAGAAAGCCTTCCAGGGCTCGGGGGTTTTAAAACGGGTTATGTCCAGAAGGCCTTCGTCTACCACGGCCAGGGTATAGCTCATGCTGCGGCCGCTTTTTTCGCTCACCTGTATGCTGAAGGGGGTTTCGGGCTGCAGCTTGTCAGGCATGCGGAGCTCGGGCTGCAGATGGGTGGCAGCATTTTCTACCAGCACCGGCACCACCCCATAGAGGCGAATGGGCAGGTCGTTGGTGGTTTGGCTGTGGGGCTGGAGCAGCGTTACATGCACATAGGCATTGGGGGTCATTTCCTCCGTTACGGGAAAATTGACGGTAGTTTCGCCCTTCTGCACCTCGGCCCAGAAGGTGCGGATAATGCGGCTACCATTCTCGATGCTTACCAGCGCCCGGCCGGCGGCAGGAGAGGGGAAGCTCAGGCTGGCTTCTTCCTTTACCCCGTATTTTTCCTTGCCCATGGAAAGGCTCAGCATGGCGGCCCCGCCGGGGTTCTGGCGGCTGGAGCGGTCATAGCTGCTGGGCCAGTCTACATAAATGATCTTGCCGGTGGTGTGGCCCGATACAGGATCTTTGGCCCGGATCAGGTAACGGCCCCAGTCGTTATGGCCTACAGAGAACTCCCATTTGGCCTTGCCGCCTACGGTGCTTACGGTGCCCCGCTGATACACATTCTGGTACTGGCGGCTCATGTAGTTGGCGTTGTTCTCATTCTGGTCCCACCACCAGCGCCAGTCCAGCTTGATCACCTCTATTTCCATATTGGTGCGCCCTACGGGGCGGCCGGCCGTATCTACGCTCACCAGCTGCACTTCGTGCGATTTGCCGGTTTCCAGCAGCTCGTAGCCGCCCCCTTTTTTCACTTCCATAATGCCTACATAGCTTTCATAAGGCTGGTAGGGGAAGCTGAGGCGGTCGATGCTGAAATCACCCCCTTCTTCAAACACACGGGTTTTCAGTACGGCTTTGAGCATGCCGGGCGCATCGGCCGGGCGGTTGGTCTTGATGCGGAAGGTAGCATTGCCCGCTTCATCCACCCGCTCATCAAACACCTGCTGGCTTTCGGACTCAAAGCGTTTGGTAGGATCATCGAACACATACTGGCTGTAGCCCTTAAATTCGGTTTTGGACGGGATCAGGAACATCTCCACATCGGCCTTCAGGTTTTTGGCCGGGGCCCCATGCAGCCAGCTGGCCTGCAGCTCTACCGGGTTAGACTGCCCGGCCCGCAGCTGGCCCTCGGGCAGGCGCATGCGAATCTTGAGGCGGTTGGGCTTGATGGTTTCAATCTTAAGGGTTTTGGTAAAGGTGGCGCCTCCGGCCTTAACCCGGGCGGTCCAGTTGCCGGTGGGCGCATCGGGGCTGGTGGCCGTGTGGAAGGCATAAATGCTGCCCACCGGATTGGCCTTTACCAGCTTGCGCACCAGCTGGCCCTGCGGGTTGCTGAGCTCCAGCACTACCGGATAGTTGGCGGGCAGGGTCTTCTCCAGGTCTTGCAGGATAAAGTTCAGGTAAAGCGAATCGCCCGGACGCCATACATCCCGCTCGGCATAGAGAAAGCCTTTAATGCCCTGTTCTATCTTTTCGCCGGCCACATCAAAATTGCTCAGGGAGAGGGCGGTGCCATCATCAAGCTTCAGATAGCCCTTTTGCCCGTTGTAGGAAGCTACCAGCAAAAAGGGTTTTTTATCCAGTGCCAGCTCGGCCTGCCCATCGCTGTTGGTGGTGCCGCTGGTGATTTCCCGCTGCTGGTAGTTAAGCACTTTTATAGTTACTCCGGCCAGGGGCTGGGTGGTTTTAAGGTCGGTAACAACGGCCAGCAGCTTGCCCCCTTCGCCCCGTTTGGCAATCAGGCCCAGGTCGGAGGCCAGAATGTTGGTGCTGATGGTGCGGCGGCGGCCGTAGTAGGAGCTGTGGCAGGGGTTGTCCCGCTGGCTGTACTGGTAGTCGGAATCGTAATAGTAGTCCTCGTCGTAATACTCATCATAATAGTGGCGGTCGGCCTCGTCCCAGTTGGTATTGTCGGTAGCGGCAAACTCGGTGAGCTGCTCGCCGGCATCGCCCCCTTCGGAGCAGAAAAAGGCAGAATGCTGCTTGCGAAAGCCCAGCGATACCTGGTAGATGGCCCCGGGCTCGGTCTTGATAAATTCAGACAGATCAAGCTGAAAGCGGTTCCAGCGGCCCAGGTCGGGTATGCCCGAGGCATTGAGGGGTATGGTCTTTTGCACCAGGGGGCGGCCCACCCGTTTGAGCTCCTGCTTGCCATCCAGGGCATTTACCTGCAGAAACTGGCCAATGTTCTCTTCAAAGATCTGGACGATCTGCACATCTACCGCCTTAAGGCTTACGGCTTCAAAGGGCAGCACCAGCCCATCGGTAGAGGGGAGGATGGTGCCCGATTTTACCAGGCGAACGGCGGGGCTCATCTGCTCAAACAGCAGGGTAAGCTCATGGCCGCCCTTCATTTTATAGCCCAGTATATTTTTGATGCCGGCCGATACCTCCAGCAGCAGTGAGCCGGTCTGGCGCACCGAGGGGTATACTTTCAGCTCGTTTTCGTTAATGAGATAGCGCATGCTGGGGTTGCCCTCCAGCTTAACCAGGCCGGTCAGGGTCTGGTCTTCCTGCAGGGGGTCAGAGAACTGGAGGGAGATGTATTGCTCCTCTCCCTGCACTACTTTCCCCTCCATGAGCTTGAAATCGCCCAGGGCGGGTACTTCCAGTTTGCTGGTGCCGGCCTTGCTGATGCCCATGGGCTTGCCGTCCCAGCTAAGCTCCACCTCGCTGGGCTGGTCCTGGCGGGCTACCCCCTCAATGGTAAAGTAGTGGGTGCGGCGGTCATCATCATGAGTCCAGCTGGTGAGCAGTTTTTTGCCCCCTTGTGTGGCCGACAGTACGCTTTCGATTGCTTCGGGGCTAGCCACATCGGCGGTCTGGATCTGGCCCAGGAATTTCTGCTTCTTCAGGTCCTTTTTGTCATAGGGACGCATGCCCTCTACGGCTACCTCAAAGTTCTGCTCCATGGTGCGGATGGGGAAGGTAAATACCTCCGCTTCTTTTGGCACTGCCATCAATTTGTGCAGTTTCAGGCTTGCCTGGTAGAGGGTGCCGGAGGCCAGGCGGCCTTCGGGCTGAAAGGCCAGGGTGCGGCTATCCACCCAGTAGGCACGCCCGGGTACGCTGGGGCTTAGCTCCAGAACCTTGCCTTCCTGCTCCAGGCCAATTTGCTCTTCGGCCGCAATATCGGCCGTAAAGCGTACCTGTATGGCCGATTCGGCCGAGATCACCCCTACGGTATAGGCCGAGATGTAGGCGCTATAGGCGGCTTCTTCGGGTAGGGCATAAGCCGAGCTGTCCTGCTTGGGGCTCCGGAAGTAGAACAGGGCCAAAACCAGGAGGGTGAGGCCGAGAAAGGCGGCAATGAATACCTTTCTGTTGCGGTGGGTAAGGCCTTTGAGGTGCATGGGAACGCAGTTTTGGTGAAAAGAAAGGGGCTACATAGGCTAGCAGGGGCTAAAAGTAAAACTTATGCCTATAGATAACGCTACGCCTTTCTCTTCATGTAAGGAATTATAAGTTATTATTTGTTAATGCAAGAAGGCAGCAAAGGGGAGATGCCCAGCCTGTTTTGTATACTACCAGGTTGGGCATGAGAAAACGGGCAACGGGCTATAGTTGACTAGCTGTGTACCTGGTTTTGCGGGGGGAAATACACGGTAAAGGTAGTGCCCTGGCCCAGCTCGCTGCTAACCTCCAGCTTGCCGCCGGCATTGTCCAGGATGCGCTTCACCAGGTAAAGGCCTACACCGGAACCCTCTACATGGGTATGCAGGCGGGTAAACATGGAGAAGATCTTGTTGAGGTCTTTTTCTTTCATGCCCAGGCCATTGTCCTGCACCTGTAACACAATCTGCCCCCCTTTTTTTGTGCAGCGGATGCGCACCAGCGGCCTGCGCTCGGGTGAGCGGTACTTTATGGCATTGGAGAGCAGGTTGTAGAGTATGCTGTGCAGGTTTTTGTGAGAGAAGATCAGGTACTGGCACTCTTCTATATCAATGTCCAGCTGGGCATCGGCCTCATCAATCTTGGACTGCAGATCCATCTTCACCTCTTCCAGCACTTCGCTAAAGTTGATGAGTGAGGTTTCAACAGCTTCTTTCTGCAACTTGGCAATATCCGTCAGGTCCCGGATGGTAAGCTTGAAGCGCTCAATGGAGGCACTGATGAGGTCAAGCGTTTTTTTCACCATCTCTTCCTTCAGGTCCTTGTCGGGCAGGTGGCGGATCAGCAGGTGCATCAGGCCCTCAATGTTGGAGATGGGCGCCTTTAGGTCATGGGAGGCGGTGTAGATAAAATTGTCCAGATCGGCATTGATAAGCTGCAGCTGGTGGTTGGTCTGGGAAAGCTCCTGCACATGGGTCTGGATCTCCCGGTTGGCCAGCTGCAGTTCTTCATTATTGGAGGCCAGCTCTTCGGTGAGCTCCTTTAGCTTTTCTTCTACTGCTTTGCGTTCGCTAATGTCCATGATCACACCGGCCATGCGGCTGGGCTGCTCACCCTCCTGGTAGGTGTGGCCCATTACCAGTATCCAGCGCAGCTTTTCATCCGCGCCCTTTATACGGGCCTCAAAGCGCAGATCGCCGTACTTGCGGGCCATCGCAAACTGGTCTTTTACCATCTGCCGGTCTTCTTCCAGCAGATGGTCCAGCAAGGTCTGGTAGTTCCACCGGGCTACGGCCTTGCTGTAGCCAAAGATATGGTCGTGCTGCAGCGAATGGGTAACCTGTCCGCTTTGCAGATCCAGGTGCCAGGTGCCCATTTTGCCTGCCTCCAGGGCCATGCGCAGGTTATTTTCGCTATGTTCGGTTTGCTGGCGGGCCAGCAGCTGCTCGGTTACATCGTAAGCAAAGACCACAATGCCCTCCACACTGCCATCGGCCTCCCGCATGGGCTGGTACACAAAGTTGAAGTAACTGGTCTCCAGATGGCCGCTGCCGCTGTGATCCAGATCCATGGGGATCTCACTGCCAGAAAAGGGCTCTCCAGTCTCATACACATTGCGCAGTATCGTGTAAATGGGCTGGTCTTTTACTTCCGGAAGGGCCTCTGTCAGGGGTTTGCCCTCCAGGCGCCTGCCGCGAAAGAGCTGCTGGTACTGGGGGTTTACCAGATCAAAGGTCAGCTCGGGCCCGCGCAGGGTGCAGATGAGGGCAGGTGCCTGCATCAACAGGTTCTTGAGCATTTTGCCCTGCCGCTCCGATTCACTGCGGGCTGCCCGCTCTACGGCCAGCTGACGTTCCCGCAGCACAATCTGTTTTTGTTCGGTAATGTCCATGATAATGCCGGACATGGTCATGGGCTGTCCTTTCAGGTTAAAGGAGGTTTCGCCCTTGATCTGCACCCAGCGTTCCTGCCCGTCTACCCGCCGAATGCGCACCTCGTAGTGCAGGCTGCCCTTTTTCAGGCCCTGCTCATGGCTGGCCCGGGCATATTTGCGGTCTTCGGGTAGCACATGCTCCAGAAACACATCAAAATCGAAGAGCGGCAAATTCTCCTGATAGCCAAAAATACGGTCGTACTCACTGCTTCTGCTGAAGGTGCTCTGCACAAAATCCAGGTACCAGGTACCCAGTTTGCCGCTTTCCAGAGCAATTTTCAGAATTTCTTCCTGCTGTTCGGCTTCTTTGCGCGCTTTAACCTGCTGGGTTACCTCGGTGGCGGTCTGTATGATGCCGCGTATACGGCCTTTTTCATCCAGCAGAGGTTGGTATAATATGGTAAAATAGCAGAGCTCCAGCTTGCCGTTGCGGGTAAGGGTAGCGGGCAGGTCCTGGCCGGTAAAGGGCTCACCAGTTCGCAACACCTGGGCCAGTACTTCTTCAAATCCCTGGCTGCCCACCTCGGGCAGGGCCTTAAAGAGGGGTTTGTTCAGTACCTGCTCAAGCCTGCGGCCCCAGAGCTGGCACATCATGGGGTTGGCAAATTCAATCACATGCTCCTGGCCTATGTATACCCCTATGGCTATAGGGGCCTGCATATAAAGCTCCTGGAGCAGTTGGGGGTCTATCGTAGAAGAAAAAGGTGCCAAACCGACGCGTTCATGGTTACACTCAGCTAAGATACTACCCGGAAGCGGTATACCAATAGCCTTGCCTGCGAATGGACATACAAAAACCAGCATCCGGCCTTAAAAAAAATGAGCCTGTCAGCAGGGGTGCTATTTTATGGGGCTATAGTCCCATTAGGCCTACTTGTTGCGCAGCACCAGCCCCAGCGGGCGTAGTTTGCTGCTGTGGTCAATGGCAATTTTGAGGATGGCAAAAAAGGGAACAAACAAGATCATGCCGGCCATGCCCCATACACTTCCGCCAATGAGAATGGCCACAATAACGGCCAGCGGACTTAGCGATACTTCCTTGCCGATGATGATGGGTTCCAGCACATAACTTTCAATAAGCTGTATGACCAGCACCACGCCGGCAAAGAATAAAATATCAGATCCGGAATTACCAAAGATAATGTACATGCACACCGGCACAAGGCCGCTGATAAAGGGGCCAATGTAGGGAATAATGGTCACCAGCGCCCCAAAGACCGTTAGCAGCACCATATAGGGCACCTCAAAATACCAGAAGGCCAGCAGGTACAGCACGGCCAGAATAGCCATTACCTTCAGGCGGCCCCAAAGATAGGCATGGATCACCCCACTGCCCTTGTCCATTAGGGAAAGGGCTTTTTCGTCCTGCTCCTTCCCCGTAAAACGCAGGATCATTTTTTTAAAGCGGTCCTGGTAGAGCAGAAATAAGAACAGATAAATGAGGACCAGCAGAAACTTAAGGGTAACGGCCAGCATGTTGCCCAGCAGCAGGGTGACTTCCTCTTCCAGCGAGCTCAGCAGGCTATCGGAGCGTTCGGAGATAAAGCGTTGCTGGTCCCGCTGCGAGACGCCGATTAACTCAGACAGGGCATCCTGCAGACGGGCGATAAACCCTTTGAACTCCTCCTTAAGCTCCGGCAAGTCGCTGGCAAACAGGCTAAGCTGGTACAGAAAAAGGTAGGTGACCCCTCCGGCTACCACAAATACCAGCAGGGTATTGAGCAGGGCCGAGGGAATCTTGCCCAGGTGAAGCTTATGCATCAGAAAGCCATGAACCGGATTTACCAGGGCTGCCAGAAAGATGCCAAAGGTAACCGGTATCAGAAAGCCCGATCCATAATAGAGAAGCGCCCATACCCCAAATCCAAAAAACAGAAGTGCATTGATCTTTTTTAGCTGTTGGTACTCCATTCCAGGGGGTGTTCTGCCTTTTAACCTGTTTAGGCGGAACACTGTTTAACCGGGTTCTGCAGGGAGGGCCCTGGCGCGGGGCTGTTTAGTCAAAATGGAGGGGAAACTCCAGGGGGTCCAGTTTCCAGAGCAGGGGCAGCAGCAGGTACAGGTAAAGGGTGATGAGCAGAATGGAGATCAGGTTTAGCCAGAGGCCGGTCTTTACCATGTCCCGCATGCGGATGTAGCCGGTGCCAAAGACCACCGCATTGGGCGGCGTTGCCACGGGCAGCATAAAGGCGCAGGAGGAGGCCAGGCAGGCGGCTACCATAGGGCCAAAGGGGTGAATGCCAATGGCCTGGGAAAGCGAGGCCAGTATGGGCAGCATCATGGTGGCTGTAGCCACATTGGAGGTTAGCTCGGTCAGGAAGTTGATAACGGCAATAATGGCCAGCAGCACCAGGAGGAGGGGAAGGGTCTGCAGCAGCTGCAGGTTTTCGCCAATGTAGGCTGCCAGGCCGGAAGTCTTAAAGGCAGCGGCTATGGCAAGGCCGCCACCAAACAGCAACAGAATGCCCCAGGGTACTTTTCGGGAGATCTCCCATGTGAGCAGGCCCTGTCGCCAGCCGCTGCGCCGGGAAGGGATCATGAACAGCAGCACTGCGGCGGCCATGGCAATCATGCTATCGTCCAGGGCCGGCAACAGGGGGTTCAGCAAAAAGGAGCGGCTGATCCAGGCGCCGGCCGTAAGCAGAAACAAGCCAATGATCCAGCGCTCCTCCTGCTGTATGGGGCCCAGTGCCTGCAGCTGGCTGCGAATTTCGCTGCTACCCCCGCTATCGGTTTTTTCAAGGGGATAGGCCAGTTTAACCAAAAAGGCCCAACAGATGAGGAGCAGGAGAAAAGAGAGCGGCATGCCCAGCAGCAGCCAGCGGAAAAAGGTAATCTCTACCCCCCACAGCTGCTGAACGATGGCGGCAAAAATGGCATTGCCCGGTGTGCCAATAAGGGTAGCCAGTCCGCCTATGGAGGCCGAGTATGCAATGCCCAGCATCAGGGCAATGCCAAATCGGTTTTTGGGCTGCAGGCTTCCGCTGCCGGTAAATTCGGTTAGCTGCTCTACAATGGCAACCCCTATGGGCAGCATCATCATGGCCGTAGCCGTATTGGAGATCCACATGGACAGAAAGCCGGTAGCCAGCATAAAGCCCAGCACCATTTGCGGCTGGTTGGTGCCTACCAGGGCAATGATGGAGAGGGCAATGCGCTTGTGCAGGTTCCACTCTTCCATGGCCAGGGCAATCAGAAACCCTCCCAGAAATAAAAATATGACCGGGTTGCCATAGGAGGCGCTGGTAGTCTCCAGCCCCAGGGCACCTGTTAGGGGCAGCAGCACCAGCGGTAGCAGGGACGTAACGGCTATGGGAATGGCTTCGGTGATCCACCAGCTGGCGATCCAGAGCGTGCAGGCAAGTACAGCCTGTGCTTCGGCCGACATGCCCGCAGGTGCTTCCATGCTCCAGGCCAGCCCAAACAACAGCGGGCCGAGCATAAGAGCCCCCAGCTTTTTGAGCGGTACTGGTGAGGAAGGAGAGGGGGCTGCAGCAGATGGCATGCCTAAAGATAGAAAATTTAGGAAACTGTAGCTGCTACCTCCTCCAGAACGCTCTGATGCTGGTGCGAACGCCAGTCTGTACGGAAGGGGGCTCGCAGGCGGTTTTTATACTTCCTTGAGTTTGTGGAAAGCCCCCTGCTGGGCTGCGTACAGCCTGGCCCGACAAACAAAAAAACCACCCCGCCAAATGGGGTGGTCTTTGTATAGGGGTACCGGAGCATCAATCCAGGGCACTTTAGTCTTTAGGGGTGCGGCTGGCTTTGTGTAGTACCGGCAGGCGCCCAGGCGGTTTTACGCAGGGGGCTGCGGTCCTTTACATAGGGCCGGTCGTAGGACTGGCAGTGCCGGCAGGCGCGAAGGTTTCCCTGGGCATCCATCAGCAGAACGCGGTTGCCAGAGGCGGCGCTCACAGCTTTTTGTGGTACCCAGCCCTGATACGCTACCAGCGGCCAGCTGGCATAGGCTGCTGTGTGGTTCAGGCGGTGGGCAAAGGTATTGAGCTCGCTGATCTGCTCGGGGCTTAGCTCCAGCTCATGATCATACCCTGCTGCTGTTGCGCGTGGCGCCAGTATCTGTATAAAGGAGGCCCCCAGCTGGGCTGCCAGGCGGGCATAGGCCATCAGATTTTCGTCACTCACAAAGTCCGGGGTTACGCACAGGTTCAGGCACAGCCCCAGTCCGGCAGTGCGCGCACTTTCGGCAGCCCGCATTACCCAGCCATAGGAGTGCTTGTAGCCCCGCAGCGCATTGTGCTTATCCGGGTCGTTGTGGTCCAGGTTGAGGCGTACGCCCCGCAGGCCGGCGGCTTTTAGGGCCAGGGCCCGCTCGGGACTAAGCTCCCAGCCGGAGGTGCTCAGCCAGAAATCGGTGCCCGCAGCGGCAGTTTGCAGCAGTTCCAGCAGGTCGGCATAGCGGAGCATCGGTTCGCCCCCGCAAAGCTCTATCTGGCGTACACCTTCTTTCTGAAGTTTCTGTATCTGCTTCTTCAAGCTATCCAGCGATGGATCTGGCTGGGCCTGCCCCCCCGGCCTGGGCTGGCAAAAGGGTGAGCAGTGCTGGGTAACCGACAGGCTGGCTACGGCAGGGGCTGTGGCGCTGCTGCAGCTTCTGCCTGCCTGCAGCTGGGCGCGTACGTAGGCATCAAAGGCAGCCGAAGGCCAGGAGGGGCTCAGCAAACTTGCCTGAAAGCTGTTGCCAATACGGGCGATCTTGCCGGCTGCACTGCCCGAGGCCAGCTGCAGGCCAAGGCCCTTCTGTATCGCTGCATAGGCCTTAAAGGGGTTTGCCATCTGCTGCAGGGCCAGCTTCCAGATGTGGTAGCGCAGCCTCAGGTGAATCTGCCTAAGCTGGGCAGGATCGCTGACTACCTGCGGATGGGGCTTGCCCGTCCTCCTGAGCCGGAAAGCTGTGGACTGTTCGCTTTCCGCAGAAGAGTTCTCGGCGGTGTGGTAAGAGAATGATTGCATTGAACGAAAGAATTTGTAGCCGGAATGCGTATTATTTTTTGGAGAGATCTGGCGCTGTATGTCTGTTGTAAACACTCATCTTTTTACCTGACACCTAAGGAAAAATCAATGTAAGGTTTAGATGAAAAAGTTTAACTTAAGTAATTTCATCAAACATCGTTCTTTCCTTATATTTTTCCTAATGATTTTGCAAAAAATCTCTCTAAGCTATTTTATCACCCTGATTTGAAACCAATCCATTAAGTGGCAATCCTGATCCCATCATTCCGGCGTAGGTCGGAATCAGCCTGCTCTAGCGATAAATAGAGCCTATTCTCTTCAGAGAGTGAGAGATTCCGGCCTGCGCCGGAATGACGACTTTAACCAACTTATCAATAAGTGAGATTCTGGAAAAGAATTGTGGAGTAGTATGAAAAATTGGGCTGGAAGTGCCTATGCTGAGGCAGGTATTCCCACCTGGAGGGGAGAACTGCCGCATGCTTTTTTTCTCTAAAAAGAAGTGTTCTCTGTACTATATACGCCCCGCCTCTTTGCCTTTGGGGGGAAGGCTAACCAGCAGTCGTTTAAGCTGCCAGTCGCCAAAACCCCAGACCGGGTATCGGCGGCTGAACTCCTGCAGCAGGGCTGGAAAATCCAAATACCCCTCCTGCTGCAGCGCCAGCAGCTGTTGTTGGGGGAGGCCAGGCAGCCCGCCCTCCGGGTTTCGTGCAAGTTGGGCCTGGATCAGCTCCGGCAATTGGCGAAATGCCGCCGTTGGCTGGCTGGACAGAGCCTTTAGCTGCGCTGCATCCTGCCGGGCATATGCCTGCCAGAGGGCGATGCCCAGGTCCAACTCCTGCGAGCTGAGGGGCAGCCGCCGGGCATAACACTGCTGCAATTCTTCGGCGCTATGCCAACCAAAGCCTGCCCAGGGGCTTTCCCCTCTCTTTTGCAGGGGAAATACCTTGTATAGCTGTTTTTCTACCCCTCTGGCTTTCAGGTAGGATAGCAAAAACCACAAATTTACCTGGCAGAAAAGATCATCTTCAAACCACAGATTGATCTCACTTCCGGGCGCGGTATTCGCTACCTGCCGAAGCTCCTGCACGGTTTTTTGTTCATACTCCTGCGGAGCTACCCCATAGGCCCGCTGTAGAAAGCGGGCCCGCTCCTGCCAAAAGGTCTGCTCGCTGCTTATCTCAAGGGGGCCTTCGATCAGGCATTCCCGAAAAACCAGCCGTTTGCCGGGCAATGCCTCCTGCGGAAACGCCTCGAGCAGTGCATCGCCAGTGAGTATATGAAGCTGAGGGGCTGGGGTCATAGTATTTGCTAAAAGGGGAAGATACCCAATGTTGGGGTGCTGCACAACACCTGTTCGTAGTAAGTCAACGGAACGGGCATGCCTACACGGCCCAGCCGCTTACCACCAGAGCAGCAGAGCCCAGCCCAGCACTCCCGCCAGCCCGGCAGCGCTCAGGGCCGGCAGCAGGTTGCGGGCCAGCACCTCTTTATAGTTTTGCAGGTTGGCGATAGAGGCCGCTGCAATTATGTTGAACAGGCAGATGGCATTGCCCACGGCCGCCCCCGTATGCTGCAGCGACAGGAGTACCACTGGGTCTTGCCCCAGCAGCTGGGCAGTTTGTAGCTGGGAGGCACCAAACACTACATTAGAAATGGTAGTGCTGCCGGTAATAAAGGCGCCGATCACCCCAATAAAAGGGGCCAGCAGGGGGTAGGCCGAGCCCAGGCCACTCAGCAGTTCGGAGATATGCCCGATCATGGAAGGCTGCGTCTGGCCGCTGTTGATCATCAGCTGAGCTACCAGAATGGAGGGAAAGAGCACCACCACCACCCGCAGAATCTTTTGCAGCGCATCGCCCAGGTAAAGCGAGGGAATTCTTTTATAAAGCGCTACCCCAAGGCCCACCACCAAAAACGGAATAAGCGGCGATTGCAGGGGTTTAAAGGAGGTGCTGATGCCACTGCCAAAGAGGTTGGGCAGGCCAATGTCCCAGCCGATCCAGCGGCTGAGGGGGTTGTAAAGCTTGGGCAACAGCAGGAGCATGGCCAGCAGTCCGTAAGGAAGCCAGGGTGCCAGTTCCAGCCGGCTGCCGGGCCTTCGCAGAAATAGGATGGAGAGTAGCAGCATGCTAAGGGCACCCAGCACCGTTGCCAGCTCCGGCACCCAGTAGGCCAATAGGCAAAAGGGCAGCGCAAAAAACAGGTAGAGCAGCACAACCGTCCCCTTATACTGCAGAGGCCCCTGGTAGCGGGCAAACAAGCGAAAAATAAAGAGAAGCATGGCCCCGGCCGCCAGCACCCCCAGCCCGGCCGATAGCAGGCTGATCTGCTGCAGCTGTGCTGCATCCAGGCCCAGGGGCAGCTGCAGGCCTATGAGCACCGGTGTACCTACGGCCCCAAAGAGAGCGGCAAGCCCATCAAAGAGCAGCACCACACATACCGACAGTACGGCATTAAACCCCATGGCAATGAGCAGCAGGGGAACTATGGCCCCGGGCGTGCCAAAGCCGGCCACCCCTTCAAAAAAAGCCGTAAGGCAAATGGCCAGCAGAAAGAAGCGGATCTCCCGGGAGGGGTGCAGCCCATCGAGCGAGTGGCTGATCTGGCCAATAAGCCCGCTTTTGTCCATGATGTTGTAGAGGAACGCCGCTCCAAAAACGATCATCAGAATGTTGAGACTGGTAACTGCTGCTACAGCCACCGTACCGATAAAACGGGAAAGGTCGGCACCCCAGTAGAAGAACAGGCCGCTGGTTACTCCAGCCGCTACCAGTACAGCCTCCTTTACACTGCGCAGCAGCGAAAGCACAATCAGCAGGGCAATGGGGAGCAGCGCAAGTACGTAGGCCATGACAAGGGGGTATCAGGGATTGGGTAAACGTTAGCCTGCCGTAACCTCATTCTGCAGCTGCTCCTGTCGGCTGTACTGGGCAATATTTTGGAGGGTAATCTCGGCAATGCTGCTGAGGGCATTGCTGGTAAAAAAGCCTGATGCCCGGTAATGAGCACATTGTTGAAAGAAAGCAGGCGCATGAACACATCATCCTGAATGACCCGGTTGGAGAGGTCCTCAAAAAACAGATCGGCTTCTTCCTCATACACATCCACCCCCAGGTAGCGAATGTGCTCGCTTTTGAGGCCGTCAATGACCGCCCGTGTGTCAATGAGGGCCCCGCGGCTGGTATTGATCAACATTACCCCCTTTTTCATCAGCCGGATGCTCTCCTCATTGATCAGGTGGTAGGTATCCGGTGTAAGGGGGCAGTGCAGCGAGATGATGTCCGACTGGGCATAGAGCGCTTCCAGGGAGGTAAAGTCAATGCCGATGGCATCGGCCTCCTGGGGCTTCTGAATATCGTAGCCCAGCACCCGGCAGCCAAAGCCCTTCAGGATGCGGGCCGTCACCAGCCCGATCTTGCCCAGGCCAATAAGGCCGGCGGTTTTGCCAAAGAGGTCAAAGCCCATAAGCCCGTGCAGGGAGAAGTTACCTTCTTTAACCCGGTTATAGGCCCGGTGTGTTTTGCGGTTCAGCGTCAGGATGAGGGCCAGCGTATGTTCTGCCACCGAGTGGGGCGAATAGGCGGGCACCCGTACCACCTGTATGCCCAGGGCAGAGGCAGCCTTCAGGTCCACATTGTTGTAGCCGGCACAGCGCAGTGCCAGCAGTTTTACCCCCTGGCGGGCCAGTACGTTCAGCGTTTCGGCCCCTACCACATCATTTACAAATACACAGACCACCTCATGCCCCTGCGCCAGCAGGGCGGTAGTGGGATTAAGGGGAACCTCTAGAAAATGGAGCGCAAACCCATGAGTTGCATTGGCGCGGCTAAAGAATTCTTTGTCGTAGGCTTTGGTGCTAAAAAAAACGATGTTCATGGCGTTCGGGTAAAAAACACCTACACAACCCACCTGCAGCCAAAAGGGTTTTTGCCTTACAGCATGCCTGCACCCCCTTCTCCTTTCTGTACGCTACCAGCAAGGGGTGGACTAGCAGCGGCTGAGACAGGATCAGGAAAAACAATTCAGCGGGAAGCTGCTTGCTTAGCTTTTCTTGGCCAGCAGGCTAATGTCCAGCTCGGTCTTGTTGAGCATGATCACATCACTGATATCGCCCAGCACTTCATCAATAAGGCCAAAATCTTTGGCTTCGGGAGCGCTCAGGAATTTATCGCGCAGAAAGAAGGCCTCAATTTCTTTCCAGCTATGACCGGAATTTTTGCCCATCAGGTGAAAGAGCTGGGCCTGCAGGCGCTCCTGCTCCCGGGTGGCAATGCGTACATCTTCGGTATAGCCCTGGGCGCCGCCCCCGGTGGGGTGCATGTGAATGGTGGCATGGGGCAGGGCATAGCGCTTGCCTTTGGTGCCGGCCGTTAGCAGAAAGGTGCCCATACTGCCCGAAAAACCCACCGATACAGTAGAAACCGGGGCGGAGATCATCTGCATGGCATCATAAATGGCCAGGCCGGCATAGACAGAGCCGCCCGGGCTGTGAATATACAGGTTGATGGTTTGCTTGCTGTCAATACTGTTGAGATAGAGCAGCTGTGCCACCACCACATTGGCCACCGCATCGTTGATCTGGCTTCCCAGAAAGATGATGCGCTCTTTGAGCAGCAGGCTGTAGATATCGTAGGCCCGCTCGCCACGGCCGCCGTTGTTGTCAATCACCATGGGAATTACGCTGGCTTGTATCATCGCCGGGAAGGGGGAAAAGGTGATAGATGCTGTCCTGAAACTCCTTTTTGGCCGGATCGCTGAAGAGCTTCTGCTGCACGACCTCCAGCTCTTGCTTTAGCTGCCTGCGGTGGTAATGCCCTACAAGCTGCACCACCTTTTGCTGCAGGGCAACCTGCATGCGCAAGAGGGGGTTGGTGAGTTGGCGGGCCTCAAAAAGCAACGCCTCGGGGGTAGGCAGCCTGCCTTCAAGCCAGGCTTCGGCCTGCTTNNTCTCAGGTAAGGAAGTCCTCATAGCCAAGCGATTTTCTTTTAGGGTATCTCTCATTTTT
>NZ_AODQ01000014.1 GCF_000348925.1 Cesiribacter andamanensis AMV16 | reverse complement strand
GTGCCAGTACGAAGTACCCTAAGTGGTGCTGCGGCCTATGGCGAGAAAAAGTTGTGGATGTGGGGGTATTTTGCTGATCCTGAATTTTAAAACCTTTAGCTTTCCCCTGCTAAAGGGCAATGCGGCCCTGGCCCTGAGCCGTCCCAATACCATTGTGCTATCGGAGAGCTATGCCACCAAACTTTTTGGGAGTAAAGAGCCCATGGGGGAGATCATTAGCATGGAACCCCATGGCGACTATGTGATTACCGGCATCCTGAAAGATGTGCCCAAAAATTCCCACATGCAGTTTGATGCCCTGGCCTCTTATGCCACCCTGGGGGCCGGTGGCGCAGATCCCTATTCTGACAGAGATGAGCACTGGGCACGGTTCAGCCAGGCGTATCTCTACCTGCTGTTGCCCGAACAGGGGGATGCCGCCGGGCTTGAGCGGTACTTGAACAGCATTGCGAAAGCAGCGTGGGGGCATAAGAAAAACGTTGAGGTAACGTTTGCGCTGCAGCCTCTGGACAAGATTGTGCCGGGCACCGATCTGCTGAACTCCATAGGCCCCCGCTGGGATTATGCAGGTATTCTGTTATCGGGATTGTTGGCCCTGATTATTCTGATACCGGCCTGTTTTAACTACATCAACCTGGCAATAGCCCAGTCCCTGAACCGCATGAAGGAAGTGGGGGTGCGAAAAGTTATGGGCGGATCAAAAAACCAGCTGTTCTTTCAGTTTATCACAGAAACCACCCTGATGATGCTGCTGGCATCGGTGCTTTCCTACTTTATTTTTGAAGTGATACGGGAAGAAGCCATTCGGATCATGGAAGCGGCCCGCATTCTGGACCTAACCCCCACGGGGCTAACCTTTTTGTATTTTTTCCTTTTTGCCCTTTTTATAGGCTTTGCTGCCGGAGTTGTTCCTGCCCTGTATTTTTCAAAGCTATCGCCCGTAAATGCCCTTAAGGCTAAACCTTCAAAAACAGGCAAAAACAGTTTTCCGCTGCAGAAGGCGGTGATAGGGGTTCAGTTTGTGCTTTCGCTGGGCTTTATCATGGGGGTAGTGGTAATGCTGCAGCAGTATCGCTACTCGGTAAATTATGCCTATGGCTTTGAGCAGGAGGATATTCTCAACATTGACCTGCAGGGGGCAAATCCGGAACTTGTAAAAAATGAGTATGGGCAGGTGGCCGGGGTAGAGCAGGTCTCCCTGTCGTCCCACCTGCTGGGGCTGGGCGCTACCAATTCTGCCTGGCTGATGAATGCGGATGGAACGGATTCTGTGGAAGCTTCTTTTATAGCAGTTGATGAGCACTTTATACCAGCCTTTAAGCTCAAGCTGCTGGCGGGAACCAATTTTGATGATCCTGCCCTAAAAAATCGCTCCTCCATCATCGTAAACGAAGCCTTTTTAAGGCAGCAGCAGATTGCGCAACCCCAGCAGGCCATTCATGAACGGCTAGTCTTAACCGATGGCAGCGAATGCATCATACGGGGGGTAGTGGCCGATTTTCATTATGCTACCCTTAAGGACTCGATCAACAGCTTCTATTTTCAATATGATCCAGCGCTTTTTAGCTATGCCAACCTGCACCTAAGCTCCCGGGAGGCCTTTAAGGACCTCTCGGGCCTGGAGGCGATCTGGAAAACCATTGGCGGCACCGATCACTTCGAGGCGCAGTTTCAGGATGTTCAGATCAGCGAGGCCTATGGGGATTACCTGCAGATCATGAAGCTATGGGGTTTTTTGGGCCTGCTGGCCATTACCGTAGCCTGCCTGGGCTTGCTGGGTACCGTGGTGTTTACGGTCAGGAACAGAGGGAAGGAAGTAAGCATCCGCAAGGTGCTGGGGGCCTCCACCCAAAGCCTGGTGCTGCTGCTGTCAAAAGACTACCTCAAAATAATGGGGATCGCCAGCCTGATTGCCATCCCAGTTACCTACCTCTTACTGGATAAGGTTGTGCTGACCATCCAGAAATACAGCATCAAAATTGGCCTGCTGGAGGTAGGGATAAGCCTGCTGATTGTGCTTGTGCTGGGCTTAACCACCATTCTGTCGCAAACACTCAAAGCAGCGCGGGCCAACCCGGTTGATACCCTCAAAAGTGAATGAGGGTGTGCCCAGTTGCCTGCCGGTTCCATATGGAGGGCAGCAGGCGAGTGTACCATAACCGTACACCTGCTGTACGCTTTCGCACGCATGAACAGACTGATGGGGGGCTAAGCGGCTCAAAATCAGTCTTTCGCATAATTGGCACAGCAACTGTTCTCTAGCTGATGCGCTGCTGTATACATTGCAGTGAAGCCAACGCGGATCAACCCAATACCCCTTGCCTCTATGATACGCACCTACATTAAAATAGCCCTGCGGCATCTGCAAAAGCACACCCTCTATGCCGGCATCAACCTGCTGGGCCTGGCCATAGGCCTTAGCGGTTGTATCCTCATTGGCCTTTACATCTGGCATGAGCTCAGCTACGACCGCTTTCATGAAAAAGCCCACCGGCTGGTGCGCGTTACCTGGGCCTATCATTTTGAGGATGCTGAAAACCAGACAGCCTCTACCGGTACCCGGGTAGGTCCGGAGTTTACCCGGCGCTTTCCGGAGGTGGAGGCCTATGTGCGCCTGCTCAAATACCCCCGGGTGCTGGCCGTTGGCGATAAGATGTTTGAAGAAAAAAGGTTTCTGTATGCGGATTCTGCTTTCTTTGGCCTGTTTTCCTTCCCGCTGCTGGAGGGCAATCCGGCTACGGTGCTGGATGCACCTGAGAAACTGGTGATCACTCAATCGGCGGCCAAAAAGTACTTCGGCAGCCAGCATCCCATTGGCAGGTCCATTACGGTAGGGGGTACCAAAGAATTTATGATCACCGGCATAGCCGCCGATGCGCCGGCCAACTCTCAGATCCAGTTTGATTTTGTGGGGTCCTTTACCACCCTTAATGCCGCCCGGGAAGAGAAGTGGTCAGAGGCCAATTACCTTACCTTTCTGCAGCTTCACAGCCCGGAGGCCATAGGCCCCCTGCAGGCCAAAATAAGAGCCTATAGTGAGCAGGTGGGCCGGGAAGAGCTGCAGCTGAGCGGAAACAACTACATGACCTACCAGCTGGAACCTATTACGGAGGTGCACCTGTACTCGCCCCTGGATGGCTTTGAGCCCAACAGCAGCATTACCTACATTTGGGTGCTGGCGGCGGTGGCGCTGTTGATTTTGCTGGTAGCCTGCGTAAATTACACCAATCTGAGTACGGCGCAGGCCGCAGGCCGCAGTGCCGAAATAGGCATGCGCAAGGTAATGGGGGCGAGCAGGCGCGATATCTTCTTCCAGTTTATCAGTGAAGCCTTTTTGTTGAGCTTGCTGGCCGTAGCGGTGGCGCTTTTCCTCTCTTTTGTGCTGCTTCCCTCTTTCAATCAGCTGGCGGGCCGGCAGCTGGAGCAGGAGCTGCTCTTTCAGCCCCTAACGCTGCTGCTTCTGCTGGGCTTGTGTGCCGTGGTAGCTATGCTGGCCGGGGCCTATCCGGCCATGGTGCTATCGGGCAGCAAGGTTATCGGCATCCTGAAAAAGGGCTTTACCTTTACCGGCCAGGCCGGGCTGCGCAAGGGGCTGATCGTTTTTCAGTTTGTGATCTCCATTTTCCTGCTCATAGCTACCGCTATTATCCTTCAGCAGCTTTCCTTTATCCAGAATAAAGCCCTTGGTTATAGCAAGGAGCATGTGCTGGAGCTGCCCATAGATGCAAAGATGTCCGAAAATTACGATGCGCTGCGGGATGCGCTGGAGAACCTGCCCGGCGTGCGCTCAGTGGCGGGGGCCTACGAAGCGCCCACCCACATTGGCTGGAGCGATGGCCTGACGGCGCTGGAAAGCGGCAAGCGCATTTCCATCAATGCCATGCCGGCTGATGAACACCTGGTTAAGACCCTGAACCTGTCCCTGCTGGCCGGGGAGGACTTTACCCAGCGTGATATACAACTGGCCGATCCGGCCCTGCAGGGCGACAACATCCAGTACACCTACATGCTGAACGAAGCCGCCGTGCGGGCGCTTGGCTGGACCCCGCAGCAAGCCATTGGCAAGCGGGTGGCCAAGGGCCGGGAGGGCATTGTACGGGCGGTGGTGCAGGATTTTCACTTCCGCTCCCTGCACGAGCCCATAGGCCCCCTGGCCATTTTTATGGACAAGCGCCTGGCAGGTTCCTTTTTTGTGAAGATTGATGGCCGTGATGTGCCTGCCACCCTTGCCCGCCTGCAGGGGGTGTGGGGAGCCCGCGTAGCCCACCGCCCCTTTGACTACAAGTTTCTGGACGATTCTTACACCGCCCTCTACAAAGCCGAGCAAAGCATCGCCGGCGTGTTTACCACCTTTGCCACGGTGGCCATTTTGCTGGCCTGCCTGGGCTTGTTTGCCCTTACAGCCTATGCCATGGTGCAGCGCACCAAAGAGATTGGCATCCGCAAGGTACTGGGCGCTACGGTAGCCGACATTCTGGCGCTGGTGTCCCTGGACTTTATCAAGCTGGTGTTGCTGGCCATTGCCATTGCCATACCCCTTGCCTATGGGGCCACCAGCAAATGGCTGGAAGGCTTTAGCTATAAGATTGGCCTTGCCTGGTGGGTGTTTGGGCTGGCGGGCCTTGTTACCCTGCTGATTGCTGTGCTCACCGTTTGTCTGCAGGCCCTAAAAACGGCCCGCGCTAATCCTGTTAAAAACCTAAGAAGCGAATAATGATTGCGTTACGGAACATTTACAAATGGTACCAGACCGGTATCAACCGCACCTTTATCCTCAAAGACATAGACCTGGATATAGCAGAGGGGGATTTTGTTTCCCTGATGGGTCCCTCGGGCTCGGGCAAATCTACCCTGCTCAACATCATTGGCATGCTGGATGAACCCTCGGAAGGGGAGTACCACTTCCTGGGGCAGCCGGTTTACCAGCTGAAGGAGCGGCAGCGCAAGGAACTTTACAAGCAGCACATTGGCATTGTGTTTCAGCAGTACCACCTCATTGATGAGCTTACCGTCTATGAAAACATTGAAGCGCCCCTGCTGTACCAGGGGGTAAAGGGCTCGGAGCGCAAATCCATGGTGGCCGATATGCTGGACCGCTTCAACATTGTAGGCAAGAAAGACCTTTTTCCCAACCAGCTTTCCGGCGGGCAGCAGCAGCTGGTAGGGGTGGTGCGGGCCCTCATTGCCAAGCCCAAACTGATTCTGGCCGACGAGCCCACCGGTAACCTCAATTCCGCCCAGGGGGAGGAGATCATGCAGCTCTTCAAACAGCTCAATAAGGAGGAGGGGGTCACCATTCTGCAGGCAACCCACTCCGAAAAAAATGCCGCCTGGGGCGATCGCACCCTGCACCTGCTGGACGGACAATTACGCGCTTAACCTTTTTCAGTCATGAAGTGCTCCCTTATTTTTCTCTATTTTTTTGGCCTTCTCCCCCTCTCCCTTTTTGCCCAGGAGGGTACCGGCAGCCTTAGCCTGGAGCAGGCCCTGCAAACTGCGCTAACCAACAACCTGCAGGTACGCCAGCGCCAGCTGAGTCTGCAGGGCAGCCAGGTAGACTATCGGCAGGCAAAGAGCAACCTGCTCCCTACCATTAATGCCAGCATAAGCCATGGCATTAACCAGGGACGCAGCATTGACCCCTTTACCAATACCTATGTGAACCAGGAGTTAAAGTATGGTAGTTATGGGGTAGGAGGAAGCCTGTTGCTGTTTGGAGGCCTTAGCCAGCAGAACGCCATACGCCAGACCAGTCTGGCAAGGGATGCTGCCGGGCAGGAGCTGCAGCAGGCCCGGGATAACCTGAGCCTGGAGGTAATGCTGGCCTACCTGCAGGTGCTTAGCAACGAAGATCTGGTAGAAGTTGCCGGCAATCAGGTGGCAGTAACCCAACAGCAGGTAGACCGCCTGCAGGTGTTGCTTAAACAAGGTGCCATTGGCCCGCCCCAGCTAGCCGAGATGTCGGGCCAGCTGAAAACCGAAGAGCTGGCCCTGCTCAATGCCCGCCAGACATTGGAGGTAAGCAAACTGGCCCTGGCCCAGCTTATGAATGTTCCCTATACCCCCTCCCTGCAGCTGGAGCGCATAGAAGTGAGCGAGCTGGTGATGCGGGAGTCTGCCGCTACCACGGCCGATGCTGTTTACGAAGCCTCCATGGGCCAGCTGGCCCTGGTAAAGGCTGCCCGGCTTCGGAGCCGAAGCGCCCAGGCCGGAGTGCGCAGCCTGTGGGGGAATTTCTCTCCGAGCCTGTTTCTCTTTGGTAACCTAAATACCAACTATTCCAGTGCTGCCACCATTAATGGGGAGCAGATCTATTATGATGCACAGCTGCGCAACAACCTGTTCTCTAATGTAGGCCTTTTGCTGCGCATACCCATTCTCAATGGCTTTGATTCGCACAACCAGCTGCGGCGGGCCAAACTGGAGCTGCAGGATGTGAACCTGCAGGAAGAAGGCGTACTGGTGCAGCTCCGGCAGGATGTGGAGCAGGCCCAACTCAATAGGGATAATGCCAGGGAGCGCTATCAGCTGCTGGAAGAGCAGCAGAGCGCCTTTGCGGAAGCCTTCCGGGCTGCAGAGATCCGTTTTAATGCCGGCGCCGGTACGCCCGTGGATTACCTGATTGCCAAGAACAATGCCGATCGTAGCCGCATCAACCTGCTGATGGCCAAATATGATTATGTGCTGCGGCAAAAGGTACTGGATTTTTATAGGGGTAAATAAGCCCTTAGGCAGGTGAGCCGGATGGTGCAGTGGCAGAGACCTGTGGTCCTTAAACGTATTGGTTGTTGTTGATAGAAAGAAGCCCGCTCAAACGGGCTTTTTTTTATGCTGGCTGATAGGGGTTTATGAGATAGGTAAACTCAGATAGTTCTTATTTATTCTCCGAAAGTTTCAAGCATACACGAATTGTACCTATATTTGGGGACCCTTTTGCCACTGCGCCCATTCCCTGTTGTCGGTATTTTGAGTGAGAAACGTGCAGGTGTCAGGAGCAGCCTCAGGCTCCGTAGCCGCATTGCTTGATAGCTCGGTGCAGCTGGTAAAAGGGATAAATGTACTCGTTATTTGCTGGGGCAGCCCGGCAGCTCACTTCCTCTGAACAATGAAAACAGCCTTAATTACCGGAATAACCGGACAGGACGGCGCCTATCTGGCCGAGTTTCTGCTTGGAAAGGGATACATGGTGCATGGCATCAAGCGCCGTACCTCCCTGTTCAATACCGATCGCATCGATCACCTCTACCAGGACCCCCACGAGCAGCAGGTGCGCCTGAAGCTTCACTATGGCGACCTGACCGATAGCACAAACCTGATCCGCATCATACAGGAAGTGCAGCCTGATGAGATCTATAACCTGGCCGCCATGAGCCATGTACAGGTTAGCTTTGAAACCCCGGAGTACACTGCCAATGCCGATGGCCTGGGCACCCTTCGGATTCTGGAAGCTGTGCGCATTCTGGGCCTCACCGGAAAGACCCGCATCTATCAGGCCTCTACCTCAGAGCTGTATGGCCTGGTGCAGGCTGTTCCGCAGTCGGAAAGTACCCCCTTCTATCCCCGTTCTCCCTATGCCGTAGCCAAACTCTATGCCTACTGGATCACGGTGAACTACCGGGAGGCTTACGGGATGTATGCCTGCAACGGCATTCTCTTTAACCATGAGTCGCCGCTGCGGGGCGAGACCTTTGTGACCCGCAAGATTACCCGCGCGGCCGCCCGCATTGCTCTGGGCATACAAGACAAGCTTTACCTGGGCAATCTGGATGCGCAGCGGGACTGGGGCCATGCCAAAGACTATGTAGAGGCCATGTACCTGATCCTGCAGCAGGAGAAGCCCGAAGATTTTGTGATTGCCACCGGCATTACCACCAGTGTACGGGATTTTGTGCGCATGGCCTTTGCCGAAGCGGGCATCCAGCTGGAGTTCAGAGGTGAGGGGGTAGCCGAAAAGGGCTACGTAAAAAGCTGCTCGGGTGCTTATCACGTGCCCGAGGGGCAGGAGGTGGTAAGTGTAGACCCGCGCTATTTCCGCCCCACCGAGGTAGATCTGCTCATTGGCGACCCCACCAAATCCAAAGAAGTCTTGGGCTGGGAGCCCAAGTACGACCTGCCTGCCCTGGTACAGGACATGATGCAGGCCGACCTTGTCCTCATGAAAAAGGATAAATACCTGGCCGCCTCGGGCTACAATACCTTGAACTATTACGAGTAAGCCTGCCCTAGCAACTTGAAAATATTAGAGAAGCAGCCGTTTGCCGATGAGGGTAGTCGGCTGCTTTCTTGTTAAGGGAGACCTTATTCAAGATAGCTTCTTGTAGATGCCCCGTTAGTGGGTTGTCGTATGGCCTTAGTCGGATAAGTAGGGTGCAGTCCAGCCCGTAGGCTGCTTCCAAGGCAGTTTTAAAATGTTTATTTGAGTATAGGCTGTTGTTGGTTAACTATTTTATGCCTAATTTTATCTCAGATAAGTTTTATTTGCAGTAGATCAATCCCTTTCCTGATGGGGTAAGTAGGCATAGGCTGGTTGATAAAGGAAAGATCGTCTGCACACCTTGTTGCCTCTGAGCCCCACACTTCATGCTCTTTCTGAAGTATATTGTAAAATCTGCTGTAACTGCACGATGCATCCTATTCAGGATAGCATTGGTAGTGGGCTGTGCCTTGACTCCAACGCTGGTTTCTGCACAGTTTGTTACCAGAGGCGATGCTGTGAAAGTATCTGAACGTTGCTTCAAAGTAACCGAAGATAAAGAAGGTAGATTTGGAGCAGTTTGGTGGGAAAGGCAGATTGATCTAAGAGAGCCAGTTGAGCTTGACTTTGTTATATATTTAGGAACTAGGGATGAGGATGGAGCAGATGGTATTGCATTTGTACTTCACAATGATGTAAGGGGGCTTAATGCAAAGGGAACTCCAGGAGGGGGACTTGGTTTTGCTTATCATCCTACCTACACAGATGATCAAACTTTAGTTAGAGTAATAAAACCATCGGTAGCCATTGAATTTGATACTTACTATAATCGGTCATTTGTTAACGAATTAGAAGCTGATCATACTACAATAGTATATGATGGTGATTTAGATCATATTATCCTACCTGCTCTACCCATTAATCCAGACAATCCTAATGTTGAAGACGGAGGATGTAACGATTACAAAATAAAGTGGAATCCGGCTAATTTTGAGTTAGAATTATATTTTAATGGAAAACTCCGCTTTAGAAATAGGGATGATATCGTTACAAAAGTTTTTGGAGGTAATCCTATAGTTTATTATGGGTTTACTGGATCAACAGGCGGATCTAAAAATGAGCAAACCATTTGCATCTTTGAAGCGGAAAGCAAGCCTGTTGCTATAGCAGATGTTGTCTCAACGGAGCATCAGGTACCGGTAACCATTGACGTTCTGGCCAATGATAGCCACACCACGGGTGATGCCCTCGGAATAGGAGCCATCATCAAACAGCCGCTACATGGCAGTGTACAGATAGTGAACAACAGCCTGGTATACACTCCGGCCTTTGGCTTTGTAGGCACAGATGTTTTTACGTATGAAGCCTGTGAAACAGGCTCGGATCTATGCTATTCCAAATGTGCCAGTGCCCAGGTAAGGGTAGAGGTTGTCTGCAGCCAGGTTCTCCCTACACCACAAGTAGCGGATGCATTCCGCTGTGGGCCTGGCGAGGTGCAGTTCACTGCACAGGCAGTAGAAGCTCCGGGCGGCACTTATCGATGGTATGCAAGTGCTAGCCATACTGTGCCTATATATGAAGCCGAAGGCACTTTGTTTATCACCCCGCTTTTACAGCGTACTACCACCTTCTGGGTTTCCTTTTTTGATGGCGCCTGCGAGGGTGATCGCACGTCCGTTACCGCAATAGTTCAACCATTGCCCGAGGTATATGCGGGAGAGGATACACGCCTTTACATAGGCGAAGAACTGCAGTTACAGGGGTATGGAGAAGGACAAATAAGTTGGTCGCCTTCAGAGGGTTTAAGTGACATGGGGATACTTACTCCAATCGCTAATCCACAAGCAACCACCACCTATACACTTACCATAACCGATGCCAGCGGGTGCATTGCTACGGATGAGATCACCATTACCGTTGTAGATGGCATCTTTGTTCCTAATGCCTTTTCTCCCAACGGAGACGGGTTAAATGACTACTGGGAAATTTTAAAGATCGCTAAATACCCTGCCTGTACCGTTTCGGTTTTTGACCGCTGGGGAGTAGTTGTATTTGAGTCTAAGGGGTATGCTGTGCCCTGGGACGGGATGTATAAGGGAAAGAAGTTGCCCCTTGGATCGTATGCCTATGTGATTGATCTGGGTGAGGGAGGAAAGCCCCAGAAGGGGATTGTTTCGCTGGTGCACTAGCCCCAGTCTGGGCTAGCTTCTGCTTTGTAGCTGCTTATATATTTGCCTGTTCTTAGCTGTTTTCTCAGCAATACTGCAAGATGCAGATGCCTGTACCCTTTCCGGAATAGGTCATTGTCTGCCGATGGAGCAGATACAATAACAGTTTAGTCAGAGATTCCCCTAGTCAGCATTCTACTCTTCCATGGAGGTGGCCTTTGCCAGTCAGCGGTTGACATTGAATGGGGAAAGTTCTCGAAAGGGAGAGGAAGCAGAGGATTGCTCTCAGTGATTGTCGGAACGCTCCCTCTACCTATTCCATCACCAGGGGCCTGGAGGCGGTGATCACATTTCCGGCAGTGTCGGTCGCATGCACATACACCCGGTAGCTTGATTTGGCAGCCGGGATCTTAAGCTCAACGTGTTTTAGGTCGTAGATGTCGTTTTGGATACTACCAACACTTTTCCAGCTGGCCTCATCCTGAATATCCCACTCAAAGGTTAAAGGACCGGCATAGCCATTGGTAACCGCTGCGGTGAGCCATACGGATCCACCGGGTTTTAAGGCATTCCAGGGCCCCACAATGGTGAGATCAGCAAAATCAGCCCTGCCCGCTTCCGTAACTGGCTTCTCTGCTGCTCCATACGCCTGCTGCAGGTAGTAGTAGGCCGGCTTGAGCCTTCCCTTATAATCGGTAATGCCAAACCAGGTGGAAGTGCCCTCATAGCGATCCCGCCAGCTAAAGGCAAAACCGCCCAGGTTGTGCCCCTTGTGGGGTTGGATGTAGGTCTGCCATTGGGTTTGGTACCAGCGGGCTTTGCTCAGGCTGGATACTTCTATAAGGTGATAGCCATCCCGAAAATCACCAAACTCATGGCTCCAGTAGCCTTTAGGACCAAATTCAGTGACAGCATAGGGGCGGCTGCCATCAAACTTCAGAAAGGTTTCCTGCAGGCGTTCAATGTTTGCTTTGTAGTAGGCATTAATGCCAATGATATCGACAGACGGCAGATGGGTGTACAGTTCATACACCGTACTGGGCAGCTGATAATGTTCCTGTTCTTCTGAGGCAAAGATGGGGCGATCCGGGTCAATCTCCCGAATCTTTTGGGCAAGCCCTTCCAGAAACTCCAGGTACGCCCGGCGGGTAAGGGTAAGGTATGGCCTGGCAAAATGCTTCTTCTGCAGCCCCCAGCTTTCATTACCGATGTTCCAGGCAATAATGGCGTTCCGATCTTTATATTTCTTCACATGCTTCAGCACTTTGGCCTCATAGGCGGCTTTGGCAGCGGTATTGGTATAATAATCAATGGCAGGGTCAAACCAGAACCCGTACACAATGGCCAGGTCCTGCTCTTCTGCTACATTGAACATGTTAATGTCATAGGGGCCGGGCTCATAGCGCCTGATCGTGTTGGCTCCCATAGCCTTTATTTTACTGAAATCCTGCTCCAGCTGCTTGCGGGTAAGGGGCAGAAATCCATCCCGCCAATCGTGTGCCGGGTTATAGCAGACCCCCTTAATGTAAAAGGGGGAGCCCTTTACCAGTAAGGAGTAATTGCCGCTATCGCCGGCTACCCGGGGCTTGGGTCGGGTAGCTGCACCCTCTTTTTTCTCAAAGGGAATAAGGGCAAGGGTTGAAAAGGAGTTAAGGGTGCTGCTTATCGTATTCAGAGGATAGGTCCAGTTAATACCCCCCTCTCCGGTAGCCGGTCGCCAGTCGGCCACCCAGTTCTGGTCCTGATCGCTGTAGAAGAGCACAGTAGCCCTGATCTCAGGATATGCCGTGCGAATCTTTCTAAGGGCATCCGCCACCCAGCTACCGGCCGCACCACCATAGCTGGTTGAGCCAAATTCAGCCAGCATTACCGGAAGTTCTATGCCATAGTGCTTTAATTTTTGCTGAAAGGGGGTGTACAGCTCTTCAAAGCGGTACCAGCGGCCATCCTGGTTGGCAGTGCCGTAGTTCAGGCAGGTAATGCCGATCCAGTCCACATACATATTTTCAGGATAGCGGGCCCCATTCGGAAAGTAGGCCTCGAAGGCAGAGGGCTTCAGCGGGTTCCAGACCCAGGTTACGTTTTGTACCCCCAGCGATTGAAAGCGGCCATGCACATACCGCCAGGCGGCAATAAACTCAGCAGGGGTATTGTCACCGGTGGCCGACCAGGGGTACATGGGATTGTCCATCTCATGGGCAAAGCGCAAAAAAACAGGATAGCCCAGCGAGCGGATGGCAATAGCGACCGAATCGATATACCCATCGAAATAACCTTCAGCTATGTAGTGAAACACTTTCTTGTTCTGGCCCAGCTCCGGATGGGTAGCATAGTGGGGAAACAGGTTGGTCCAGGGCTCCCAGCTGATCATGGGGATGGTGCCCTTCTCTGCCAGTGCCTGCCATTCCGCAACCGGCAGGGGATCGGCGCCCCAGGCCAGATAGGTAGAGGCTACAGAGAACTGGTGATTGGTTTCATTTTCTACCGCCGCCAGCTGCTGCAGCAAGCCCCTGTTGGAAGGGGGCAGGTAAATGCCGGTATAAAATCCGCCGATCTCGGTTTGTGTCTGCGGACCATGATCACTGTCCATGCTGATCTCCTGTTGCTTCTGGGATAAGAACCAGGGAATTGCCAGAAAGGGGATGGAGATGGGGCAAATCAGCAAAATATTTAGGCTGGCCTTGCCAAAGGGTCGAAAAGGAACTTCCATCTGAAGGAGAAGCGGGGTATACGGATAAGCCGGTCCAGGCTATGCACAACCGCAAACCACTGCGACTGGCCAATGGCAAAGGCCAGGAACAGGATAAGGGCATTGAAAAGCGCAAAACCCGCCATTAAAAAGCTGTAGGGCTGCCAGTCCCGCTCCAGCCCCCATATAACTGCAACTACGCACAGCAGAGCCAGCAGCAGGTTGGGCAGGGCCAGCAAGACCTCGTTCTTGGTGTCATGCTCCTTGGGGGTAGGAATGTAAGGAACCTTAATGTTCAGCAGGGTGTATACAAAGCCGGTGATGTAGATCCACCAGGTACCCACACGTAAAATTCCGCCTATGAGGTGAAGGCCCCGTTCATGCGGCTCATTGAGCCAGCGCTGGGCATACTGCCGGATAAGTAAGCCGCACAGGAGCAGGGGGGAATAATAGGCAAAGAACACCAGCGGGTCCATGTGCCAGGGATAATCGCCTGAAAAGAGGGCGTAGACCGGCACCGCCACATCGATGAGGGTGATCAGGCCAAACAGAAAATAGAGCGGAAGCAGGCCATGGTGCAGCTTCTGTCGCCAGTTCAGCTGCCTAAAGATGAGGGGGTACACCCTGAACCAAAGGTCAAAGGTGCCGCGGGACCATTTGAGTTGTTGTTTATAGTAAGCCGACAGGCTGCTGGGCACTAACCCTCTGGATACAATTTCAGGAACGTACACCGATTTCCAGCCCTTTGCGTGCAGCAGCATGGAGGTATGCATGTCTTCGGTTAAGCCGGGTGCATGGCCGCCAATAGAGTCCAGGGCTTCCCGTCGGAAGGTACAATTGGCGCCAATAGCCTGCGCTGTGCCATACTGGCCCATGGCATTCATATATGGGCCGTAGAAGTTGTAGGTTTGCTCGGCCGCACCCCGTGCTACCAGGGATTCTGATTGATTCTTATACGCCTGAACTACCTGTACATAGCCTGTTTGGGGATCATCAAAATGGGGTAGCACCTTTTGCAGAAAATCAGGCGACGGCACATGGTCGGGATCCAGGATAACGCAAAGCTCGCCAGTGGCCTGTTGGAGTGCATTATTGATGTTGCCTGCCTTGGCATGAGTGCGGCTGGAGCGGGTAACATGAACAGCACCCAGTTCCTGGCACAGGGCTTTTAAATAAGGGTCATTGCCCTCGTCGCACAGATAGGTGGTATGGGGGTAGTCTACCGCAACCATGGCCCGGAGTGTTTCCTCAATCATCTCCTGAGGCTCGCCCGGGCAGGCGGTAGTGAGCATATCTACCCTGTAGGCTTTTGCGGCAGGGGTAAGGGGGACTTTAGGTGTGCGGATGCCCGTATAATGGTACCATTCAAACAGCAGGCGTACCAGTTTAAAGAGGAGACTTAGCGTAAGCAGGGCATACAGAACGGGATGGCCAATAGCTACTACTGTACTAAATCCCCAGAGAAAAAGTGCCAGTAACCCTATTCCAACAAAAATCAGTAGCGTAAGCAGCAGTACAGATTTGGACTTATGCATCTGTAGGAGGAGTTAGAAAACAATAATCATGGATAGGCTGGGTAAGCGGGTAGGTGCCAGATCAGCCATAACGTTCAGTATATATGGAGCAATGAATGGAAAAACTTTGTCTGCGGGCCACTGGCAGGCAAAACGGTGCGCTCAGGTGATTTTGGGCATAGGCAAGCTAGGGGGGATTTCGGTTTACGGCCAATTACCTGGTAGTAAACTACTTGAAGGAACAGGGCCTATACGACATGGTATTATAGAAGCATTATCTTTTGTAAAGGTAAGATAAAATTATAATAGTTATAAATTTAACTAAAATAATTTTATATTTGTGCATCAATTACACTTGTTAGAGCACTCACCTCTGAATTTCTCTGCAGCAGGATGGCATACATGGGTCGGTTTTGTTTAGTGTTACTTACACTTCTTTTTCTTGCCAGTTGTCAGGGAGAGCCGCTGGCGACCAATCCTGCGGTTGAAGTCCGGAAAGAGGGTGATCGCTATGTTCTCTACCGGCATGGCAGCCCTTACTTTATAAAAGGAGCAGCAGGTGATGCCTATCTGGACAAAATTGCCCAATACGGGGGTAATTCCATCCGCACCTGGAACACCCGGGAGGCCGGTCGGATCCTGGATGAGGCTGCTCAGTATGGCCTCACCGTTACCCTGGGCCTGGAGGTTGGAAATGAGTGGTGGGGAGATGACTTTAGCTACTGGGATGGCGATGCCGTTGATGAAAAGATCGAGGAACTGCGGAAGGTGGTTGAGCAGTACAAAGATCACCCCGCCTTGCTGATGTGGGGGGTGGGCAATGAGGTGCACCTCTTTGGCGGCAACCAGATCATGGTGTTGCGCACCATCGACCGCATTGCCAAAATGATCAAAGAAACCGATCCCAATCATCCGGTGATGACGGCCGTGCCCCTTGGGCCTAATTTTAAAAGAAGGGGGCTGATGCGGCTGCTTTGCCCGAATGTGGATGTGCTGGGGGTGAATGGCTTTAAGCGCCTGCCTTTGCTGCAAGAGGAGATCAGGGATACATTTGGCTGGAATAAGGCCTATTTGCTCAGTGAATGGGGTCCGGTAGGCCCGTGGGAGTCGCCGACTACCGATTGGGGGGCGCCTATTGAGGAAAGTAGCTCCCGTAAAGCACAGCTGATGTCCTATTACTGGGATGTAACCACCCGCGATACCACCCATTTTGTAGGGGGGTATGCGTTTTATTGGGGCAATAAATATGAGCGTACCTATTCATTTTACAGCTTGTTTTCGCCAGAAGGATATGAAACAGAATCTGTTCAAGTTCTTCAGCAAATATGGTTGGGAATTGAGCATCAAAACTATAATCAGCACCTTCGGGTTGATTCACTTCACATCAATTCTACCATTGCTAACAGCAATCTTTATTTAAGATCCAAGTCAGTGAATATAGCCTATATCTTTATCCATGCTCCGGTTGATCATCACCTTGAGTATTGTTGGGAAATCAGGCCTGAGGGACTGGATAACTTTAAACCGGGTGAATTTAACACCGTGTTAGATTACTTAGTGGAGGAACAGAATGGTCCTTCTGTCCGCTTTGTTGCACCAGAACGGGAAGGGGGATATCGGCTGATAGTCTGGGTTTTTGATGGCCTGCAATATGTAGCTACACATAATGTGCCCTTTTATGTGATCGTACCTTAATGATATGGGCTAAAAATCTGTATAAATACATCTCATTAAGGGATAAAACTTCTATTATTTAACAAAGTAAGATTACTATTTTATTAGTTAGGTAAATCTTGCTTTCGGTTTATTAATTGATTAAAGATATTTAATACTACTCCCCTATGTTTGTAAGTTCTAATTACGCCGGGCGCCTATGCCTGTTGCTGTGTGTGGTAACGCTATTATGCTCATGCGTGCCTAGTAAAAAGATGATATATTTCCCAGATACCAATTTCAATACGGAGGAGCTTACCACAATACATAACAAGGCAGGAAGCTACAAGCTTCAGCCTCAAGATATTGTCTCCGTTAGAATTAAAACACTGGATACAGAATCATCTGAATACTTCAACTTGCAGCCTAACAATAGCATGCTGAATGTTAATCAGCTTAGTGTTTATCTAAACAGTTATTCTATTGATAGCGAAGGGCTTATTATGTTGCCTGAAATAGGGGCAGTAAAGGTCGGGGGGTTTACCGTAGCTGAAGCGCAGGATAAAATACAGGAGGCAGTAGGGGTATATCTCAATAAAGCCAATATAGTGGTCAAGCTTGTAAGCTTCAAAATTACCGTTTTAGGCGAAGTCAAGCATCCAGGGCACTTTTATATCTACAACAATCAGGCAAACGTACTAGAAGGCTTGGGGATGGCAGGGGATTTGACCGATTTTGGCAATCGGGGGAATATTACACTGCTACGCCAAACCGAGCAAGGAGTAGGAGCTGTTCTGATTGATCTAAAAGACCCCAAATTACTTTCATCTGAATTCTTCTACCTGCAGCCAAATGATGTTCTGTACGTGCAGCCTCTTAGAGCAAAGGCTCGTCGGGGCAACGTTGGAACATTTAGCACCTTAAGCGTCTTATTCGGCGCTGTCTCTACTACGATTCTGATCTTAAACTATCTTAAGTAACAGTACGGTCATGGAAGAAATTGATCTGGAGGTATTTGTAGCGAAACTGCTGAAAAAGTGGTATTGGTTTGTTCTATCCCTGACAGTATGCCTGGGAGCGGCTGGCTTTTATCTGGCCACAACAGAAAAGGAATACCCGGTAGGCACGACCATTCAACTTAAGGACCAGAGCCTAACTGAAAAAGGGAGTAGCCAGGCAAAATTGCTTAGCGGCTTTGAGCTTCTAAGTTCGGGATCAGAATTGGAAGATGAGATTGGAATTCTCACCTCATTTTCTACTATCTCTCAGAGTCTTATAGGGCTAGATATGGAAGTCTCGTATTACCATTATCCGAGTGTGTTGGGTAAATCAGGGAAAGTAGTGGCAAAAGAGATGTACCCTGCCCCCTTTGAGGTGAAAATTGATACAGGCGCCTGGCAGTTGATCTATACTCCCATTTTTCTGGAATTTATTAGTGCCGAACAGTTTCGGGTTAGAGTTAGTACCAAGCCTGAAGCTAGCTATCTATATCATCCTTATACGCGCCAAGTAGTTTCTAAAGAAATAATCTATGAGCTGGATACAATACTTTCAATAAACCAGCCCTTGATAACCCCTTATTTTAAATTCTCTGTCAGCAATGTGTCGCCTACGGTGGCTCAAGTGGGGAGTAGCTATTATATTTCGTTGTCAAGCCTTAACGATATTGCCAATTATTACCGCAAATCGCTTCAGTACGAACAGATCTCTGAAAACTCCAACATTGTAAAGCTGAGTCTAAAAAGCAGGGTGCCTCAAAAAGACATCCGTTTTCTGGCCTCTCTAGGGGCAACCTATATCAACAATGATCTAAAAAAGAAGAACCGTCTGGGAGAGAGAACCATTTCTTTTATTGATACCCAGTTGCAGGGAGTAAGTGATTCGCTACGCCGAGCCGAGAGCTCCCTGGAAAGCTTTCGCTCCAGGAGTAATATAGTGGATATTCAGCGTACCTCTAATACACTTGCCGATCAGTTATTTTCTCTGGAAGAAAAGCAGGCCCAGTTACAGGTACAGAACAAGTATTACCTCTATATGTCAGACTATCTGGCCCGTAATGATGATGTAAGTGATATTATGGCTCCTTCGTCTGTTGGTATCCAGGACCATCTGCTCAATAACCTGCTCATGCAGCTATCGGCACTAAATGAGGAGAAGATATCCAAAGACTTTAGTTCAAGTAAGCAGAATCCAGTGCTGCAGGTACTGGAAAAAAAGATTCGCTCAACCAAACAAGCCCTTATTGATAATATTGATAATCTGATTGGCTCCAACAAAATAGCCCTTCAGGAAAGCAACCGGCGTATCGGAGAGCTTAAAGGAATGATAAGCCGTCTTCCGGAAAATGAGCGCAATCTTACAGACATTAACAGGCGCTTCAAGTTCAATGACAATATCTATAATTACCTGCTGCAAAAAAGGGCTGAGGCAGGAATCGCCATTGCTTCGAACGTACCTGATAAAAGTATAATTGATTTTCCGCGTTTGCTTGATAAGCAGCCAATAAGTCCGAACACCATTTTGATTCTACTTATAGCTTTGTTCAGTGGCTTCATGATTCCTATAGGAATTGGTTTGGTGAGTGAATTCTTTCAAACAAGTTTGGAGAGTTATTCACAGCTGGAAAATTGGACAAAAATTCCTTTGGTAGAGAGAATAGCGAAATTGAATGGAAAGGAGCTGAAGAATGCCTATTCTAGAGAGAGTTACTTGGCTCATGCGTTTCGTTATATACGGCACCATATTGATTTTATAGGAAGAAATAATTCATTGAAAATTATAGGTGTAAGTTCTGCTAAAAGCGGAGAGGGTAAAACATTCTGTGCCCTGAACTTAGCAATAACTTTTGCTCACTCAGGAAACAAAACTCTATTGATCGATGCAGATTTACATCGACCGGCACTGTCAAGTAGATTGGATATAGATATTACAACTGGTTTAGGAGAATATTTAGTTGATGGAAGCAAACCCCAATTACATAAAACAGCCTATGAGAATTTAGATTTCATTGGTGCGGGCAGAATTGAGCAAGGGTCTTCTGATTTATTAAGTCATAACCGTCTGGCACAATTACTAATCGCCTTAAAAGATCAATATTCTTTAATTATTCTCGATACTCCACCAGTTGGAGTAATTGCCGATTATTTACAATTGGCTATTCATGTTGACTACACTTTATTAGTAGTACGACAGGATTATACAAAGAAAGATGAAGTACAAAGACTCTCTCGCTTGGTTGAAAGGCATTCACTAAAATGCGGTATTATATATAATGGGGCAGATCAGGCAGAAGAATATAAAGGCTATTATAAGTTAAAGTATACTAGATAAATATACTATTTGCAAAAAGGGCACTCGCTATCTTGTCTATGACTCATGTAAAGTTTAGTTGATAGTAAAAGGATACAAGACTGCTGAAGAATTGATTGAATATGTTCAGAACCTTCACTATAACTTTGCTAAGCAAGATAATCTGCTTTAAATATAAAGTATGGGTATAGTCTAAAATGGTTTTTCTACTAATAGCTCTTAAATAACTTGAAAATGGAGTTGTAGCTTCAAGCGGTATTCTTCATGATACAAGTACATTTCCTGAAGTGCAAACCATAGGCTTAAAGAAGTCCTTAGGTGTAAATCATTATAAATTTTGACACCCGAAAAAAACAGGTTATTAGCAAAAAACACCTTGATGCTTTATATAAGGATGGTCCTCATGATGGGAGTATCTTTATATACGGTTAGGATTGTTTTGAGTACTTTAGGCGTAGAAGATTATGGAATCTTCAATGTAGTAAGCAGTGTGGTTACATCGTTCTCATTCATTACGCTTGCAATGACTTCTGCTTCTCAGCGCTTTTTATCTTTTGAGCTGGGGAATGATGACCAAAATCGACTGAATAAAGTATTCAATACAAATGTGACTGTCTTCTGCTTTTTAGCAGGATTCATTCTAGTCTTAGCAGAAACGGTGGGATTGGGTATTATGAATACCTACTTGACACTACCTAGTGAACGTTTGATAGCAGCAAATTATGTATATCACTTCACAGTTCTCACATTTATAATAAACATCATTGCCGTTCCTTATCAGTCGATATTGATCGCCCATGAAAGAATGTCTGTTTTTGCTTATCTGAGTTTATTAGAGTCAGTATTAAGATTAAGCGTAGTATTTCTACTGATAGCGCTTCCTGGAGATAAGTTAATTTTATATGGCGTTTTATCCCTTTTATTGAATGCAATTGTTACAATAGCTTATTATATATACTGTAGAAGAAAATTTGTAGAATGTACCTATACGTATTCTTTTGATAAGAAGATAGTCTCGCAATTTCTGAGCTTTTCAGGTTGGAATCTTTTTGGTTCTTTAACTACAATATCATTCGATCAAGGAATAAATTTTCTACTCAATCTATATTTTGGTCCCATCGTTAATGCAGCAAGGGGTATTGCTCTTCAGGTTAATAATGCTATAAACGGTGTGTCATCAAATTTTTATACAGCGGTCAGACCACAAGTCATAAAGCTATACGCAATGCACTATCATGAACATATGATAAGGCTGGTATTCAAAAGTTCTCGTATAGGTTTTTACTTTCTTCTGCTGATCTCTATGCCGATTCTTTTAGAGACCGATTTTATATTGAATTTATGGTTGAAGGAAGTGCCTCCTTCAACCAGCATCTTTGTAAAACTGACGGTTCTTTATAGTCTATTAAATTCTTTGCAGATACCTTTATCTACTGCAGTACAAGCGACTGGAAATATCCGAAGATATCAATTTATCATTGGAGTCATAATGTTACTATGCCTTCCTATTAGTTATATAGCATTATCAAACGGGCTAGCTCCTGAATCAACTTATTTTATTATGATTATTCTGCTGGCCATTGCCCATTTTTTCCGTTTAGGGATCCTAAATACGCAAATTAAGTTGTGTTATGTATCATATATTAGACAAGTAGCATTACGGGTTTTGCTGGTGAGTGCCACTTCATATTTATTGTTACTAAGTATATCTATAAGATTTGAATATGGATTATTAAGATTTATTATAGTGTCGCTGGCCTCATTTATAATATGTTCATCGTTAATATATGTAATAGGGCTATTGCCAGAAGATAAAATAGTAGCAAAAGATCTGCTAAATAAATACTTGAGAAAACCCAAGCTTAAAAAAGTGATAGCTTGATTAAAGTGCTATATATCAGCATAAAATGATATCTCATAGCCGTAGTCTGTGTTAAGTTAACTTTTCCAGTTGTATTGCTACTATTAACCTCTCTTCATATAAAAAAATGGGAAACGTTATTGCCAAAACGATTGTAGCTACAGATGAAAAGTTACTAGTAAACTCTATAATAAAGATCTTTTTAGCTGTAGCTCTGCTTCTGGATTTTTCATTTATATGCTTACATATTATTCACACATTCTTATTATCGGGTAGTATTAACTTTATGATTGATCACGAGGGAGGGTATGCAGAATATTTTCAATATCTCAAGGAAGCCAGTATTGTAATAACCTTGGTTTATATTTTATGCAGATATAATGAGACGTCTTTTCTAATATTGACAATGCTGTTTAGTTATGTTCTACTTGATGATTATTTTGAGATTCATGAAAGGATGGGAGCTTTCCTTGTGAATATTTTCTCTTTATCCGCATTTTTTCTGTTAAAGGCTCAAGATATAGGTGAAATATTAGTAAGCTTTATTATTGGTGGGACTTTTATTTTAAGTATATCTTATTCATTTATGAGAAGTAAGAAGGTTTATAGATATATACTTGTATACTATATATTAATGTTTGGCTTTTTATGTTTTTTTGGCATTGGAATCGACATGCTGCACAGTATGGTTGGCAGTTATTTTAAAACTTCTTCTGAAATAAGTGGCTTGGGGGTTGATTTTATAGGCGCATCATTAGGGTATCATAAACTTAGTCCCGAACCATTCAATTTTTATACTGGTTTTAAAGCTTTTGGAATAATAATTGAAGAAGGGGGAGAAATGGTAGTAATGACACTTATACTACTTTATACTATTCGCCTTTCGCTGTTGCATTCCTTAAGTAATTATTCCAGTTTAATATCTCAAGGAATATTAATGCGCAGCTTGCAAAAGATGAAGTTGATCGATGCAATAGACGAGCAGCAGAGATGTGGGGATAAAGGAGAATAAGTTTCTATGCTTTATACCTCTATTGTCTGAATTTAATTTATCAAGATGAGTATGGCCATACGATTACAGGTCGTTTATATTACACTGTTCTTAATATGTCTACAGTTAAGAACTTATTTTACAAATGAAGTTTGGAAAGTACTGCCAATACTATTGCTAATAGTAGCAATCATACAGTTCTCGATGTTTAAAAAGAAAACTATTTATGTAGGGCGGATTAAGGTATGGAGTACTTTTTTGATACTTTTTTTCTTTTATTTCTCACTTCTTTGTCTATCGCAAGAAACCATCATACCCACTATTCAACAGTTGCTATTTTTAATGATATATTCTCCTTGGTACTTTTTTGTTTATTCCTATATATTAGTTATTCGTATGTCTTTCTTAAATGTGAAAACTTCGAAAAAGCTGGTAAATTAGTTCTTCGTAATACAATAGTTGCGCTATCACTTTTTTCTACTTTCTTTTTTATTTTTTATTTTCTGTCGGAACCGACGAACAGCGAGGGTGTGTTGTTAGGTATGATTGGAATTTCATTTAAAAAGAGAGCTATTCCCTTTGTAGATATACATCCTAATTTGATTGGTATCCTAACCGGAGGAACATTCGTGTTGCAAATATTATATCTTTACTTTATAGAGAATACAAAATTTGTAAAATATTGTATATCCTTAATGTCTGTTATATGTTTTATCTTCATACTATTCACTGATTCAAGAGGTACTTTTTTTAATAGCATACTAACTGTTACAATAATTATTTTACTTCACAAGATGGCCTTTTTAGGTAGTCTGAGAATTATTCCCTTTGTTTTTCCTGTACTCTCATTTCTATTCTTAGCTCTTCTTCCTTTATTAGCTCAGTCTGATATTGGCGATGCTCTAAGTAGAGATAAGAAAGATCTTGCTACTGGCAACTCGCGTGCGATTGTATGGAGACATTGCATAGAAGAACTTTCAAACTTTAAGCCAAACCATTTTTTTGGCTATGGAGAAAATGGACATTACGCTGCAGGAGTTTCAAAAAAATATTGGAGACTTTTCGGACTTGATCCCATGAAGAAATTTACAGTAACACATAATAACTTCTTACAAATATTGTTTGATATGGGCTATTTGGGTGCGCTATGTTTAATTCTCTTACTTACTATAGTATTAAAACAGTTGTACTATATATATAGCCAGCATTTTAGATTTGCAGTTGTTCCGATGGGATATGTCTTATATTATGTACTATCAGGCACAACGGAATCTATATATGGCACTTATAATCGCGTTTACCTATTTATTTTTTTGGGGGTATTAATTTTATCCACTATTCTTTACAATGAATATCTAAAGCATGCTGAGACCGAGCAACTGTTAGGAAAGTTTGAGAAGGTATCGTGTGATAAAAAAGAAATGATTGTGTAGGTGTGATTTAGGGTTAAGTATAGAATAGCTGAACTGCATACACATCTTACTGCCAGTGGACGGTGGGAGTTGCAACACTAGCAGAAACAACTTATATGGAGGCTATTGCTGTGGTGTTCTGTATAACTTTTTCACCCAGGCTGTAGCTGAAAAATATTCAATTGGCCAGTCCAATTTTGGATTTATTTCTGGATAACGCGGAAGCAGCGAGGGAAGGGTCCTACAGAAAATCTTTATCAGTAAGCTAACTGACAGTAGACAGGAGTTAAAATTCTTGCGGATAAAATAAAAGTGAATATTTTATTTAAGCATATATATATATATGAAAAAGAATAACATTCAGTTATTTATAAGTATTCTTCTGATTGTATATAGTATTTTATTGTTAGTAACACATACGCTTACCTCTGAAAAGTATGTGAGGCCTTTCTATACAGATATCACAGGTGAAGTTTATGGATATGGAGTTAATACTTCTTTAAGTGCTTTCTTTCTGGGTTCTACCGCTGTTGTTTTTCTATTATGTTTAGCTTTTATAAAAAATGAGTCCCAAAAAGACGAAAAAATATTTTACTATTCTCAAATCATCCTCTTTATATATCTTGCGATAGATGAGAGATTTCAAGTTCATGATGTTGATCCTATCATCAGATACCATGGCGACATGATTTTGCCGATGTTGGGGCTTTTACAAATTTATCTTCTTTTCAGGTATGGGCATATGCTTTCTAAACCAAAGAAGGTTCAACTCCCATTAATTATTGCTTCTGCTCTCTTTGTTGTGATGGTATTTGTAGATATAGTGGGACCTAAGATTAGTTTACCCCTTAGACTATCTATAGAAGACTTATCAAAGACTTGGGCGAATGCCTTTTTCTTTCTTTTCTCCTACAATGTTTATATTGAAAAGGTACGATCAATAATGAAGAAGCAAGATTCTAATAAACTTTTAGTACATGCTTAATTGTCCAGTTCCATAAAATATAATATATGCAAAATTTTTCCTATTGCAACTGAGTAACTTGTCCTTGCCATTTATCATAAATTCCCCAATTTTCTCCATTTATACGATATTCATTTATTATTCTTTATGTTGTTTTAATAAGACAGCAGCTTTGTACTTCTTTTAATACCGAATTTATTTTCGAGGAGTATGAATCAAGAGTAAAGTGTTCTCTTACTGTGTTGATAGCATTTAAACTTAGGGAGGAATAAAATGGGCAGCTAATAATTCGCTGCATATACGAAGCAAGCTCTTCTGGGCTCCCCTTATATAAATAGCCATTAGATTCATGCTTAACTATCTCTGGTGTAGCTCCACCCTTAAAGCCAATAACAGGTAGTCCCTTAGCCATTGCCTCAATGGTAACCCTGCCCAAGCCTTCGTTCCTAGAACACATCAGAAGACAATCACTTGCCTGATAAATGGTTGCCATGTCTTTAATATATCCTGTAAAGGTGACCTTATTGCTAATACCTAAGCTTGTGGAGAGATCTTTTAATAAGTTTTCATAATTATCTCCTCCCTGTCCTTTTCCGGCTATGAGTAAGTGCACATTGGCATTTCTTTTGCATAGTATTGCCATTGCTTTGATTGCATCTTCATATCCTTTACCTGCTACTAAAAGTCCAGCCATACAAAAGGTGAATGGTGAATAGGTGGGATTTTTACTAATACTGCTTAATTCAGATTCGGCAATTATTCCATTGTAAATTTGATGTTTAAGCTTTGGGTTTACCAGCTTTAAAAGTCTTGCTTCAATAGCTTTTGAAATAGCTATAACAGCACTGGAGTTGTTTAGCATGTGATTGAAAAGGGGTTGTCCGCCAATTCTCTTAAACCCGTAATCCTCTAAGCCAAATTCGCGTATGTGCCAGATGTGAGGTCTTTTTATTACAGAAGCCAGTGCTTTCCCGATCCAAATTACCGAACTATTGCTGTAAACAATATCGGGATCAAATCTCTTTACCTTTTTTGTGAGTTTCTTTAGTGTTATGAGGGATAGCAGGAAGCGATAAGGAACTTTAATTAAGTCAGTGGTGGATTTATAGTCCAAGCCTGTAAAATAGTACCCACTTATCTGATCTATTTGTTTCTCTCTTAAAACTGCACTGAATTCGCCCTCTCTGGGGCATATCACTAGGCATTGATGATGTTTAGCTTGAAGCACTACTATTGTATTTAACAGCGATTTATTGGCTCCATACAAGTCCTGATAATGAGTAATGAAAACAATGCGCATTTCCTTGAAGAATGGAGTCAGATGATTTTAGCTAAAGCCGGTGTAGTAATATGCAAACTTTCTATCAGCTTGGGTATCTGTTCCCTATATTCATGCTTCATATAGAGATAAGCGTTTTTGCTATGCTGCATTTTGAGGGTACTGTTTTGGCTATAGGTATAGATAGCCTCTGCGAGTAAATGGGTAGTTTCGCTAGGCGCTGTTACAGCTACTTTTATACAAACGTTGTTCTGCAAAAGCGCTCTTGCGCCAAAATGGTCTAATGTTACAATAGGTAAACCGAATGACATGGCTTCAAATAGTTGAGCGCCAGAAGATTCTCGTAAGCTGGTAAATAAAAAAGGTCATTCGTTTGATAATGTTTTTTGACTTCTTCCCACGGCAATTGTCCTACCCAATTAACTCTTTCTTTAAGCTCTAGTTTCTGCAGCCATCCTGGTAAGTGCTTGCTAACCGGACCATCTCCTATGATCGTTAGTTTAAAGTTTAGTTTCGGTTTTATCAGCTTTAGCGCTTCTAAGGCTAAAAGCAACCCTTTTCTATGGAAAAGACGCCCTACCCATAAGATTTTGAATTCGTTTTCCTGGTCTGATTTCTCTTCCATGTGGAAGCTTCGATCTGGAAAATCAGCATCCATAAGGAGTTTGGTGTTGGTAGCACCGAATTTCCTGGCTAAGGCTTCTGTTTCATAATTTTCTGTTAGTACAAGCCTGGCAGCCCTCAGCGCATTGCTTACATTGGGGTTGAACCGCATTAAAAGGTTGCTTATCCCTTTTCTGAGTATTTCGGTTCTCCAACCTTCCTGAAAGTAAGGTTTGAATGCCTTTGGAGCAAACTGACCGCCCCCCAGCGGACCTATGATCAGGGGAATGCCAAGCTTCCACATGCCGGTTCCCAGTTGTAAGCTGCCATAGCTGGTATGGTGGACCAGATCAAAAGGCTGTAAATGGTGCAACTGTTTGGCTTTTTTAACAGCCAACTGTTGCCATGCCAGATAATGGATATAGACACCAGCCGTATTTACATAAATGCGCTCCAGCCAACCAGGCACAGGTACGTATTCAAAGTGGCAGGCCGCTGGCTTTTCTGACCAGTTTTCCAGCACTTTCCGATCCTTTTGGTTGGTTAGGCACACTACCTCAAAGCCTTGCTCCACGTAGTGCCGAATCCAGACACAACTTCGGTAAAACTCACCCCCTTTGGTAGGATCACAATGATAGGCCGATATCAGAACGCGCATAGTTTACGTTTTTAACTGATGTGCTGAAAGAAGAAAGCTTAATGAGTTGCTGTTGAAAGGTCCTGAGTGTTCAGGGAATGTAGGCATTCCTGGAGCTTTAAGCGTTGTGCATTTGTTTGCTTTTCGATGCTTAGCCTGGCAAAGGCAATACGGCTGGCATACTGCTCCCGATGTTCCAGCAAAGCACCAATGTGCTGTACCAGGGAATCGGCCGTATTACGGGTAAACATTACCCAATCTTTGTAGATTTTCCGGGTAGTGAGCAGGTCTGTTACCAGCAGTGGAATGCCAAGGGCAATGGCTTCAGAGGCACCACTGGGTTGCGTGCCCTCCCGCGTAGATAAGACAATGGCTGCATGAGCATGGGCATACAGTGCATTAAAGGCATCTTCAGCCAGAAAGCCGGTATAGTGTACATTTGCTGGAGCCTGCGGCCTTAGGTAGGCAGGTATTTTTTCGATATATCCGGTAAGTACAAACCGTATATGAGACAACTGACGAGCAGCAGCAAAGAAAGCCTCTGCAGGCTCATCGTCTGCGGCCATGTTGCAGGGCAGCAAAATGTAGCGATCTGTTTTCAGATTGATGCCTGCCACCTGCTGAATGGATCTATCAGGCACGATCGCTGGCGGAGGGTCCATATAAATAATAGACATAATACCCAGTTTGTCAGCAACGGCTTTTACCTCTTCGTTATGCACCAGCACCAGGCTGGAGCGCTTCAGCAGTTTTTTAGCCAGGGGCCAGTGCAGCCAGTGGCCATCATAAAGCATGGTGTTGTGGCAATCCGAGATATACTGCACCCCTGTAAAGAAAGCATACAAGGCCACCGCATATAAGGCAGGAGTAGGGGCCAGCTGCACAAATACTACATGGGGCTTTTTTCTTATCAGAAACCATAGGGTAGCGACAAACTTGCACAGATAGGACAGGGCTTTTAGCGCTTTATGCTTCTCTTCCCAGCTATAATGAAAATACGCTAGCTGCAGGTTAAGATCCTGTGCCAATGTTTCTGATCTTCTCTGAAATGCCAGCCAGGAAATAAAAACGCCTGTTGAAGTAGGGGTATGTGACATAAAATCCACTTTGAAACAATTATGGGGATGCAGTCAAAGAAGCTTTCTGTAGAGATGTAGGATAGGTCTACCGCAGCCTCTGCAGATGCTTGCTCAACAATCTATTTCTTTCCGGGCAATAAAGAGGTGGCAAGTATTCTGGCATAGGGGCTAAGCCAAAAGAAGATCCAGAAAAAGCCCCCAAATTGCCTGGTGTAGCGCTTCCAGTCTCTTTTGTGAAGCCCCTTTATTGTGTTTACTGCCTTAAGGCGTGCGGCAACCGGCAAGCTTCTGTTTTCCCAAATATTGCTTTGGGGATTGAAACTGCAGGCGCCCACATAGCCTGGTGCCACCAGGAGCGAACAGCCTATGCGCCTGGCCCGCAGGCCATAATCTACATCGCCCCACCGATGGTGGTAGTCGGGGTTGATAATGCCTATTTTGGCTACCACTTCCCGGGGTATCAGCACACAGTTACCACACATTGTATCACAAGGGAGAGGGTTGGAAGGGGAAGGCTCCAGTAAGTGATAGCGAAAGGGGTGCCAGCGACTACTACGCCGGTATCCGCCATAGGTAAGTTCTCCGCTCGTCGCATCCTGGGTGCTGCCTACCAGGATAGTTTCTTTTTTGGTTAGCCCCTGATGGGTGGCTAAAAGATCTTGCAGAGCCGTTGGGTAGAGGTAGGTATCATCATTCAGCCACAGGTAGTAGTCATAGCCGGTGCTGGCGGCCGTGGCAAACGCCAGGTGCATGCCCCTGTTCCAGTAAAGGGCACCCGATCCCTGTAGCAGCTTTACCTTTGGAAAAGCTGTAGCCACGGCCTGGGCTGTACCGTCAGTAGAACCGTCGTCTACCAGATAAACCGCCATACGGCTCAGGTCGGCGGTTTGTGCATAGAGCTTTTCCAGGCAGGCCAGGGTATGGGCCTTACGGTTAAAGCAGGTCAGCAGGACAGCAAAAGAAGGAGTAATCGTCATGGTCATCATCACACACAAAAATCAATCTCTCATTTCAAATTTTTTTGTAGCACCAGACTTCTCCCCGCCAGCCATAAAAACTTGCTATTCCCCACCAGATACCGCTTCCAAAGCCTCCCAGGTTCCAGATAAAGCCTGTAGGCCCACTCCAGGGATAGGTCTCTGGCCCATTTGGGCAGGCGCTTCTCCAGGCCGGCATAGGTGAGAAAGGCCTGGCCCAGGCCCAGCATGCAGCCATGGATCACCCCTTTGTGCTCATACATCCATTTCTCCTGCTTGGGGCAACCCAGGGATACGAATACCAGGTGGGCACCTGACCCATTGATCATCTTTACTACCTGTTTGTCTTCTTCGGCGGTGAGCCGGCGAAAGGGAGGAGAATAACTGCCGGCGATGCGAAGGCCGGCAAATTCTGCTTTTGCTTTTTGGGTAATGGCAGCCAGTACCTCATTGGTAGAGCCGTAAAAGAAGACTGATAGCCCCCTTTTGCCTGCGTCCCTGAGTATGTCAGGAAATAGGTCCATGCCACAGGCCCGTTCCTGCTTTAGCTTGTACTGCAGGTTCATCAGGATGGAGAGGGGCCGGCCATCCGGAGTGACAATGTCGGCCCGGTTGACCACCTGCTTGAAGGCAGGTTTCTGGTAGGCTTCCATCAGCATGTGCACATTGGCGCAGCATACGTAGGAGGATTTTCTGGCCGCTGCCAGCTCCAGGATTTCACTGATATAGTCCTTGTAGGGGGCTGTGGTGACCCAGGTATCTACTACTTTTACTTTTGTCAGCATCTTAGAGAGGAGTTTGAGAAAGGGAAGGGAGGTAGCCTAGTAGGCTTCCTTTTCGCCCTTTACCATGTTTACAACCGTTTTGCCAATAATCTTCATGTCCAGGCCCAGGCTCCAGTTCTCAATGTACTGCAGGTCGTGGTCCACACGCTTCTGCATCAGAATGGTTTCCCGGGTTTCCCCTCGGTAACCGCTTACCTGGGCAAAGCCGGTAATGCCGGGGGTTACCCAGTGTCGGAGTGAATATTCTTTGATCTCTTTAGGATATTCCTGCAGGTGCACCACCAGGTTGGGGCGTGGGCCCACCACCGACATTTCACCTTTCAGTACATTATAAAATTGTGGAAGTTCGTCCAGGCTGGTCTTGCGCAGGAAGGCGCCTATCCGGGTGATGCGGCTGTCGTTCTTTGTGGCCTGCTTCTGGTCCTCATTGTTCACCCGCATGGTCCGGAACTTGTAGCACCAGAAAAGCTTATTGTTGCGGCCCGGACGAAGCTGCTTAAAGAAGATGGGACCGGGGGAGCTCAATTTGATGGCCAGGGCAATGAAGGGGAACAGCGTAAGGGATAGGATCAGCAGTACTATGGCGGAAAAGACCACATCAAAGGCCCGCTTCATTTCCTGGTTTTGCTCCAGCCGAAGGGGTACCCTGCGTGAGGCAATTACCGGAATGCGGCTGTCATTGTAAAGCATGGTGTCTACCCGGCGGCTGAAATCCATGCCGTCCATGTCTGGCACAATGCCCAGAAAGATAAAATGCTGGTCGGCAAAGTCCATCAGCTCTTTAAAGTACTGCCGCTGCTGGTCCAGCGCATAATAGATCTCCTTTACATCCTTCTCCAGGCAATATTCTTTTACATCTTTCAGCGCGCCCAAATAGAAGGGTATATCCTCTTCATGGGTAGCGGGAGTATTGCTGAAATAGCCCAGGTACTGGATGGGCAGGGAGGTGGTCATGAGAAAGTGACGGCTCAGCTCCTTCCCCCTGGGGGTGCGGCCAATGATGATGGCATTTTTACGGCTTGGATAGAGCTGGCTCAGGACCCGAATCAGCCGGTGTAAAAAGACCTTAAGGAGCACAAGGGGAAGAAAGGTAGCAAAAAAGATCAGCAGCGATTCACCGGCGGGGACCATAGCTCCGGTACGCAGGCCAATCATCAGGAAGATCAGCCCATAGTAGAGGATGGCAGACAGCATGGACCGGATAATGATCTTATGGATGCGGTCCAGGTTATCGATCTGGTAGGAGCCTGTCAGCAGTCCGGCCACCACCCAGGAAAGGGCAATGCTGATAGCCAGAAGTTCGTTGGCCGGATCCGCCAGCAGCAGGTCTGGAACTAAAGAACCAAGCCAGTCCAGAATCAGCAGAAGTATCCCTAAGTCTTTGCCAATCAATACCAGCGGTATGAAGGGAGCATACGGATAACGTCTAAATCTCTGTGTAATAGGAGATGGCATGCAATCGGCAGATTAAAGAGTAGTTTATCTGTGAATCAGATCTTAACCCCTATACACTGGTGTAGTAGCACTGGGGAGAACGTGCCGGGTTCACCCCAGAGGAAAATCTGATTCGAGGGTAAATTTATAAATAAAAGTGAAAAAAACTGTAAAAACATAAGATTAATGTGCGTCTGATGGTACTCTATAGCCTATTCGGAAACCTTTTACTGCATACTTCCTAAAAGTATCAGCATCCAACTTTTGTATTATTTAACATTATAAAATTATAATTAACTCAGCAACAGTGGGATAAAGAAGGTGGCTGTTGGATTAAAAACAAGAGGGGTTGAGTATGCCATACAACTGCCAGCAACTTAAATTTTTTTACTAACGGCGCATCTACATAAACTGGTGCGGACTCTGTGCTGGCGGGGTTGTAGACTGATGTTCATAGAGAGAAGGGCTCTAGTTGGAACTGCGCCGGCCATACCCCGCACCAGCCGGATGCGGCCGTGCCATTTGGTGAACAGGATATCGCCCTTTGACAGAAAGGCCAAACCACCAGGGAGGCATCTCCATGCCGGATACGGCTGTTTGGGTGCGGATGTGAACCTGCTTGGCCGGACCATGCCCCTTGCCGATCAGCCGGGAGCAGGCGGTGTAACAGGGGCAGGGGAAGACCGGATCAGCCCGCACTGTTTTCGTCCAGTCCCCAGATCTCTTTGAGCGCCTGTTTGGCAGCATGGTAGCCACACATGCCATGCACACCCCCTCCGGGAGGGGTGGAGGAGGAGCAGAGGTAAATGCCCCTGGCAGCAGTGGTATAGGGCGACAGCCGCAGGGCCGGGCGGGTAAAAAGCTGGGTAATGTCCATGGCCCCCCCGTTGATGTCGCCGCCGATGTAGTTGGGATTGTAGGCTTCCATCTCCAGGGCATTGAAGCTGTGGCGGGCCAGAATTAGGTCCCTAAATCCCGGGGCAAAGCGTTCCACCTGCCGTTCGATACGTTCGGTCATGTCTACCGTTGAGCCGTTGGGTACATGGCAGTAGGCCCAGGCGGTGTGCTTTCTCTTGGGCGCCCGGCTGCCATCAAACAGGCTTTGCTGGGCCAGCAGCACATAGGGGCGCCGGGGGTGCCGGCCTTTCCAGATTTGAGCCTCACCGGCAGCAATTTCTTCCAGCGAATTGCCCAGGTGTACGGTGCCGGCCTGCCGGCATTCGGGCGCGCTAAAGGGAATGGGTCCATCCAGCGCCCAGTCCAGCTTAAACACCCCCATGCCGTAGCGGTAGCGGGCCAGCTGTTTTTGGTAAAGGGGGGTAAAGCGGGGGCCGGCAATCTGCAGCAGCTGGCGGGGACTTACATCCAGCAGCAGGGCATGGGCAGAGGGCAGCTGATCCAGGGAGCGCACCCATACCCCTGTTTCAATTTTGCCGCCCAGCGATACAAAGTAGTCCGCCAGCGCTGTGGCAATCTGCTGCGCACCCCCCCTGGGCATGGGCCAGTTGGCCACATGCCCCAGCGCCAGCAGCACCAGCGCAATGGCCGAGGTGGTGGCATTGCTCAGGGGCTGTATGGAATGGGCGGCCATGCCGGCCCACAGTCCCCGCCCCTCTGGGGTGCGAAAGAGCCTGCCCAGCCAGCTGGCCGGCCATAGGGCTTTCAGGCCAAAACGGGCCATGCCCAGGGGATGCTCCGGAAAGCGCAGCGGTCCCAGCAGGGCAGACCCCAGCGCCTCCCAGTTCTTCGCCAGGGGAGCTACCAGTCGACGGTACAGGGGGCCATCCTTGCCCAGGCGGTCTACGGTTTCTTCCAGGGAGGGGTGCAGCACGGCCGCCCTGCCGCCCTCCAGGGGGTGCGCCGCTGCCAGGGGAGGATACACAAACTCCAGCCCATGCGCCTGCAGCGGCCACTGACTAAACAGGGGAGAGGCTGCCGCCAGGGGGTGAATGGCCGAGCAGATGTCATGTACAAAGCCCGGAAGGGTAAGGGCTGCCGAGCGCATGCCGCCCCCCAGGGTCTCCTTTCCTTCCAGCAAGAGCACCTGCAGCCCCCGGCGCTGCAGGCAAATGGCAGCCGCCAGCCCATTGGGGCCCGAACCTACGACTACGGCATCATACTCTTTTTTTAACACAGCAAAAGGCTTGGTTGGTGGCCGGGTAGTTCTTACTACCCCTAGGCATCTAACCAAAAAGGCTTGCAGGGGTTGGCCGAAACCAAAAAAAGAGGCCCCATGCATGTAGGAGATTGCCCTCCTTTGCGCTGCAACACTCTTTCTGCAGGTAGCCAACTACAACTGCCCGTACGATTTGTCTGCTGCAGGAAGCAGCCTAGCGGCTAGAGCCTACTTTAGGCGCAAAAGAGCTAACAAATCACCTCATGTACTATTCGGGCTCATTTTGAAAACAACAGTTATACCACAAACCGGTACTTTTACTCCCACTGGAAGCGCTATACCCCTTTTGTGCCTTTTGCTGCGGCAGATAAGGCCGGAAAGAGCGCCACTTTTACCTGTTCAACCCTATAGAAACCATCCATTGATGAAGCGATTTAGCCTGCTTTGCCTGGGTATCCTGGCCTTCTACAGCACCGATAGCCGGGCCGCCCTGTTCCAGTCCGATACACTCCCCCTGATCCGCTCCGGCGAGGTGATCCTGAGCGGAAAAAGCCTGCGCACAGAGGAGAAGTACGACCTGGCCATTGAGAAACTCCTGAGCATCCCCGCCAGTGATACCAATTATGTGCAGACGCAGTCTGAACTGCTCATCACCTACCTGGAGGCCAAGCAGTGGGACAAGGCCATTGCCGTAGGCGAGAAGGGCATTAAAGAGCCCTCTGCCCACAAGGCCCTGTTTTACGTAGGCCTGGGCAATGCCTATAGCGGCGCCGATCAGACCGAAAAAGCGGTAGCCACCCATAAAGAAGGGCTTAAACAGTATCCGTATGATTACCTGCTGCACTACAACCTGGGCGTGGTACTAGCCAAGCGGGAAGAGTATGCTGCGGCCATCGGCGAACTGCAGGAGGCCATTCGCCTCAATCCCTTCTATGGCAACGCCCACCTGTTTCTGGGCAATATCATGATCATGCAGGGAAAAAAAGCAAAGGCCACCCTGGCGCTGAGCACCTACCTGGCCCTGCAGCCCACTAACAATGCCGTACTGGTGCTGCTCAACAACCTGATGAAAAATGCGGTAACCTATGAGAACAGCCAGCCGGCCAATGAAACGCTGGCAGCCTTCAAGGAGCTGGACCTGCTCATTAAGTCCAATGCCGCGCTGGATAAAAAATTCAAATCCTCCGTTGCCTTTAAGGCCCCGGTAGCCCAGCAGCTGGAGCTGGTGCTGGAGTCCCTGCCTGCCGCAGAGAAAGGGGATGATTTCTGGCTGCAGTTCTATGTACCTCTTTTTGCCAAAATCAACCAGCAGGGGCTCAAAGAAGCCTTTATCTACCATATTCTTTCATCGGTAGACGATAAGGGGGTTAAGAAATGGAACAAGTCTAACCAGAAAAGCCTGGATAAATTCTTTGCCCTGGCCAACCAGGAGCTGCGGGATTTTCGCTTTAAGCGTACAGCCACCATTGGGGGCCAAAAGGCTGAGTACACCTTCTGGTATTATGAAACCCACCGCCTCAATGCCATTGGCAACCAGATCGACGATGATACCTACATCGGCCCCTGGGTGTTCTATTACCCCAATGGCGAACGAAAAGCCGAAGGCAACTTTACCCAGACCGGCACCAAAACCGGCAAGTGGCGCTACTACTATGACGATGGCGCCCTGAAAAAAGAAGAGGACTACGACAGCAAGGGCGAGGTTACCGGCCTTGTAAAGAACTATTACCAGAGCGGGCCCCTCTGGAATGAGATTCCCTACAAAGACGGGCTCATGCAGGGCCGGGTAGCCATCTATTACCCCTGCGGACAGTTAAAGGAAGAACTGCTCTACAAAGATGATAAGCGCAACGGCAGCGGCACTACCTACTACCTGACCGGCCAGGTGAGCGCCCGCTATACCTATAAGGACAATGAGGCCGAAGGACCCTTTACGTATTTCTATAAGAATGGAAATAAAAAAGAAGTGTACACCTACACAGCGGGCAAACTGACCGGCCCCTATGAGTACTATCACGCCAACGGCAAGCTCTCCCAGCAGGGCCACTACCTGGAGGGCGAAAAAACCGGTGAGTGGCTTGGCTTCTATGCTACCGGCAGCAAGCGCTTTGCCGGCAGCTATGCCAGCGATCTCAAAACCGGTCCCTGGGTGCAGTTTAATGAAGATGGAAGCCTGCAGTCCGAAGAGGTCTTTGACCAGAAGGGCAAGCTGCATGGCACCGCCCGCTACTACACCCGCACCGGCCAGCTCTACTATGACTATGAGCATAAGAATGGCCTGTTTACGGGCTATACCTATTACGACAAAGACAAAAAGATCCTGAGCCAGGGCGGCGATGGCAAGGGTACCTTTAAGATAAAGGCCTACCATCCCGGTGGCACACTGCGCTACGAGGGTGATATCAAGAAGGGCAAGGCCACCGGCCTGTTTACCTACTACCACCCTACCGGCAACAAGAGCAGCCTCATCAACTTTAAGGATGATCAGTACCATGGCCTCTTTCAGAGCTTCCATGAGTCGGGCCAGAAGGATGTGGTGTGCACCTATGTCAATGGCGCGATGCATGGCTACTACCGCCAGTTCCATAAAAACGGCCGCATCAAAACCGAGGGCTGGGTGCTCAATGACGAGATGGAACAAACCTGGAACACCTACTTTACCAATGGTACCCTCTCCCATAGCCAGTATTATCTCTTTGGCGATAGCCATGGTGAGTACCAGCAGTTTGATAAGAACGGACGCCCCTTCTTCCGCAACACCTATAACCATGGGGTGCTTACGGCCCGGGCCCAGCTGGATACCCTGGGCGGCGTGCTGAAAAGCGAAACCCTGGCCGAAGGCAATGGTAAGAATATCCTCTACTTTGCCAATAAAAAGACCCGCTTTCAGACCCAGATGCAGTGCGGCGAGTATGCCTCTGATCTGCTCTCCTACTATGCCAACGGCAAACTGCAGTCCTCAACCCCCCTTAAAAATGGCGAGTACAACGGCCGCTACAAGGCCTACTATGCCAGCCAGAAGCTGCGGGTGGAGGGCGACTATGTAGATGGCGAGCAAAACGGCCTCTGGACCTGGTACTTTGAGTCGGGCAAGGTAGATGCCAAAATCCCCATCCGCAATGGCAAGTACCATGGCGAACGCATTGACTATTGGGAGAATGGACAGATCCGGGTAAAAGGTACGGTTGTAGAGGGCGATCGCATCGGCAGCAGCTTCTATTACGCTCCCGATGGCACCCTGATGATCGAGCGGATGTATGACGAAAACGGGCTGGTGCGCTACCGCTACCTGGATAAGGACAAGCAGCTTACCCCCTACATTGAGCTGCCCAACTATACCGGTACCGTAAAGGCCTATTACCCCAACGGTACCCTATCGGTAGAGAACCACTACAAAAACAGCTTTATGGAGGGCAAGCAGCAGACCTATTACCCCTCTGGCAAGCTTATGGAGGTGCGTACCATCCTGGCAGGGCAGGAGCAGGGCGTACGGGAAGAGTACTATCCCGATGGCAGCCTGCGCAAAAAATCGCCCTATGTAGATGATGAACTGCACGGGCAGGAAGTAGAGTACCATGCCAACGGAAAAGTAAAACGCACATCTACCTACCTCTTTGGCGAAAAAGAGGGATGGGAACTAACCTACGATCAGAATGGAAAAGTACTGTTCAAAGAATACTACCGGGATGGCACCCTCTACTAACACTCCCCGCAGCCACAGGCAGCTGCCGGCGCTGCTGCTGGTGCTGCTGCTGGCCGCCGGGCCCGTCCTGGCGCAGGACTTTGGGGCTACCTACACCGCCCTGAAGCAGCAGTATCCCGAAGAGCAGGCCGTATACTGGAAGTACTACGAGGATATCGACATCTCGGTACAGGCCGATTCACTGCTGGTACGGACCAAAAACTACAAGGAAATGGTGCACCTGGGCGACATGTCGCAGGTGTTTGCCAAGGATGTGGTCTATGCCTCGTATTTTCATCAGGTAAGCAACATCCAGGCCGCTACCCTGCTGCCCAACAAAAAGAAGCACCGTACCCTAAAGGTGACCGACTTTAAGGAAACCTTTGACCGGAACTCGCAGGTCTTCTACGACGATACCAAGCTCATTACCTTTATGTATCCGGCCATTGAGCCCGGGGCCCATACCGTGCTGCAGTACGATGAGCTGCTGCGGGATGCCCGCTTTATCGGCTCCTTTTTCTTTAGCAGCAATGCCCCCCTGGCGCACGGCCGCTTTACCCTTACGCTGGACCCGGGTATTGAAGTAGACCTGAAGCTGCGCCACGATGTGGAGAATAAGGTGAAGGTGACCAAAGAAAAGGTAGGCGCCCGCACCCGCTATGTCTACGAGATCCGCAATAGCGAAAAATACAAGAGTGAAAGCAGCGCCCCCACCATCAAATACTATACGCCTCACCTCAACATTGTGGTGCAGTCCTTTACCACCTCTAAAGGGGTAAAGAAAAATGTGCTGTCCTCGGCAGATGATCTCTACACCTGGTACAAGACCTTTATCAAGGGACTGGAGCAGCACCAGGATGAGACCCTGAAGGGCATTGTTGCCGAGCTGGTGGAGGGCGCCAAAACCGAAGAGGAAAAGGTGCGGCGCATCTTCTACTGGGTGCAGGAGAACATCAAGTACATTGCCTTTGAAGATGGCATGCGCGGCCTGATCCCCCATAATGGCGGCTATGTGTGCGAGAAGCGCTTTGGCGACTGCAAAGACATGGCCAGCATATTAGTGAATATGATGCAGCATGCCGGCATCAAGGGTCATTTTACCTGGATCGGCACCCGGGATATTCCCTATGATTATTCCGAGCTGCCTTCGCCCCTGGTAGATAACCACATGATTGCCACCTACATGAGCGGGGGGCGGCCCTACTTCCTGGATGCTACCGCCCAGTATTCACCCTTTGAACTGCCCTCTTCCATGATCCAGGGCAAGGAAGCCCTTATTGCCCTCAGCGAGGGGGAGTACAAGATCGTGCGGGTGCCGGAGGTGCCCAAAGAGCAGAACCGGGATACTGATACCTCTTACTTCCGGCTGGAGAAGGGGGTGATCAAGGGCCGGGGCCATGTAACCCTTAGCGGCTACAATAAAGTATTCAACACCTACCGCATCAGCAAAACCAGCGAGCAGGAGGTAAAAGAATACCTTACCCGTCGCCTGGGCCGGGGCAGCAACAAGTTTTACCTGGAGCAGTACCAGGTAAGCGATGTGCAGAACCTGGACAAGCCCACCCGCATTGGCTACGAGTTCAGCATCGCCGATTATTACCGGGAAATAGGGGAGGAGATCTACCTGAACATGAACCTGGACAAGGCCTACTTCAAGGACTTTATTGATAAGGACCGCAAGCTGGCCATTGAAAACGAGTACAAATACACCAAGCAAACCGTATCGGTGCTGGAGCTGCCGGCCAACTACACCCTGGCCCACCTGCCCGCCGACGATGCCTTCTCCAATGCCTATTTTGGCTACTCGATCAAGTACCGCCAGGAAAAAGGCCGCATTGTGCTGCACAAGGAGCTGTATGTGAACTACCTCCTGCTGCAGCCCGAAGGCTTTGCCCAGTGGAACGAGGCCATCAAAAAGCTGAGCGAGGCCTATAGCGAAACCCTGATCCTGAAACGCAAACGGGTTTAAATACCCCTTACTCTCTATCAATCTACCGCCTGCGGTGGCTAGCCGCAGGCCCACTTTATCCGATATGCAACAAACCCGATACATTCTTCCCCTCCTGGCGGGCCTGCTACTGGCCCTGCCTCTGGCGGCCCTGGCCCAGGGCTATGAAGCCTACAGCTGGGACAAAAGCCCCAAGCTTGCCAAGCTACCCCCGGCCGAGATCAAAGCCCACCAGGAGATCACCCTGCTGCGCCATGTGCAGTATGAATTTGTGTACGAGTCCAACAATAGCCCCACCATGTACTACACCCGCCATGAAACCACCCGGGTGAACAATGATAAGGCGGTGGCAGCCAATAACCGCATTTACATCCCCATGTACCGGGTGCAGGAGCTGGTGGATGTGCGGGCCAGAACCATTCAGCCCGATGGCCGCGTGGTGGAGATCAACAAGGCCGACATCAAGGAGGTGGAAGATAAAGAAGCCGGCGCCGGCTATAAGATCTTTGCCATTGATGGCGCCGTGGTGGGCAGCGAGATCGAATTTTACTACACCTGCAAAATGACGCCCAAATTCTACGGGCGGGAGTATTTTCAGGGAGACAGCCCCCTGAGGAAAAGCAGCTTTAAGCTGATTGCCCCGGCCAACCTGCAGTTTGAGTTCAAGAGCTACAACGGCTATGCCGAGGTGGTGGAGCAGGAGGGTGATGAAAAACGAAATATCTACACCGCCAGTGCCGAGGGGGTAGCCCCGCTTAAATCCGAAGCCTTTGCCTCCTATAACGACAACCGCAAGCGCATCGAGTTCAAGCTTACCTACAACAGCGTAAATGGCAATGTAAAGCTTTTTACCTGGGAGAATGCCGGCAAAAACCTTTATGAGAATATCCACGGCCTGGATAAGCAGGAAGATAAAGAAGTGGCCAAGCTGCTGAAGGCCATGAAGGTCGATCAGTACAGCACTCCCTACCTGAAGGCCGCCGCCATTGAAGACTGGGTAAAGACCAAGTTCTACATCAATACCAATTCAGACGCCTCCGATCACATTGGCGCCATTGCCCGCAACAAGTTTGGCAGCAAGTTTGGCATTACCCGCCTTACGGTAGCCCTGCTGGAGAAAGCCGGTATTCCGCTGGAACTGGTGCTGACCAGCGACCGCGGCGATGTTAAGCTGGATGGCAGCTTTGAGTCCTACAACTACCTTGAGGATTACCTTATTTACCTGCCCGGTGAGGAGAAATACATAGCCCCCTACATGCCGCAGTACCGCCTGGGCATGACTCCGGCAGAGTTTACGGCCAACTGGGGCCTGTTTGTGCGCACCAAAATGATCCGGGATTATGCCCACCCTATCTCCGAAATCAAGTACATAGCCGCTCCCAAAGCAGATGATAACCACGATAATATGGTGGTAGCCGTAGACTTCAGCGAAGACCTGAGCGCCAATACCATTAAACTGGACCGCAGCTTTAAGGGCTACCAGGCCTCCTACATCAAGTCGGCCCTGCCCATGCTGGAAGAAAGCCGTCGCCAGGAGCTGCTCAAGGAACTGGTGAAATTCATGGCCCAGGATTCGGATATCGAGGAGATGAAGTTTGCCTCTACCGATGTTAGCTTCAAAAACTTTCAGGACCCCCTGGTGGTAAACAGCCGCTTTAAAAGCGCTGCCTTTATTGACCGCGCAGGCGGTACGGTGCTCTTTAAAGTAGGTGAGCTGATCGGGCCTCAGTCCGAGCTCTACCAGGAAGAGAAGCGCCTGATGCCGGTAGAAAATGAGTACAACCGCAGCTACCTGCGCACCATTACCGTTACCATTCCTAAAGGCTATGAGATCCAGAACCTGAAGGATCTGGCCATAAAAGCCAGCGCCAAAGACGATAAGCAGGAAGTGGTGTATAAATTCGACTCCAGCTACAAACTGGAGGGCAACACGCTGACTGTAGAGGTAAGTGAGTTTTACGAGTCCATTTACTTCCCGCTGGAACGGTTCGAGGATTTCCGCAAAGTGATCAACGCCGCCGCCGACTTTAACAAGATTGTGCTGGTGATGAAGAAGGGAAAACAGGGGTAAGGGCTCCTGCTGTTCCTTTAGCCTTGCCCCCATAGCCTTGCCCTCATAGCCTTGCCCTCACAGGCAAGGCTTTTTTTTATGTCGCCCCGTTGGGGCTTTGGGCTGCTGGTGGTTGATGTGTTTGGCTCTTGCCCTTACAGGCAAGGCTTTTTTATATCGCCCCGTTGGGGCTTGGGGCTGCTGCTTGTAGATGTGTTTGGCTCATATTCTACTGTAATGTTTTATGATACATCCCCTATGTAGTATCATCCGGACAAGCCCCAAGGGGGCGACATGCATAGAGCTTAGCCTGTAAGGGCTATGCGTGCATATCTATGCCCCTAACAATTCGATGTTACCCCCTATCACTCCAACAAATCATAATTTTGTGTTGTTACAGAGCCAAATTCTCTTCCAATGCCCCAGTCGCTTGTCAGATGCTATGTTCACATTGTTTTCAGCACCAAGCACCGGCAGCCATGCCTGTTCTCACCAGTAAAAGAACAACTTTGGGCCTATTTGGGAGAACTTTGTCGCCAGCAAGGCTCCTCACCGATCTGCATCGGTGGCTATACCGATCATGTTCATCTCCTTTGCGAGCTTTCCAAAAAGAGTACCCTTGTAAAGCTGGTGGATGTACTAAAGGCAAATTCGTCCAGGTGGATGAAAACAAAAGGGCACGAATACGAAGGATTCTACTGGCAGGCAGGCTATGGTGCGTTTTCCGTTAGCCAGAGCCAGCTGGAGGTAGTGCGAAGCTACATCCTGCGCCAGGAGGAGCATCACCAGCAAAAGGAATTTCAGGCAGAATTCCGCCACCTGCTCAAAAAACACGAACTGGATTGGGACGAACGCTATGTCTGGGATTGATTGGGGATATGCCCATACAATCGATCCCATTATTTCAACCCCCGCATTCCGGCACCGGATCCTCGGGAACCCCATCACCCCATCACAACCCCCCCCCAGCCCTGACAGGCTGGGCTGAGATATGTCGCCCCGTTGGGGCTCAAATTACAGTAAAGCCCCAACGGGGCGACAGAATTCTAGCCCAGCCTGTCAGGGCTGGGGGTATGGGGGGATGGGAGGATGGGTCATAATGCTCTCAGGCTTGTCACCCGCACCCCCCAATCCACCCCAAACGCCCCCAAAACCCCCACCGCATACCGCAGCAGGTCAAGGGGCAAAAAGCCCCTGCCGAGTACCAGGGCCCCCGGTGTGGTGTGTCGCAGGGCCACAATCCAGTCGGCCTGGTACAATTGGCTGAGCTCGATGGCAAAGCTGAACAGCAGGCTTGCTACAGCCGCAAAAAGAAGGGGTCTGGCTGGCAGCAGCAGGCGGATGCCCACATATACCATGGCTGCCCAGAGCGCATCCCCGGCATGCTCCGCCAGGAAGGGGGGAAGCGCCTGGGCATATTTTCGACTGGCCAGGCCCAGGGCTATGATCAGCAGCAGGGCGGTGGCATACAAAATTCGTGTTTTGTAGGGGCGGGCGTTGTGGAAATCAGCGGGCTGGTGCATCTGTAAAGAAAGGGCTCTGGAGGGAACAGATTTTCGGTCGAAAATAAACTACTTCCTGTCAAAACCCAAACGCCTTTTAATTGAACGGTGCGCCCATAAGAAATTAGGGCAACACATTCTGCTTTCGGAAGTGCATATTGTTTCATTCCTTTTATCTTTGGCCTATGCGGTATTTTCTACTCCTCTTCTCCCTGCTTTTCTTTACCTCTGCAAGCCAGGCTCAGGACCTGCTCACCGGCCTCCGGAACAGCCCCTATACCTACATTTATGCCCTTACCAATCCACAGGCCCGCAAGGCCTACAAAGATGAGCTTAAGAACGTAGATCCGACCTATTTTCAGCAGCTGGTCGATTCCTTCGCCACCGGTAGCCTGTACCCAAAGAAGCTGGCGCCCGGCAATTACCTGTTTGTACATGCAAAACAGGAGCAGCTGGTTTTGGAGCTGGAAGGGGTACACAATGTAAGCCTTCAGCTTATCCCCGATCCCAAAAGACTGGTAGCGGCTTTTTATAGCCCGCAAGGGGAGCTGATCGAAGGCGCCTTTGTTACGGTTAATGGCAGGCGCATGGCCTACCAGACCGATACCCGCCTGTACCAGCGCCGCTACCGCCAACGGTGGAAACTGCTGGAGGTAGAGCATCAGGGGGTCAGCAACTTTTTTGCCCTGCAGCCCCAGGGCTGGGGCTATGGCAGAAGCCGTACGCTGGTTCGCAAAGTGATTTATTTTAAGCCTGTTCGCCTGTTGTGGAAGCCGGTGCAGGACGTGGTGCACTCCATTCGCTGGGGAGAAACACAGGGCTGGCTGCGGCTGTTTGATCGCTCGCTGGAGCCGCACGAGCGCTGGGGCCGGGAAAGACGCCTCAGGGGGTACCTGGCCATGAACCAGCCCGTATACCGGACGGGCGATACGGTCTTTTACAAAGCCTTTGCCCTTAAAAAGCACCGCCCCTTTAAAAAGCCGCTGGAGCTGGAGCTCCGGGGAAGGACCCGCAGCGGCTACCGCACCTTCTCCCTGGGCACCCTAACCCCCTACCGGCCCGGCGCCTACGAGGGGTATCTGCTGCTGCACGACAGCCTGGGCCTGCAGCTGGACACCTATCCCGAGCTCATGCTCAGCCACAGGCGATTTTCGCTGGAGCAACAGTTTAAGCTGGAAGATTATGAACTGCGGGGCAATACGTTTACCATGAGCGCCAGCAGCGACTCCTGGGTACAGGGGGCGCAGCCGGTGCTGATCCTGCGGGCGGCTGATGTAAACGGACTGCCCCTGATGGGCGCCGAGCTGGAGCTGCAGCTAGTCACCGAGCGTGTAGGGCAGCTGGCTGGCCCTTCTACCCTCAGCATACCCGATACGCTCTGGCGCCATAAGCTTCAGCTGGAGCCCGTATCCGAAACCCAGCTGAAGCTGCCCGACAGCATCTTCTACCCTGCCGCTATCCGCTATACCCTGCTGGCTACCCTCAAAACCCCGCAGCAGGAGTTTCTTCGGGAGAAGCTGAGCGGACATTACTCTCCCCAGCGCCTGCTGGACCTACAGCTGCAGGGCGATAGCCTGCACCTTCGCTGGCTGGAGCAGGGGGTATCGGTAGCCCGTAGGGTGTCCGTTAGCATAACCGCTGCCGGTCAGCCGGAGCAGCAGCTTGAGCTACAGCTGCCTCAGCGCCTCAAGATTGACCCTCTCTGGCAGGAGGTGGCCGTACAACGAGGACCCATGCGGGAAGTGCTCCAGCTAGGGAACAAACCCTCCCTGGTAGCGCATGAGGCCCTGCGCACCCCTGATTCCCTGCTGATCCGTTTCAGCAGTGGCCGCGGCATCCCCTACTGGTACTCAATCTACCGGGGCAAGCGCAGCAAGCGGCGCATTGCTGGTGGCTACAGCAGTGGCGACCCCCTGCTCTGGAAACAAAAGGTTTCCAGGGGGGAGGCCTATTATGTGCAGCTCAACTATCTGTGGGGAGGCCAGATCCACAAGGAGCAGGAGCAGATACCCCTGCTGAAGAAAATGCTGCAGCTGGAGCTGCAGGCGGTAGGGCAGCAGGATGGCGAAGCTGAAAGCCCTGCTACAGTCACTCCCGGGCAGAAGGTAGCGCTGGGTGTGCAGGTGCGGGATTACAAAGGCAGGCCGGTGAAGGGGGTGGATGTAACGGCCCTGGCCTACAACAAGCAGCTGCCCGGCAGCCTGCAGCCAGGCGTGCCCTACCTGGGCAGGGAAAAGCAGTACCCCTTCTTTATCCGTCAGCCCCGCCAGCTAGTCCTGCAGGTGCAGCAGCAAAAAGAGCTGAACTGGCCCCTATGGCGGCAACGCCTGGGGCTGGATAGCATTGCCTTTTATCAGTTTCTGTACCCGGGCCAGGAGGTTTATACCCATACACTGCCCACGCCGGATTCCAGCACCCAGCTGGCCCCCTTTGTTGTGGAAAAGGGGGTGCCGCAGCAGGTGCATGTGCTTTACCTCAACGATGTTCCCGTATACTACAGTGAGGTGGCCACCCAGCGCCCCTATTCCTTTCTGGTAGATTCCAACCGCTCCTATAAGGTAAGCATGCGCACAGCCAGGCACCTCATTACCCTGGACAGCATGCGCTTTGCCGCCGGCCAGAAAACCATCCTGAGCCTCGGCAAGGAAGTGGAGGGAACCCGCATTCGGGTAGAAGAAATGCTACCGCAGCTTACACCCCTGGAGATCAACCGCCTCAACAACTACCTGATCGTAGTCAATCACAGCTACAACCAGCACTATACCTACCTGGAGCAGGAGGGGCAGCTGCAGCTGGTTAATGTGCCTTCTGCCTCCCAGCATACCCGTCAGGTGCTGGCAGGACCCTTTACTACCAGTTCGCTGCGCTACGAGGTGATCGACAAGTTTAAAACCAGCTTTCAGGCAGAGCCGGGCTATCAGTACCGCATTACGCCCGGCATGATCTTCGCCAAAGAAACCAAGCCGGTTCGGGATCCCAGCTTTCTCCGTCCGCGCCTGGTACGGCCCCGCTTTGAGGAGCTGGCGCTTACCGAGCCTCAGGTACAGCAGCTATGGCAGCAGTACCTGGCGCTGCAGAACAAGAAGGAGGTATTTTACAACTACCCCCGCCAGACAGCTCCCGGTGCCGGCAAAATAGGGCTTCGCTACAGCTGGGACAGCCTAAGGCGCCAGCAGCCCCCTCAGCTGCAGCAGGTGCTGGTACTGGGGCTCAGCGATGCGGAATTTGTGCAGGTGTACCCGATAAATATGCCCCTTACCCTTACGGATGCGCTGCTCCACAACCTGCCGCCCGGCCGCTACAAGCTACTGGGCCTGCTGAGCGACAGCACCTACCTGCAGCTCGATTCCCTGCCTGTTTTGGCCCATGCCACCACCTTTGCAGATCTCCGGGAAGTGCCCCTGCGGCCGGCCGACCAGAGCATCGAGCACATCCGAACCATTATGCTAAACAATGCCTCCAGCTGGTCTCCGGGAGAAGCTCGCTCAGAAAAGCGCATCCAGCAGGAGCTGAGCTATTTTGGTCAGCTGGGCCGGATGCAGTCCTCGGGCAGCGGTTCTCAGCTGATTCAGGGACGGGTTACCGACGCCTCTGCCGGCGATGGGCTGCCTGGCGTGGCCGTTACGGTGAAGGGGAGCAATATTGGCACTGTAACCGATATGGACGGTAACTACAGCCTCTACCTCAACCCCGGCGATGTGCTGATCTTCAGCTTTGTAGGCTTTGCCAGCCGGGAAGAAGCCGCCGGCGGCAAAAGCCGGTTGGATATTGAGCTGGCCGAAGATATTGAGCAACTTCAGGAAGTGGTGGTTACCGGCTATGGAGCCATAGCGAAAAAAGAAATGACCTATGCCCTGCAGGGAGCCGTTGCGGGTGTGCAGATACGGGGTGCAGCTTCAAATGATTGGAATTGGCCAAGCGATACTGGAGGGGAAGGTAGCCCCCTGATTATCATTGATGGGGTACCCTTTACGGGAGATGTTAGTACGCTTGATCCGGCCCTGATGTCGGCGGCCATTCTCATGAAGGGGGAGGAGGCTGCCGCGCTTTATGGCAGCCGGGCAGCGGGCGGGGCCATTCTCATTACCACAGGTACGCACACCCGTGGCAAAGGAAAAGAGGGGGCTGCGCCGGCCCTGCTGGGGGTTGGCAGCCAGCAGAACAGCCTGCGCAGCAACTTCCGGGACTGGGCCTTCTGGCAGCCGCGCCTCCTGACCGATGCGCAGGGCCGGGCCAGTTTTACCGCCCGCTTTCCGGACGATGTTACCGCCTGGGAAACCCAGCTGCTGGCCATTGGCAATAAGCGCTACAGCGGCTATTCCAGCCAGACTATCCGGGCCGTAAAAGCGCTCTGGGCCGCCCTGGCAATGCCTCGCTTTCTGCTCAGCGGCGATTCTGCCCAGCTGATGGGCCAGGTCAACAACTATACGCCCGACAGCCTGCCGGTGCGTACGCTCTTTACCATAGAAGGTCGCCCGCAGGGGGGACGAAATGCGCAGCTGATCACCAGCCTGCAGGATTCTGCCTGGATCTCCCCTCAAACGACCGACTCCCTCACCCTTACCTATGAGGTAATGGGGCAGCAGGGAGGGCTGCTGGATGGCGAGCGGCGGAAGCTGCCTGTTTACCGGAGGGGGGTGCGCGAGGCCAGGGGAGAATTCCTGATCCTGCGGCCAGATTCGGCCCATCGCCTGCAGCTGGCACCTAGCGAAAACCCCTGGCAGCTGCAGGCCTATGCCAACAAGCAGGAGCCGCTGCTGCAGGAAGTGCATGCCCTGCTGGACTTTGCCTATTACTGCAATGAGCAGGCCGCCTCCAAGCTCTATGCCCTGCTGCTCATGAACAGGGCACAGCTGGAGCAGGATAAGCAGCCCCGCCGCCAGGCACTCATCAAGCGGCTCATCCGCCAGCTGGAAGAAACCCAGCGCCCGCAGGATGGCCTCTGGGGCTGGTGGCAGACCCATACAGGCGAGTTATGGATCACCCGCCACATAGTGGGCGCGCTGCAGTTGGCCAAGGAAGAAGGGTACCCGGTGAAGTATGATCCCGCGGCCCTGCAGAAAACCCTGCGCTGGCAGTTGCAGGGCAGCCGCTACCCCAGGGAGCAACTGCAGCTGCTTGAGGTGCTCAGCCAGCTAAAAGGCCGGGGGCGTACCCTATCAGGAGCTGATTCCCGTACTGGAAGACAGCCTGCAGCAGGATGCGCTGGCCCGCCTGCGGCTGCTGCGCCTGCGGGCTACCGCCAATATGCCCTATACGGCCGCCGATGTGCTGGCCCTGAAGCGGGAGACCATGCTGGGCGCCTACTATTGGGGGGAGGAAAATAGCTGGCACCCGGAGCATACCAGCCCCATAGCCACGGCCTGGGCCTATGGCCTGCTGCAGGAGCTGGGCGCCACCGAAGCAGCCGATAAGGCCGAGCTGTACCTCTGGGACAAGCGCCCGGGGGGTTACTGGCGCAATACCTATGAGTCGGCCCAGGTGCTGATGCAGCTGATGCCCCGCCTGAACCTAACCGAAAAAATGGAGCCAGTGCTGGAGCTACAGGTGTTTGGCCAGACCCACCTCTATACCGAGCTGCCCATACGCAAGCCGGTAGGCCTGCCGCAGGCCGAGGTGGCCCTGAAGAATGTGGGGAATACCCCTCTCTATCTCTCAGCTTCAACCGAGCGCTGGCTGGACGCCCCGGAGGCAGCCGGTACCGATTTTACCATTCGTACCCGCTTTGCCGGTGATAAGCAGGTGCTTAAAAGGGGAGAGGCCATCCAGCTGATCGCCCATGTGGAGGTGAAAAAAGCTGCCGAGTATGTGATGGTCGAGATCCCCATTCCGGCCGGCTGTACCTATGAGGATAAGAACCGGCACTGGACTGAAATGCACCGGGAGTATTACCGGGACCGGGTGGTGATCTTTTGCCGCCGGCTGCCCGAGGGGGAGCACCAGTTTACCCTCAACCTGCAGCCCCGCTTTGCCGGTACCTATACCCTAAATCCGGCCCAGGTATCGCTCATGTATTTCCCCACCTTCTTCGGCCGCAGCGGCATGCGGCAGGTAGAGATCCGCTAAGGGGGGAGGGGGTGGCGCACTGTGCTGGCTACTACCTGATGCCAGATCGCTCAGGTTCCTTCCAGGGCAGTGGTACGTGTACTGTATCTGCCAACTCGTGCTTCGAATCACTCGTGGCACGAGTATGTCCCAATTGCCTCTCCAGATGAGGTAGCTATACCCAAAGAGGTGCCAGGAATAGCAGATTTCGCTGGTTCGAACCCAATGTCATTAAGTTAAGGTTCCGATTTATGTGGGAGTTCGGAGAACTCCAAAATAAATGTCACAGGTTCAGGGCGGCCCACGTTGGGAATCTGCGACAGTTAGATCGACAAATTAACCTGCTATCGCAGGTTCCCAACGTGGGCCGCCCCGAACCTGTGATTTAAATACGGTGTGTTCTCTGAACCTACCTTTGCTTAACTTAATGACATTGACCAGCGCTGAAGCAGAAGGGGCGTGCAGCTTATTTTACGCCAGCCTGCCGGTTTTCCAGCTCCTTCTCCAGCTTGCCGATATCCAGCGCACAGCTACTGCAGCCGCGGGCGCAGCCTCCCCTGGCCGGGCGGAAGCTGGTGTAAAGCAGCCTGCCAATGTAGGTGAGGGCCAGCAAAAACAGGATGCAAACGAGGATTTCCTGAACCATGGCGTTAGGATAAAAGCTGGTATACTAGCAAGGCAGAAACATAGGCCAGGCCGGTCATGTAGGCCGTCTGGATGAGCGGCCATTTCCAGCCACCGGTCTCCCGGTATACAACGGCCACCGTGCTGGTGCACTGCATGGCAAAGGCGTAGAAGACAAGCAGCGAAAAGGCCACCGCCAGCGTAAAGCGGGGCCCGCCGGTGTCCGGATTGGTCTCGGCCTGCAGGCGGCTTTTGATGGTGCTTTCATCATCGGCTGCGCTGCCCACACTGTACAGGGTGGCCATGGTGCCTACAAACACCTCCCGGGCCGCAAAGGAGGTGAAGAGGGCAATGCCGATCTTCCAGTCGTAGCCCAGGGGGGCAATGGCCGGCTCTATGGTTTTGCCCAGCAGGCCGGCATAGGAATGCTCCAGGCGCAGGGAGGCCAGTTCGTCTTCCAGCTCCGGAGTATCGGCATGGGCAGTGCGGTAGGCTTCTTCAGCCCTGGCCATGCGGTCGCCGGGGCCGTAAGAAGCCAGCACCCATAGAATAATGGAGACGGCCAGGATGATCTTGCCAGCCTCAAATACAAACACCTTTGATTTTTCCAGCACCATGTAGAGCACATTGCCCCAGCGGGGCCAGCGGTAAGCGGGCAGTTCCATGATGAGGAACCCCCCTTTTTTGGCCCGGATAATAAATTTCATGAGCAGGGCAGAGCCTATGGCCGCCACAAAGCCCAGCAGGTACATGCCCATCAGGGCAATGCCCTGCAGGTTGATAAACCCCCAGATCCGCTCATCGGGCACTACCAGGGCTATCAGAATGGTATAGACCGGCAGGCGGGCCGAGCAGCTCATGAAAGGGGTCACAAAGATGGTGATCAGGCGGTCCTTCCAGTGATCGATGCCGCGGGTAGCCATAATGGCGGGTACGGCGCAGGCCAGGCCTGAAATAAGGGGTACCACGCTGCGGCCATTAAGGCCCACCTTGCGCATCAGCTTATCCATCAGAAACACCACCCGGGCCATATAGCCGCTCTCTTCCAGCAGGGCTATCAGCATAAACAGCAGGGCAATCTGCGGTACAAAGATCACAATGCCCCCAATGCCCGGCAGCACCCCCTCTATGAGCAGGCGGCTGAGCACCCCCTCGGGCAGCAGGCCCTCCAGCAGGCTGCCCAGGCGGGCAAACAGGCTGTCGATCAGGTCCATGGGTACGGTGGCCCAGGCAAAAATGGCCTGGAACATCAGAAAAAGCACCCCAAAAAACAGCAGGTAGCCCCCAATCTTGTGCGTCACCACCGCATCAATGCGGGCGCTTACCGACTGGCGGCTGCTGGTATCGGGCAGCTGCACTACGGTGCTTAGCACTTCCTGAATGCGGGCATAGCGGGCTTTGGTTTCGGTGATCTGCAGGGCAGGGCGGTCCAGTTTGCTCAGCTTGCCCAGGGCCTCCAGCTGGTCCCGCTCCAGGGGGGACATGGTGTGCAGGTTTTCGGCATGCTGCAGCAGCAGGTAGGCCTCATAATAGGTTTTGCAGCCAAAGTACTGCCGGGCTTCGGCTATGGCCTCAGGAGCCAGCGGCAGCACCTGATAAAAGGGGGTAGCGGCAGGCTGCAGCTCCCGGCTCAGTACCTGCTTCAGCTCCTGCAGGCCCTGTCCGTTGCGGGCATTCATCACCACTACGGGAATGCCGCCCAGCTGCCGGCTGAGCTGCTCTGTATCTACTGTAATGCCGCGCTTTTTGGCCATATCGGCCATGTTCAGCACCAGCACCAGGGGCAGGCCCAGATCCAGGATCTGGCTTACCAGCAGCAGGCTGCGCTCCAGGTTGCTCATGTCGGCTACGGCCACCACCACATCGGGATAGTCGGCCGAGCTGCGGTTCAGCAGCACATCCAGCACCACCTGCTCATCGTTGGAGCGGGGGTAGATGCTGTAGGTGCCGGGCAGGTCCAGCAGCCGGGCCGAGGCCTCTCCCTCCAGAAGCAAGCGGCCGCTTTTGCGGTCTACCGTAACGCCTGGGTAATTGCCAACCTTCTGGTTAAGGCCGGTTAGCAGGTTAAAGAGGGTGGTTTTTCCGGAATTGGGATTGCCCGCCAGGGCTATGGAGTAGGTGGCCGAAGGGATGCTGGCTACAGGGGCAGGCGCCACAGCAGTTTTTGGGCTCATGCTACCTCAATTAAACGGGCCTCATCGATGCGCAGTGACAGGCTGTAGCCCGAGATCTGTACCGAGATCGGACAGCCCAGCGGCGCTTTAAAGTTGAACTGAACAGCCTTTCCGGGCAGCAGCCCCATCTCCAATAATTTTATGGTCAGATCCGAAGATCTCAGATTGGTAATGGTGCGTGTATCGCCGGGGCGTAACTGATCGAGCGTTGTCATAAGCGTGCGTTCCCTTCAGATCGGTTCGGTTTTTTCTTCTCCTGCAAGTTAAACAGTATTTAGAAAGATTCTAAATTATAAGGACGCTAAAGCAGCGGAATGTACAAGAAAAATAGCCCGCTGCACCCCTGGCATTTCCGGCAGAGACCAGCAGCGTCTGTAATTCCCGCAGGAGGGAATAGGGCGCCACTGGCAGGGGCAAAGGGGGGGGCGGTCTGCCAAAAGGGGTGGCCTGCAAAAATTTTTTTCACAAAAAAAAGGCCATTCTGAGCTCTCTGCACCCCTTTTTCTTTAGCAGGAATCACTGGTCCAGGCGTTTTTTTTGGCCCTGGCAAGGGGCGCAAACGTTTACGGAAAGCCTGTGTATATCCTTCAGTAGCAGGTAGTTAGCTTGGGTAACCTTGGGTGGGGCTATTCCGATTAATAGGGGTACTCCTAAACTAGATTTGATCATGCCTTATATACATCTTCAACTACAGCTCTCAAGAGCGTGTTATTGTCTTGGTGGGGGAGGGCCGCTCAAAGACCGGCTGGTGTTTGCGGCGCTGTCGTTAAACGAGCTGGACCTTCACAACCTGCCGGCTACCAGCCTTACCTCCCGCTACAATCTTTTGCTCAAAGAACTGGGCGCTGGCGGCGAAAATCCCAGTGAGCAGGCCATAGAAGGAGCCATCAGCCGGCTTAGCGAAGAGCAGCAGCAGGCCCTCTGCCTGGCCCTGCAGGAATTATACCAGGAGGCGCAGCAGGGGGAGGTCTTCACCTAAGTTCTGGCCTTGATTCCCTATTCCCTAACTTAGGTGCTTCCGTATGCGTATACCCCGAAAAGCTGACCACCACCTGGCAGGCAGCTGAAACCCCATTGAACCCTATTGTACTAGCATGACCCCGCACAATCGGCATACCGGCCCACAACCATCCGGTCCTGCGGCCTCCAGGGCGGGGGCCGCACCGGCTAGTACGCGCATGCTGGAAACGGTGTGCCGCCACATTCTCGATGATCTGGGCGTGCTGCATGAACAGGAGCTACCCCTGGAGCGGCTCTATGCCCTGGCTACAGCCTGTTTGCAGCTTTCAGGAGCTCACCCGCCCCATCAGCCCACACTCCGGCTGCTGCAGCCAGCTTTCGTATCGTTCGCATCAGGGCAACAGGGTGGGCTGATAGCTGCAGGGCAGGCCCATGCTGCATATAAGGGCTGGGATCAGGGTTTGGTGCTGCAGGCGCCTATGGACCAGGAGGCCGGGCGGCTGGCCGATTATCTGCTCCGAAAACACCTCGAAAATAAAGGCGCCCTCAGCCTGCAATAAACCTGCTGCTTCAGGTAGCTGATTGCTCCTGTCAGGGCCTTCCATCAGCAGCCACCAGGCCATGGCCAGCGCCAATCCCCCATTTGCTGAACCATACGGGCCTGGGGCAGTTACCTCTATGGGAACTTACCCCAGAGGCCTGCACCTACCGCTACTGCACTGCCTATACCCCGGCTCGGGCCTTTGCTTGCTGTATAAATGGCCGCATCCGGCCCTATTGGTTTTGTATGCTTGTAAATAAAAGGATCCCGTTCCGATACCTGTTCAATAAAATAAAGCTGGATCTGCTTCGGGTGCTGTTGTTTTCGGTGGTCTTTCACCTGCTGAAGAATTTTGCCGGGGAGTATCTTCCCCATATTCCCTTTCAGCTGCCTACGGTACTGGGTACGGCCATCTCCCTGATTCTGGCCTTTAACATTAACCAGTCCTACGATCGCTGGTGGGAGGCGCGCAAAGTATGGGGGGCTATTGTAAATGATTCCCGTACGCTGATTCTGCAGCTGCAGCAGTTTACCGAGCCAGTGCAGGAGCAGGCCGCCCGCCTGCAGCAGATGGCCAACCGCCAGATTGTGTGGTGCTATAGCCTGGGGCAGTCCCTTCGGGGCCAGCCGCCGCTTACGGCTGAGCAGGAGGCGCTGCTTAGCCCCGATGATCTGGCCTTTGCCGGCGGCCAGAGCAATACACCCTATGCCCTGCTGATGCTGCATGCCCGGGACCTGAAGGCGCTCTACCGGGACAAGGCCCTGAATTCCTTTCAGCAAATACAGCTCGATGGTACCCTAACCCGCCTGTGCGATGCCATGGGCAAGGCCGAGCGCATCAACAATACCGTTTTTCCGGTTACCTACCGGATCTTTATCCATTTTTTCATTTACCTTTTTCTGGTAATTTTATCGCTGGCGCTGGTAGAAACGGTGGGCATCTTAGAGATCCTGATCCTGCCCCTGATCGCTTCTACCTTTTTTCTGATTGAAAAAACAGCCCGGCACATGCAGGATCCCTTCCGCAATAAGCCAACGGATACGTCGGTAACGGCCATAGCCCGTACCATTGAGATCAACATCCGCCAGGTGCTGCAGGAGCCCCATGTGCCCAGGCCGCTGGCGCCGGAAAAGTTCTACCTGATGTAACCTTAAATCCTCACTACCCATGAGAACACTCACCAAAGAAGCCCAGGCCAACCTTAGCCCCGACAGGGCCCTGGAGATCCTCAAAGAAGGCAACGAGCGCTTTGTAAACAACCTCAAGGCCAACCGCAACCTGTTGCAGCAGGTCAATGAAACCTCTACCGGCCAGTTTCCCTTTGCCGCTATCCTGAGCTGCATTGACAGCCGCACCTCGGCCGAGCTGATCTTTGACCAGGGCCTGGGCGATATCTTCTCTATCCGCATTGCGGGCAACATTCTCAACGACGATATTCTGGGCAGCATGGAGTTTGCCTGCAAGGTAGCCGGCTCCAAACTGGTGCTGGTGCTGGGCCATACGCGCTGCGGCGCCATTATCGGGGCCTGCAACCATGTGGAGATGGGTAAGCTTACCGGCTTGCTCAGCAAGGTGAAGCCTGCCCTGGAGGTTGATGCCTCCCTGCCACAGGAACAGCGCACCGGCAACAATCCCGATTATGTGCAGGCCGTTGCCGAAAATAATGTGCACCTGACCATGAAGCGCATTCGGCAGGAGAGCAGCATTCTGGCCGAAATGGAGCGTAACGGGCAGATCCGCATTGTGGGCGGCATGTACGAGGTAGAGACCGGACAGGTGAATTTTTACGACTACGAATAAGCCGGTGGGTTGCCTGGGCAGGGGTGTGAGGCAGGGTACTGAAAAGACCTGCCATGCCCAAAGCTTCTTTTTCCTGAGGCATTTGGCAGGCTGCGGTTTGGAGAGCGCACAGATTTGGGCTACTTTAGGCAATGAGCTGGCCGCAAGGCAGCCAGCCGTTACTCTGTAGCCCTAATTCCTTTTACGCGTCATGACACCTTTTTACAAAGGACTATGCCTATTTGCTGTGCTGGCCCTGGGCCACACCTCCTGTACCCAACCCCCTACTACCGCCGGCCAGGTGCCCCAGTCCCAGACAGAAGGGGGCCGGGCCAAAGCCAACGGGACGCCCAAGCCCTACAGCCAGGTTATCAGCCGGGAGGCAGTATCCGATTCGGGCCTGTTTGTGGTGCATAAAGTGGCCGACAAGTACTACTACGAAATTCCGGATTCGCTCCTGCAGCGCGATTTTCTCTGGATAAGCCGCATTGCCAACCTGCCCTCCGGCCTGGGCGGGGGCTATGTAAATGCCGGCACCGCTACCAACGAGCAGGTAGTGGTCTGGGAGCGCTTCGAGAACAAGCTGCTGCTAAAGACCAAATCCTACAACGCCTATGCCGCCGACAGCCTGCCTATTTACCTCTCGGTGCAGGCCAATAACTACCAGCCTACGCTCTATGCCTTTGATATTGCGGCTTTTTCCCGCGATTCGGCCGGCTATGTGATTGAGGTGAGCAAATTCTTCCAGAGCGATATCAAAGCCATCAGCGGCCTGGATGCCCGCATGCGGCGCGACTATAAAGTGAGCAAGCTGGACCCCGACCGTAGCTTTGTGCGCAGCATCCGCAGCTTTCCGCTCAACATAGAGGTGAAGCAGGAGTTTACCTACGAGGCGGCCGAGCCCCCTTCCAATTCCGAAACGGGCACCATCAGCCTGGTCATGAACCAGTCCATGGTGCTGCTGCCCAAGGTGCCCATGAAGCCTCGCCTCAACGATTACCGGGTAGGCTATTTTACCGTACGCCAGATCGACTATGGGTCCGAAGCACTGAAGTCGGACGAGAAGACCTACATACGCCGCTGGCGCCTGGAGCCCAAAGACCTGGAGGCCTACAAGAGGGGAGAGCTGGTAGAGCCCAAAAAGCCCATTGTGTACTACCTGGACCCGGCCACCCCGGCAAAGCTGCGGCCCTACATCAAGGCCGGGGTTGAGCAGTGGCAAAAGGTATTTGAAACAGCCGGCTTTAAAAACGCCATTCTGGCCAAAGACCCCCCTACACCCGAGGAAGATCCGGATTTCAGCCCCGAAGACGTGCGCTACTCGGTGATCCGCTATGTGGCCAGCACCACCCGTAACGCCATGGGCCCCAGCGTATCGGACCCCCGCTCCGGCGAGATCATCGAAAGCGACATCGTCTGGTACCACAACCACCTGCGCTCCTACCGCAACCGCTACCTGCTGGAGACCGGTGCTGCCAACCCCTCGGCCCGCAGCCTGGCTACGCCCGATGAAGAAATTGGCGAGATGATGCTGGAGGTGATCAGCCATGAGGTAGGCCATGCCCTGGGCCTGCCGCACAACATGAAGGCAAGCCATGCCTATGCCACCGATTCGCTTCGCTCAGGCGCCTTTACCCAGCAATGGGGCATTGCCGCCAGCATTATGGACTATGCCCGCTACAATTATGTAGCCCAGGAGGGCGATAAAGGGGTGCGCTTTGTGCGCCAGATGGGCCCCTATGATCATTATTCCATCAACTGGGGCTACCGGCTCATCCCCGAGGCCCGCACGCCGCAGGAAGAAGTGCCCGTGCTCTCCCGCTGGATCGAAGAACGGGCCGGCGATCCCCGCTACCAGTTTGGCAGCGGCGCCGGCGGCTATGACCCCGCCAGCCAGACCGAGGGCATCGGCGATGATGCGCTCAAAGCCAGCACCTACGGCCTTACCAATCTGAAAAAAGTGGCCCCGCAGCTCATGGCTTGGACGGCCGCCCAGACCAATGAGTACGACGATCTTGAAGAACTGTACGGAGAATTGATGGGGGTCTGGAGCCGCTACATCGGCCATGTGCTTACCAATGTGGGCGGGGTGCATGAGAACCGCCTGCGTCCGCAGCAGGAGGGCTACATTTATACCCCTGTGGAGGCAAAGCTGCAGCGCCAGTCGCTGGAGTGGCTGCTAAGCAATGTGTTTTCCTCGCCCGACTGGCTCAACCAGGCCCAGATTGTGCGCAACATTCACCATGCCAGCCACCTGGAAAACATGCGCAGCCTGCAGGTGCGCCACCTCAATAACCTGCTCTCCTTCGACAGGTTGGCTCGCCTAATGGAAAATGAGGTGAAGGGGGTGGATTATACAGCCCTGGGCATGGTAAAGCAGCTGCAGCAGGGCATCTGGAGTGAAGTAAGCAAGGGGCAGAAGATCGACATCTACCGCCGCAACCTGCAAAAGGCCTACCTGGACCGCATGGACTATCTGCTCAACGATGCGGAGGCCCAGCAGGCCGCCGCCCGCTCGGTGAGGGGCTACAGCACGGCCGTAACGGTGAGCCAGTCCGATATCAAATCCATCGTGCGGGGTGAGCTAAGCCGCCTGGAAAGCCAGCTGCGCTCCGCCCGAGGCCGCTATAGCGATGAACTCTCCCGCTACCATATCGACGACAGCCTGGTGCGCATCCGCGCCATTCTGGAGCGGGAAAGGCTGAAAGGGTAACGCCCTGCAGGCAGAAAATACCTGGATTCCTGTACATGCTGCTATGAGCAAAAACAGTCGGATGCGCCCAGCTTCCGACTGTTTTTTGGTTGGGGCACCCTCCTGTACTACCTTTGTGTCTTGGCCATTTAAGCGGAACCGCAGGGATTTGTGAATGGAAGCCCAAGCAAGGCATCTTCATCCCTTACTGCGGGTCTAAGGCCAGTGAGCTGTAGTGACTGGTCTTTCCTCTCCTGTGGGGAAAAAAAGCGTACCACGGCTTGCTGGCAGGGGGTAGTCTACTGTTGCGCTTTAAGCGTAAAACCAGTGGTGGCAGCTAGTTATTTTGACTTCTTTTGGTGAAAATCCGGTCAAAAGAGAGAATTACCGGCGAGTGGTGTTAGCTAGAGCAGGAGCTGGCTATTTTTCCGGAGGTTGTGCAACAGCTACTGTTGTTGGTCTTAGTGTTATTTTAATTTGTTCGGGCTCTGTCTATTGTCAAAGATGGTATAGACTCTTATTAATCCCTTCCCTTCATCAATCTTGTATATTACAGAATTGTGCTTTGTAATGACCGCTCTTCTGAATTCAGGCTTTTTATTTGAATCAGCATATAGCTCCGGAAACAAGCAAACTACTTTCTCAAATTCTTTTAGCTTGTCCACAAACTTAATCACTTCCTTTTCAGTCCATTCCGCCCTGAGATAGTTAACGATCTGGTTAAACTGCCGCTTCGACTCCTTTGACCAGATTACCTCATACTTTGTCTCCATATCCTGTCCAGAACTCCTTACTTGTCAGTACATCACCTTTATCATGTTCCGATATGCCTCGGTTCAGAGATTCTTTCTCCTCCTGGCTTAAATTATCAAACCAGTCAGTAGTTGCAGCATTAGAGTCCTTTATTGATTTTAAGGTCTTAAGAAGGGAGTTATCATTGGTTCTGGTGATCCATTCAATGATCTCGTACTTTAAAGCTTGAATATTCATACTCCTTATTTGTTCGTCCAATCTAAATATACGAATCCGTTTCCAAACTGGCGGTAGATGTATGGTACGATTTTGCATTCTGAACAACGTTATTAAAATGTGCGAAATTTGGCTTTAAAGGCACTTTTTCATCACCCTTCCCCTGGCCAATCGTCAACGTTGTCTTCCGAAATTATTCTGAACAACGTTATTAAAATGTGCGAAATTTGGCTTTAAAGGCACTTTTTCATCACCCTTCCCCTGGCCAATCGTCAACGTTGTCTTCCGAAATTATTTGATCCCGTCGAAATGGGGAATTAAGACCAACGTCAGGCTGTGCAAAACTCTTTTCTCGCTAAAAAACAGGCCTTAGCATTCGCCTGGGCCCATTTTCAGTCCTTCTCAGCCTGCCTTTAGAAGTTGCCTATTTTTCATCTCAAAAATGAAAAGTTGCTTACAAAGTCTTAGGTAAATTCCTGTAAGTGAGCACAAAGCAGCCTTTAGCCACTTTTCATTGGTTTTCAGTAGGCTGAGCAATCTAAGTAGTTCTTTTACCCCTAAAATGGACATAGCTCTCCTAAGGTTGTAGCAGGTAAAGATCAGGGCCAGCTCCCCGTTTACCTTTTCCAGCCCTTTCATCAGGGTAAAGGTGTAGCCCCAGGCTCTTTTGATTGTTCCGAAAGGATGCTCTACAATGGCTTGCCTTTGACGGTAGGCTTCTTTTCTAAGGTCGACTCTGCGGTTGTTGGCCTCAATGGCTGAGGCATGCTCGGAGCGCACAATGAGCCTGCCGGCTTTGCTGGCAGTACACAGGGCTTTCACAGGACAGCTTAGGCAGGCTTTGGTCTTATAGTGCTTGGCCAGGTTGGGGGTGGCATTCTTTCGGTAGCTAGCGGGCTTGTTCACCTCATAGCAGGAGCCATTGGTGGTGAGGATCTGGCCCTGGGGGCAGGTGTAGTGGTCTTTTCGGGCATTGTAGCGGAATTTCTCCAGGTAGTAGGCTTCTGTGGGGATGGGGTCGTGGCGCAGTTCCCTATAGGCCACCAGGGTAATGATGCCCGCCTGGCGGCACTGGCCCAGCTGCTCCCCATTATGGTATGCTTTGTCCGCTAAAACTGTAATGCGTTTCTTTTCCAGCACCTGTTTGGCAGACAGAGAGATAGAGAACAGCGCTTTGGCATCGTTGCAGGAAGTGGCCTCAAAGTCAAGCAACAGGCTGTGCTGGCTATCCACCGCTGTCTGGCAGTTGTAGCCTACCTCTACTACATTATGGTGCAGCAGCAGGCCCCGGCTATCCCCATCAGAGGTAGACACCTGTCCGTCACAGCTTAGGTCTACCTGCTCTTCGAGCTGTTCATACCAACGCTTTCGTTTTTGTAGCTGCTCCAGCCCTTTTTCGATCTCAGCTCTGGAGCTAGAGCTGAGACCGGCTGCTTCCTTTTGGTCTTCTTCTTCCAGCAGCTCCAGATAGGCATCTGTCTTTTGCTGAATGTAGCCCAGCTGGCGGTCGATCTTCTTTTGGTTGAAGTTGTTCTTTCTGGAGTTCTGTGCCCGCAGCTTGGTGGAGTCTATGGCCACATACCTGCCCTTGAGCAGCCGGGCTTTTTTCAAGAAAGCCACAAAGGCCCGAAAGACCTGCTTGAGTTGCTTAGGATGCGCTTTTCTGAAATCCGCTATGGTGTGATAGGCAGGGCTGAGGCCGCCCAGCAGCCAGCGTATTTCCAGGTTGCGTCTACACTCCTGCTCCAGCATTCTGGAGGATCTAATGCGGTTGGCATAGCCATAGAGATACAGCTTTAAAAGGTGAGCTGGGTCAAAGGAAGGCCTGCCCGTTGCCTTGGGAAGAACACCATTGAATCCCATCTCCAAAAGTGGCAGGGCATCTACAAAAGCATCAATAACCCTAACTGGATTATCTGCTCCAATGGATGCCTCCAGACTCGTTGAAAAAGTCTGACTCCGGTCTTGGCCTGTCAGGTGGTGCATGCTTTTAATTTACAAAACCCTGTTGGTAAAGTGAAGAGAATTCAACAGCTTTAACTAAGCGTCTTTCCGCACAGACTGACGTCCATTGAATAAAGCAGGCGACCATTCACCGGCCTTTACTTTGCCCACGCAAAGGTAGACAATAGCATTGTCAATGGCTGAATGCGCTGTGGGAGCTTGCTTTATTCTGTTGTTACCTGGCGTTTTATTTATTTTTATTCTGCCACAATCGCTAATATATCTACATCAGTCCATACCCCGAACTCTACTCTCGGTTCATGCTTCGATGAATTGATAACCATTCCATATTCATTAGATCCATTATCGAGTCTGTCCAAATGTGAAGCTGTCTGGTCAAATGCAACGATTTTGATAATTCGCTGAGTTGCAAATGATACTTTAGTTTTAGACCCTTCAAGTCTTTTTGCTACCTCACTTGAATAATGGGTAAAATCTGAGTCAACTTCATAGAGTCCCGATTCCTCGCCATGAACATTAATTAAAGAGTCAAACTCTGCTTGTGTAGGCTTGAAGAAAAC
>NZ_AODQ01000013.1 GCF_000348925.1 Cesiribacter andamanensis AMV16 | reverse complement strand
CCCTTACCAGTTCTCCGGCTACCTCAAGTACCAGTTTCTGGAGCAGGAGGGACAAACCACCCCCTATGCACCCGGCAGCTACCTGGGAAAAAAAAGGGTTCTGAACCTGGGCCTTGGCGCCCTGCACCAGCCCCAGACCAGCTGGTCGCTGCAGGGGGCGGATACGCTCTATCATGGGGCTGGCGTACTGGCGGCCGACCTTTTTTATGATCAGCCCCTGGCCCGTAAGCGGGCATTTACGGTCTACCTGGCATACCTGCAGTATCGGCTGGGTCCCCGCTTTGTGCGCTACATGGGGGCCAACAACCCGGCCTCGGGCGCGGTGCCGGGCGAGTGGGTCAACGGCCGGGGCAATGGGGCCCCTGTGCTGGGCACCGGCGCCAACTGGTACCTGCAGCTGGCCTGGTTGAGGCCGGCCGATACCCGCAACCAGCGCCAGCTGCAGGCCTATGCTTCCCTGCAGTGGGGTCGGCTGGAGGCGCTGCACGACCCGGTACTCATCTGGAATACCGGCCTGCACTACCTGCTGAACGGCCAGCGGAGCAAGCTTACGCTGGGCTACCAGAGCCGGCCCGTATTCCGGGCCTCGGAACACCTTGTAACCGAAGACATGCGCAAACACATGCTGGTGCTGCAATACCAGCTACTTTTTGGCGGCTGATGCCCCAACAGGCTTCCCACGTACCCATACCTTCTGTACCTCCCCTCCTTCACCAAAGGGGATCCACAAAACCTAAAACACCCTTTCACACATGAGAACGTCTAACCTGGAGTCCATCTTCCGGGGCTTATCTGCCCTGGGACTCTCCAACGCCAAAGGGGTAGTCTGGAACCTCACCCCCGCCGAGCTGGTGGCAGAAGCCATTAAGAACGGCGAAGGCCAGCTAACCGACACCGGCGCCCTGATGTGCGACACCGGCACCTTTACCGGCCGCTCGCCCAAAGACCGCTACATCATTAAAGATGCCCTTACAGAGGATAAGGTGTGGTGGGGCGATATTAACATTGCCTATGATGAGGCCCATTTTGATGCCCTCTACACCCGCATCATCCATAGCCTCACCTACAAAAAGCTCTACATCCGGGATGCCTATGCCGGGGCCGATGAAGACTACCGCCTGCGGGTGCGCATCATTGATACCCAGGCCTGGCACAACCTGTTCTGTTACAACATGTTTATCCGCCCCGAGGCAGAAGCCCTGCAGGATTTCACCCCTGACTTTACCATTATTGCCGTTCCGGAATTTGAAGCAGATCCGGTCAAAGACGGCACCCGGGCCAAAAACTTTGCCATCATCAACTTTAGCCGCCGCATTATACTGGTAGGGGGCACCGGCTATACCGGCGAAACCAAAAAAGGCATTTTCTCTGTGCTCAACTTCCTGCTGCCCGACCAGCGCAATGTACTGCCCATGCACTGCAGCGCCAACATGGGCCAGCAGGGCGATACGGCCCTCTTCTTTGGCCTGAGCGGCACAGGCAAGACCACCCTCTCGGCCGACCCCGACCGCCGGCTTATTGGCGATGATGAACATGGCTGGACCCGGAAGGGCATCTTTAACTTTGAAGGGGGCTGCTATGCCAAGGTGATCAACCTGGAAGAAAAACATGAACCCCAGATCTGGGGAGCCATTAAATTTGGTGCCATTCTGGAAAATACCCGCTTTATTCCCGGCACCAGCACGGTAGATTATACCAACAAGCAGGTAACCGAAAATACCCGCGTATCCTACCCGCTGCACTACATTCCCGGGGCTGTGATCCCTTCAAAGGGTGAGCATCCCACCCATATCTTCTTCCTGACCTGTGATGCCTACGGGGTGCTGCCGCCCATTTCCCGCCTTACCGAAAAGCAGGCCATGTACCACTTTATCAGCGGCTACACAGCCCGGGTGGCCGGCACCGAGGTGGGCATCACCGAACCGGTAAGTGTATTTTCCGCTTGTTTTGGGGCTCCCTTTATGCCCCTGCACCCCACCAAATATGCCGAGCTGCTGGGCACCCGCATCCGGGAGCACAAGGTAAGCATCTGGCTGGTGAACACCGGCTGGACAGGCGGCGCCTATGGCACCGGCAGGCGTATTTCCCTGCAGTATACCCGCAGCATGATCAGCGCAGCCCTCAGGGGTGAGCTGGATGCGGTAGCCTACCAGACCCTGCCGGTCTTTAAGCTGCAGTATCCGCTGAGCTGCCCCGGGGTTCCGGCTGAGCTCCTCAACCCACGCCTGCGCTGGCAGGACCCTGAGCTCTACGACCTGACCCTGGACAAACTGGCCACCCTCTTCATCAAAAACTTCGGCAAGTTTGAGGAGTTTGCCAGCGCCGACATCCTGATGGGTGCCCCCCAGCTGCCTGCCGATAGCCTGGTAGCAGTATAGGAGCGTAACCGTTTCATGACCATTGATAAACCTGGCGGGAGCTTTCCTGCCAGGTTTTTTGTACCGCCTCAATAGGCCCGCACTTCTGTTACCTGCCCCACCTTTGCCGGTTGGTCCTGCTCCGGCACCCTCCAATTTCACAAGAACGCACCCTTTGCAGGGGGTAGAGCAGCGCTGCCGGGCTTTTCTCAATCCTGGCCGGGCGCCTGAGCGCCCATAGGAGATGTTCAAAAAGATATCGCCTCATTTTTAAGATCTTACTATTCTCTTTGCTCAATTTTTTTTCCAAAAAATCTCAAAAATCTCCGCATCCGTTTGAAATTCTGTCAAATCAGGAAATTAGGTTATTAAATTAGCCATATCATCTATAAACAAACAGTATATTTTGAATAGTAGCCTAATTTCAAAACCTATATTTTGGAAAAAACATATTTTTTAGAGAAAATAGGTTAAAATTTTACCCTTGTTTTTAAACTATTATTTTTAAATCTGCTAACCATGAAAAAATTGAGGCGATTATCCGGACCTCCAAATTCGAGCAGGTTCACTCGGCCCTCACCCGCCTGGGGCTGCCCTTTATGTATTCGATGGAGGTTAAGGGATTTGGAAAAGAAGCAGGCCTGGCCCATACCTACCGCGGCGCGCAATATGATGTGGGGTTTATACCGCGCACCAAACTGGAAGTAGTGGTAACAGAAGACCAGCTCGAGGATGTGGTGGAATGCATACTACTGGAAGCCAGCACCGGCGAGATTGGCGACGGTAAGATTTTTATCTCAGAGGTAGAGCGCGCCATTCGCATTCGCAGCCGGGAAGAAGGCGCAGCTGCGCTCTAACCTGCATTCCCTTTCAGACATCCTAAAACAACCTAATTTTTATCAGCATGAACGAAGCGCTCTTTACAACCAACAACCTGTGGATGCTCATGGCTACCATACTGGTGTTTGTGATGCACCTGGGCTTTGCCTCACTTGAATCGGGCCTTTCCCGCTCAAAAACACGGTCAACATCCTGTTTAAAAACACCCTGATTCCCGCCCTTGGCATTCTAACCTATGCGCTGCTGGGTTTTAACCTGATGTATCCCGGCGAGAGTGCGGCGGGCGGCTTTTTTGGCTTTGCCGGATGGGGGCTACGCATGCCCATGGGGGCAGCCGGGCTACAGGCCTATGCCAATGGAGCCTATACTTACTGGACCGATTTTATCTTTCAGGCCATGTTTGCCGCTACTGCGGCCACCATTATTTCCGGGGCGGTAGCCGAGCGGGTTAAGCTTAACAGCTTTTTGCTTTTTGCTCTCTTGTATGTGGGCATTAGCTACCCCATTACCGGCATGTGGAAATGGGGTGGTGGTTTTCTGGATACTCTGGGCAGTGAGGGAGGCCTGTTTCCCAGCCTGCTGGCCAATGTTGCCGATGGGGTGAACGGCGGCACCCCCTTCTATGACTTTGCCGGCTCTACCCTGGTGCACTCGGTAGGGGGCTGGGGGGCACTGGCCTGCATTCTGCTGCTGGGGCCGCGCATTGGCAAGTATGTAAACGGTCAGGTAAAGGCCATACCCGGCCATAGCCTGCCCCTGGCTACCCTGGGGGTATTTCTGCTCTGGTTTGGCTGGTATGGCTTTAATGGCGGCTCGGTGCTTTCGGCCGATCCGGAACTGGTATCGCTGGTCTTTGTCACCACCTCGCTGGCAGCAGCAGCGGGTGCTATTGGCGCCTTTCTCATGTCGCAGCTGCTGTTTAAAACCAACGACCTCACCATGGTGCTCAATGGCATACTGGCCGGCCTGGTAGGCATTACCGCCGGGGCAGATCAGATGGGACCACTCTCCTCCTGCCTTATTGGCCTGCTGGCAGGTGGCCTGGTAGTGGTTTCTGTGGTGCTGTTTGACAAACTGCGCATCGACGATCCGGTAGGCGCCCTGTCCGTTCACCTGGTGTGTGGCATCTGGGGCACACTGGCGGTGGGACTGTTTGGTAACCTGGCCGGCACGGCCCAGCTGATGAGCCAGCTGATTGGCATTGGGGCCGTGGGCCTGTTTTCCTTCAGCTTTGCTTTTGTGCTATTTCTGGCCCTCAAATATAGCCTTGGCATACGCGTATCGGCGGCCGAAGAGCTGGATGGGCTGGACATCCACGAGCATGGCATGCATGCCTATCCGGACATTAATGACACGTTAAATTACGGCCGGGCCGAGCGCGTGTCCGAAAACGCCCCCGAGCTCCATACTGCCCGGCCACAGCTGGCTCCCGGTGCTGCCTCCCTTCGCTAGGCAGCGGCACGCCCCCCTGCCCATGCTCCATGTAAAAAAAACACTAACCCTCCACCCTAATCAGCACCCCATTGCTTGCCTCAGGACCAGCAGGGCCGAACCTCACTCCGGCGCCCTACTTCCGGATCAGCAACCGACCGCAAACCAGCAGTAAGGAAACGGCCCCGGCACAGGTCAGCCCAACGGGCGATCGCCCTCTACGGCCCCTGCCCCGCCTGCAGGCAGGTACAAGGCAGCGCCTCCTGTCCGGCACATTATCCTGAAAATCAACCCCTCATCACATTTCCATTGCTGCTGAGCGGAAATATCCGCAAGTTCGGGACAAATCATTTTTTGTTTACCGGACGTTACCCACATGCGCCTCTCGATCAAGAACATAAGCAAGGAATATGCAGGCGGCAAGCTCGCCCTGCGCAACATCAGCCTGGAGCAGCAAAACGGCATTCTGGGCCTGCTGGGCCCCAATGGGGCGGGCAAGTCCAGCCTTATGCGCATCCTGGCTACCATTACCCAGCCCACAGCCGGCAGTGTACACTGGGAGGGCATTGATATTCTCAAAAACCCCAATGCCCTGCGGCGGGTGCTGGGCTACCTGCCCCAGGATTTTGGTGTGTACCCCAACCTGAGTCCCCAGGAGTTTCTCACCTATCTGGCTGCCATTAAGGGCATGAGCGGCCGGGCCACTCGCCAGCGCATTGAGGCTCTACTGGAAGAGGTAAACCTCACAGAGGTGCGCCACCAGCCCATCCGTACCTTCTCGGGCGGCATGCGCCAGCGCATTGGCATTGCCCAGGTACTGCTGAACGATCCCAGGCTCATCATCATGGACGAGCCCACCGTGGGCCTTGATCCCGAAGAACGGGTACGCTTTCGCAACCTGCTGTCACAGCTCTCCGGCGAGCGGCTGGTGATCCTTTCCTCCCACATCGTTTCCGATATTGAGACCATTGCCTCCAGCATTGCCATCATAAACGGAGGCAGCCTGCTGCAGCACAACTATCCGCATGAGATCCTGCAGGGGGTAGAAGGAAAGGTGTACGAAGCCCTGCTGGAGGAGGCCGAGCTGAAGGACTTTGCCAGCCGGCAGCAGATCATCCATACCATGCGGCGCCAGGGGGGCTGGATGGCCCGCTACCTGAATGCCTCCGGCCTGCCGGCCCACTCTACCGAAACGCCCGTGCGGGCCACCTTGGAAGATGCCTACCTCTGGCAGGTAAGCCACAAAGCTAAAGCCTCTGCCTATGTATAGTCTCTACCACATAGCCCGGGCCGACTTTCTGCAGCGGGTCCGCAGCCCCCTCTTTCTGCTGACACTGGGGGTGTGCCTTTATGCGGCCTATACGTTTGTGCCCTCACCCGAGGCCGACTACATAACGGTACGCCTGGGCAATTACCGGGGGCTGTACAATGCCACCTGGGTGGGCCATATGGTGGCCATGATGTGCAGCGTATTTTTGTCGCTCTTTGGCTTTTACCTGGTCAACAATTCGGTAAAGCGCGATTATGAGACCGGACTGGGCCAGATCATCGCCACCACACAGGTAAGCAAACTACAGTACCTGATGGGGAAGGCCCTAAGTAATTTTGCCGTACTGCTCACTATTGTGCTGGCAGTGGCGGGCATGGCTACCGTGCTCCTGCTGCTGTACAGCGAAACCGGCAGCCTGACCCTATGGCAGCTCTACCTGCCTTTCTTGTGGATCCCCCTTCCGGCTCTTTTCTTCATTGCCTGCCTGGCAGCAGTAGCAGAAAGTTTCAGGCGTCTGAATGCCGGCCTGGTGAACATCCTGTACTTTATTGGCTTTATGTTCTTTCTGGGAAATTCACACAGCTCGCACAGCCTTCAGGGGGTGGGGGCGTTTGCCTTTGACCTGTTTGGGGTAGAAAACAGCTTTCACCTGCTCAAAGCGCAGCTTAGCCAGCAGGTAAGCGATTATAGCGGCGGACAATCCATTGGCTTTTTGCACGGAGATGGGCGGCATGCCATCCAAACAGTGGAGTTTGCCGCAGTGAGCCCCAGCCCCTTGCAACTGCTTTACCGCCTCTACTGGCTGGGCCTGGCCGGGCTGCTGCTGGTGCTGGGGGCCGCAGCCTTTCGCCGCTTCGACCCTGCCTACGAAACCACCAAAAGGGGCGCTGGCAGGGCCAAAGGCGCCACCGGTACACCTACCCCCTACTCCCGGCTCCCCCTCCCCAGGCTGCGCTTTAGTACACTGCCCCTGCTCCTGGCCGAAGCCCGGCTGATGCTGCGGGGCCAGTCCCACTGGTGGTGGCTGGCCACAGGCGGCCTGTTTGTCGCTACCTTTTTTGTAGACCTCCAGCTGGCCCATCAGCGCCTGCTGCTCCTGCTCTGGCTGCTGCAGGTACTGGTCTGGTCGGCGCTGGGCTCCCGGGAAAAGATCAACCAGACCGAACAGCTGCTCTTTGCGGCACCCCATGTGCTAAGCCGGCAGCTGCTGGCCTCCTGGGGGGCGGCCGTACTCTGGGCCCTGCTGCTGGCGGCTGGCGTGCTGCTCCGGAGCGCCCTGGCCGGAGAGGTGTATGCGGCAGGTGCCCTGCTGGCAGCGGTATTTTTTTTGCCGAGCCTGGCTATTTTTGCGGGCATTCTTACGGGCGGTGGCAAGCTGTTTCAGGTGGTACTGCTCATCTTGTGCTATGGGGTATTTCAGGGCATGCCCTATGTAGATTTTATGGGTGCTGTGGCGGGCAGCCGGGAGTGGGGCCTCCCCTACCTGGTGGCAGCGGGCAGCGCAGCCCTGCTTGCGGGCAGCCTGCTGGGACGCAAGCGCCAAAGCGGCATGCCTGGCCGCTAGCCGCCAACGGGCAGGCGGCAAGCAACAACTCCCCCTTTGCAAATAGGAAATTAGCCTATTATCCACCAAATTTAAGGCTCCGCATCATCCGCTGCTTGCCCCCATGAAACTTCGCTTACATCCCTATGAGCTGCAGCTCAGCCAGCCCTTTACCACAAGCCACGGCTCGCGCTCAAGCCAGAAAACCCTGCTGGTAGAGCTGGCCGATGGCGAACACAGCGGCTGGGGAGAAGCGGCTGCCACCTCCTACTACGGCATACAGCAGGACGGAATGATGGAAGCCCTGGGGGAGATACGTCACCTGATCGAAGACAGCGGCAACCTGACGCCCGATGCCCTCTGGGAACGCTGCGCCCCCTTTCTGAAAGCCAATACCTTTGCCCTTTGTGCGCTGGATGTGGCCATGCATGACCTCTGGGCCAGAAAACTGGGGCAACCCCTCTGGGAGCACTGGGGGCTTAGCCTGCACCGGCTACCCCTAACCAACTACACCATAGGCATGGATACGGTAGCCGGCATGCGTCAGAAAATGCTGGACCAGCCCTGGCCCATCTACAAAATAAAGCTGGGTACCCCTGATGATATCAAAATTGTACAGGAGCTGCGCAGGCATACACAGGCGCTGTTTCGGGTAGATGCCAACGGGGGCTGGACGGTCTCTGAAGCCCTGGCCAATGCCCGTGCCCTGCAGGGCCTGGGGGTTGAATTCATTGAGCAGCCCCTGCCGGCGGGCGATGCAGAGGGCATGAAGCTGCTCTTTGCACAATCGCCGCTGCCATTGATTGCCGATGAGAGCTGCCAGCGGGAGGGTGATGTGGCGCTGTGCCAGGGACACTTCCACGGCATTAACATAAAACTGACCAAGTGCGGCGGCCTTACCCCAGCCCTGCGCATGATCGGCAGGGCCCGCCAGCTGGGCCTGCAGGTCATGGTGGGTTGCATGACCGAGTCGACCGTAGGCATCTCGGCCATTGCCCAGCTGCTCCCCCTGGTGGATTATGCCGATCTGGACGGCGCTCTCCTGCTGAAGGAAGACATTGCCGAGGGGGTCAGCATCCGGGAGGGTAAGGTCTATTTTCCCAGCCGCACCGGTACCGGCGTGCACCTGCTAGAGGCCTAGAACTGAAAGTAGATAAAACTTTCGCTGGTCTTTTGCGCCCAGAGGATCAGCAGCAGCATGCCTGCCCAGCCAATGCCCGTAGCCCAGTAAGGCGACTGGCTAGCCACCCCAAGCACTGAGCGCCGGCGCATGATCCAGTGCGCTGCCACCATCAGCACTACCACCGTCAGCACCAGCAAAATACTCAGAGTGTAGAGAATCTTAGCCCCTTCTGGCGCAAAGCCAAACATGGACTGCAGCAGGCGCCAGGCAGTGGAGAAATCCTGCGCCCGAAAAAACACCCAGGTGATGTTGACCAGAAAGAAGGTGAACAAGCCCAGTCCAAACTGCGCCAGTCCGGTTTTAAGCCAGGGAGGGGCCTGCACAGCCCCCCTGAGTAGCCGCTCGGCCATCAGGTAGAGCCCATGCAGCCCGCCCCAGACCACAAAGGTCCAGGCGGCGCCATGCCACAGCCCGCCAATAAGCATGGTAAACAGCAGGTTGGCATAGGTAAGGCGGGGCCCCTTGCGGTTGCCGCCCAGGGGGATGTAGAGGTAATCCCGCAGCCAGCTGGAAAGGCTTATGTGCCAGCGCTGCCAGAAATCACTAAAGCCCACCGCTGCATAGGGGTAGCGGAAATTATCCGGCAGGTAAAAGCCCAGGCAGGCCGCTACCCCTATGGCACAGGTGGAGTAGCCGGCAAAGTCAAAAAAGATCTGCCCCGAAAAGGCCAGCACTCCTACCCAGGCATCCAGGCTGTTGAGGGCCTGGGGGGCGCCAAACACCTGATCGGAGGGGCCGGCCATGATCACATCGGCCAGCACAATTTTCATGAACAGACCCAGCGTAAGCAGAAAGAGCCCCCAGAAAAACTGGTTGAGACCCGCCCGCTTGGGCTCCTTAAACTGTGGCAGCAGCCCATCGGGCCGCACAATAGGGCCGGCCACCAGCTGCGGAAAGAAGGTCACATACAGCGCAAAGTCCAGCAGGTTTTTTTCCGGGGTGGTATTGCGGCGGTAAATATCCAGTGTATACGAAAGTGTCTGGAAGGTGTAAAACGAAATGCCCACAGGCAGGATGATATCGGGCTTGGCAGGGGTGTAGGAAATGCCGCCCAACGCCAGCAGCTGTACAAAATTATCAAGCAGAAAGCCTCCGTATTTGAAAAAGGCCAGCAGGCCCAGGTTGCCCAGCAGGCTCAGGCCCAGCAACAGCCGCCGCATGGCCACCCCATGTACATAATACAGGCGCCGGCCCACAAAAAAATCAATGAGCGTGGAGATCCACAGCAGAATCACAAAGGGGGGATTCCAGGCTGCATAAAACAGGTAGCTGGCCAGCAGCAGGTTGGTCTTTTTGATCTTCCAGGGCAGGCGGGGCAGGTAGTGCAGCACCAGCACCAGTATAAAGAGCAGAATAAAGCTAAGAGAATTGAACAGCATGGCCGGATAGGTTAAGGGGTGGGTGGATGTGAGGCGATGATCAGGGGCGGCCGCCTGTCGGACCGCATGATTTCCAGCAGGTTGCGCGTAAATGTTTTGGCATCTTCGGGGCTCAGGTGCGACTCTTCCGGACAGTCAAAGCCAGCCAGGCTGGGATAATCGGCAAAGTAATAGCCCCGCCGGCCGGTATGCGCCAGCAACAGATCCCAGGAGTGCTCCCGTGGGTATTTTTCTTTCTCCCGCTGCAGGTAGGAGCCAGTGGAGGGCATGCGCACAAACAGCACCTCTCCGCCCCTTTTTTCAATCCGGTCGCAGGCTAGCCTGACCGACTCCAGCAGCTGCTGCAGGGTATCGCCGCTGATCATTGGCTGCACTTCCCAGGCAGAAAATTCTGCCCACACCCCGATCATTTGCTGCTGATAGGCCGGACTGTTCAGGAAGGCCTGCAGCATTTTTTCCTGCCGGTCGGCGGTGCCCCTGCTGAACTGATAGGGCCATACAGGAAATTCCGGCACCCCCTGCCGGTTGGGGAGCACCAGCCGGTCCATAAAACTTTGCATGCTGAGCCCGTCTTCTTCCAGCGAAACCAACCGGCTGTCAAGCGCAGCACCCAGCCAGTGGCTCAGGCGTTGCGAGGGGCTCTGCTCCTTACTGTAGGCCACTACGTCCCCCGCCTCCAACACCGAGCGATCGGTATTCCGCACAAAAAACAGATCGGGCGTAACCCCTATCAGCAGCCTGCCCCTGAAGTGCTCATCCCGGGCCAGATCGTCCAGGACTGGCAGGGCCGAGCGTCCTCCCATGGCCAGCTGTATGGGCCGCTGCCCGCTTACTTCTTCCCAGGTATCCAGATCAATGCCAAACTGCACCCGGGAGGAGCCGATGATGACGGTAGGCAGGGCCTGCTCCGACACCTTACGCCGCTCCTGGGCCCAGCCTCCCTTAGAGGGGGGAATAGGAGATCTCCCATCCCCGGGTGCGGCAATACCACTCCCAGCCAAGGCCGGCAGCGGCCACCAGCAGCAGCATTACTAAAAAAGACTTCCAGGCATGGGGTGGATACATGGTATTGGGTACAGGCGTTGTGTGAAAAATGGATTGCTATCAGAGGGCAAAGGACCCCCGTTATGGTTTAAAAAAACAGATAGCCCCTTTTCTCAGGGAGATAGTCTCCGGGCGCTGCCCGCTGCTTATGGGGCCTGCGCCTTGGAGGCCACAATAATGGGCGGCAGCTTATCCGACCGGATAATTTCTGCCAGGCTGCGGGTAAAGCGTTTGGCATCGGCAGGGGTAAGGTGAGATTCTTCCGGACAGTCAAAGCCCGAAAGGGCCGGATAATCTGAAAAATAGTAGCCCTTGCAGCCTGTTTTGGCCAGCAGCTGGTCCCAGTAGGCCTCCCGCGGATAGCGCGCATCCTCAAACGCCAGGTAAGAGCCGGTGGAGGGCATGCGCACAAACAGCACCCTTCCTCCCCTGCTGCGAATGGCCTCGGTATCCTGCCTGATCTGCTCAAACAGCCGGGCCAGCCCCTCGCCTGCCAGCACGGGCGCCTGCTTCTCCCAGCCCATAAAGGTCCGCCAAACGGCCAGCTGCTGCAGCTGCGCCTGCCGGCTGTTCAGGAAGGCCTGGCTCATGTTCCGCTGGCGGTGTTTGGTAAGCGTGGTAAAATGATAGGGCCACTGAGGCATGGTCATGACCCCTTCCCGGTTGGGCAGCTCTACAAATTCCAGAAAGCGATCAAGGCCCAGCTGGTCCTCATCCAGAAACACCAGCCGGCTTTCCAGCGCCAGGTTAAGGGCATTGCCGAGGCGCTGCGAAGGAGATTCCTGCAGATAATGCGCCACCAGCTTGGCGGCCTTTTGCCCCCCTCTGGACTGCTCCGGACTAAAAAATAAGTTGGGCGTTACCCCCACCAGCAGGCTGCCCCTGAATGCCGGATCCTGCGCCAGGTGGCTGAGGATAGGCAGGGGTGAGCTTCCCTCCATGGACAGCTGCACCGGCCTGCGGCCCATTTCCTGCGCCCAGGTATCCAGGTCAATACCAAATTGTACCCGGGAAGAACCAATGATGACGGTTGCGGTAGGATCATCCGCCAGCAGGCGGCGCTGCTGTGCCCAAAATCCCTTTGAATTGGGATAGGAAAGCTCTTTTCCGCTGTAGCGGCAGTACCATTCCCAACCTGTAACAGCAGCCAGGGAGAGCGCCGCCATTAGCAAAAAGGCCTTCCAGGTATGGGCAGGGTACATGGTAAAAAACAGAATTAGATTAAAGCTATAAAAAGTTGCGTAATTCTGTGCATGAAATGAAAGAAATATTTTTATAAATGATTGATTTACATATAGTTATGGCCCTATCATTCAGGATTACATAGGAGCATTCTTTCACCCAGGCTATGCCCTAATTCCTCCAAACCATCTTTCCTGGCCCCCATTACGCCCGTAGAGCGGGTCAGGCTATGCAGCAGAGATTTTCCTTTTTGGTATCCTGCTATCCCCTTGTTTAGGGGTATCTTTCCCTGACCGGCCCCCGGCTGCGTATTTTTTACCCCCTGCCTGAACAATGCACCCCTTATATGCATTGCTTTCCTATGGAGCTCAAAACCCGACAGCGCCTGGCGCTCAGCGCCCTTTTCTTTCAGAGCGGCCTCTGCTTTTCTACCTGGGCCTCCCGCATTCCGGATATTAAGGAAGCCTTTGCGTTTAGCGACAGCGAGCTGGGCAGCCTCTTGCTGATCCGCCCGCTGGGAGCGCTTTTTGCCCTGCCCATTTCAGGCTATGTGGTAGATGCCTTTGGCAGCCGACGAGCCGCCACGGTGGGCATTATTGGCTTTAGCATCAGTTTGGTGATGCTGGGCCTGGCCCCCTCGGTACCCCTGCTGGGCGCCAGCATCCTGTTTTTTGGCATGTTTGCCAACCTGCTCAACATTTCGGTGAATGCACAGGCGCTGGTGGTACAGCAGCACTTTGGGCGGGTGATCATGGCCTCATTCCATGGGCTCTGGAGCCTGGCGGGCTTTTGCGGGGCGGGCATTGGGGCCCTCATGCTCTACCTGCAAGTACCGGTGGTCAACCATTTTATGCTCATTAGCCTTAGCGTTATCATCCTGCTGCTGCTAAGCGTACGCCACCTGAGCCGGGAAAGCGGGGCGGGGGGCAGCAAAAAGCTGGTACTGAAACGGCCCGACCGCCACCTGCTGATCCTGGCCTCGATTGCCTTTTGCGGACTGATCTGCGAGGGCTGCATGTTTGACTGGAGCGGGGTGTATTTTAAGCAGGTGATCGGTGCGCAGGAGGGCATGGTGGCAGCTGGCTATATGTCCTTTCTGGGCATGATGGCCCTGGGCCGCTTTATTTCCGATTACTTCTCCAACCGCTACGGCAGCGCCACCATCATCAGGATCAGTGGCCTGCTCATCTGCCTGGGGCTGCTGACGGCGGTGCTCTACCCCAGCCTGCTTACGGGCATCCTGGGCTTTTTTCTGGTGGGGGCCGGCACTTCATCAGTGATTCCACTCACCTATACCGAGGTGGGCAAGAATGAGAGCTTCTCGCCCGGTATTGCGCTGGCCATGGTCTCTACCATGGGCTATGTGGGCTTTTTGCTGGGGCCACCCCTCATTGGCTTTATCGCCGATCTGCTAAGCCTGCGGGCCTCTTTTGCGCTGGTGGCGCTGGTGGGGCTTACAATTACAGTGATTGTTTCGTTAAACACCAAATGGTTTCGGCAGGGTGCTGCCCTTCCTGCCGGGGCGCCAACATCCTCTTAATTTTATGAACAGCCTGTTGCCTGCTATGCCTATTAAAACCCTTCCTCTTCTTGCCCTACTCATGCTCCTGTTATCCTGTACCCCCCTTGGCGCCGTTGAAATTCCCGCCATTTTTGCCAGCCACATGGTGCTGCAGCAGCAGGCCCAGGTACCCCTCTGGGGATGGGGCCGGCCCGGAGAGACCATCCGGGTTACCGCCTCATGGGACAAAAAGAAACACAGCGTAAAGACCGACCCCAACGGCCGCTGGCAGGTAATGCTCACAACCCCTAAGGCCGGAGGGCCTTATACGGTCCAGATCCTGGGCTATACGGGCATCCTGCTGGAAGATGTGCTGATTGGGGAAGTATGGCTGGTATCGGGCCAGTCCAACATGGAGTGGTCAGCTTCGGCGGGCATCGATGGGGCCGAGGGCGAGATTCTGCAGGCCAACCACCCCAGCATTCGCCTGTTTTCGGTAGCCCACCGCACCGCCGATGGTCCGCAGCTGGACCTGGGCGGCGAGTGGAAGGCCTCTACCCCCGAAAGCATGAAAAAATTCAGCGCCGTGGGCTACTTTTTTTGCCCGGGAGCTGCAGCGGGAGCTGGGGGTGCCCATTGGCATTATCAACAGCAGCTGGGGCGGAACCCCTGCCGAAACCTGGGTGCATGCCGATACCCTTGCCGCCAGCCCCCTGCTGGCAAAAGAAGCCGCCAAAGCCTGGGAGCGCCCCTATGGCCCACACCTGCCCGGCAAGGCCTACAATGCCATGATTGCCCCCCTGATCCCCTTCCGGCTGGCCGGGGTGCTCTGGTACCAGGGCGAATCCAACATCCACAGTCCGCATACCTACCAGGAGCTGCTGCCCACCCTGATCCGCAGCTGGCGTAGCGCCTGGGGCTGGGAGTTTCCCTTTTACTTTGCCCAGATAGCCCCCTATGCCTATGGCAGCCCCTACCAGGGCGTACTGATCCGCGATGGGCAGCGCCGCAGCCTGCGGGTGCCAAAAACCGGCATGGTGGTGCTCAGCGATATTGGGGATGTGCAGGATATGCACCCCTCCAACAAGCTGGATGTTGGCCGCCGCTTTGCCCACCTGGCCCTCAACAAGACGTATGGGCAAACTGGCTTTCCGGCCTCGGGGCCCCTGTACCGGCAAATGCAGACAGAGGGTGACAAGATCCGCCTCCACTTCGACTATGCCGAGGGCGGATTGGTGGCCAAAGGGGGTGCGCTTACCCATTTTGAGATTGCCGGCGAAGACCAGCAGTTTGTGCCCGCCCAGGCCACCATAGAAGGCTCCACCCTGGTGGTGCGCGCCAAAGGGGTAGCAAAGCCGGTGGCCGTTCGCTTTGCCTGGAGCAATACCGCCGAGCCCAACCTCTTTAACCGCCAGGGCCTGCCCGCCTCCAGCTTCCGCACCGACGATTGGGAGATGCCAAAGAAGTAAGATACTACAGGGGGTATATTCCGCTTGCCCTGCGGGCAACGCGCTGTTTTCCTGAGATAGGGAAGGTAGGCTGTAGAGGTACTGGAGGCCCTTTTTTAGCCTGGCGACAGGGAGAAAATTCCAACTTTCTACAGCATTCCTGCAATTCATGCCATATCCTCACCGTTAAGATGAGCATGACTACACCCTGCGCTGAATGAAGCTACCCACCCTGTTTTGCCCAACATTCTCCCTACTGGGGCTGCTGATCTGCCTATGCCTGCCGCTGCAGGGGCAGGACCGGGGTCTGTTCTGGAAGCTGGAACCCCTGCCCGATGCCCGGCCTAAAGAAAAACGACTGCTGAAAAAACTGAGCCAGAGCGGCTACCAGCTGGACCCCCTGGCACTGCAGCAGGGAGAGGTGGTACTGCTTTTTGACAAGCTCCCGGTCCTGGGGGCTAGCCTCAACCGGCGCCAGAGCAGCCTACAGCTGCTAACAGAAACAGACAGCACCTCCAGCCTGGACCGGGAGGCCCTGCGGGCGCAGCTCTACCCGCAATACCAGGAGCGAAGCAGGGGTACAACCAACCAAAGGCGCTTCCGGAAGGCGCTGAAGGGAAAGCAGCGCAGCCTCCGCGCTGCAAAGGCCCCGTATCGCCTGCAGGTGGGCCAGGCGCCGGCTACCGCCACTCGCTACACCCTGGCCTTTTACCGAAAGAAAAAGCCCTTTGCCCTGCTGCACTTCCAGGCCCTGCCCGGGCAGCAGATCACCGGCCTGCCTTACCTGGAGTTCTCCAATTGCAGTCCGTTTGACAGGGCAAGCTACTTTCAGGATATTTCCCGCCGCTGGTATGCCGGCACAGCCCCCTACCCCTATACCCCCGCCCTGGGCATTGCGCGCCGCAAGCGCTTTGGCCTGCTCTTTGAAAAAAACATGGCTGCGCCCGATCCGGAAGATGTAAAAACCATCCGGGCCTTTCTGACCGATACCCTCTATGTGATTGATAAGGCCGAAATACGGGCCTGGGCTTCGGTAGAAGGCAGCCTGGAGAACAACAGCCGGCTGCAGGAAAAGCGGGCCGAAATCCTGATCAGGGCCCTGGAGCAGCAGCAGGGCGACAGCATCCCCTATACCGTACACACGGAGGAGAACTGGGCGCTCTTTTTCGATCAGCTCCAGCGCAGGGGCCTTGACAGCACCTACCGGAGCCGGGAGGAGTGGAAGGAATTCTTTCTGAGCAAAGAGGAGCAGGAGCGCTGGGAACCCCTGCTGGCCCGCCAGCGCAAGGCCGAGCTTTGGCTGGAGCTTCTCCAGAAACTTACCGGCGAACAGCAGCAGCAACTGGCCTTTGGGCACTTTCAGAAACTGGCCTTCCGCTACCAGCAGCCGGGCCAGCGCAGGGCCGGGCTGATCAAAGCCATGCTGGGCATCCGCAACTACCTGCAAGCCGAGGTAGAGGCCGGCCGCCTGCAGGCCGAACGGCTCTGCAGCCTGCGGCCCCAGCGGGAGGTGTATGAATACAGTCTGATCCACTTTTATGAGCAGGCCGAACGCTTTGAGCGGGGCCAACAGCTCCTCTGCGACTTTGAAGCGCTGGCCCTGGAAACCTTCACCAGTATTCAGAACCGTTACGAGTTGCAGTACATCCAGCACCTTCAGGGCAAGCCCAGGCCCGATGCCAAGGTCTATGGCGATCTGGTCAGTGTGCAGGCCTACATCTTTCAGAAGATCATAGAAGGCAAGTTTTCGCCCCGCCTGGCCTGCGCCCTCCGGGTGCCGGAAGATCCCCGCTATTACCACCTTTACCTCAACTACCTGAAATTTACCAATGCGCTGCGGGACTATCCGGCCCTGGATGTGGACTGCCGGCAGGAAAGCGCATCTGCGGAGGTTGTGGGCGATGCCTTTGACTGGCGCGCCATCGATGCGGATTCTCGCTATTACTACCTGCTCAAACGCATGGTGCTGGAGGGCCACCGGCTGGAAGGGGTCTGGCGCACCGACTGGATGGTGGAGTTTGACCGCTTTGAGTTTCTGCAGTACAACATCCTAAACTGGAACCCCGATACGGGACAGTTCTTTGACCGGGACATAGGCGTTGCAGAAATGGCCGCCCAGACCAGCAGCCTGCTAAAATCACTAAGGCACCTGTGTCCGCACCAGGCCTATGGGCTGGCCATTGCCTTTCATGCCAAAGTAGTGCAGCAGGCCTATGGGCAGCAGCAGCCCAGCCGGCAACTGGAGGAGTCCCTGGCTTTTATCGAACGTTTTTACATACGCCACGCAGCAGCACTAAGCCCCCAGCAGGCCACCCACATTGTGCAGCAACTGCTGATGGCCAACTCCTACAGCCTGCGCAATGAGCGCGGCCGCTTTGCCATGGACCTGCTAGAGCGGGTAGGCAGCCGAAAGGGGCTTACGCACGACCAGCAGGCACTGTATCAGCAGCTGGCCGCCAGCATGGGTGTTAACCCGAAGCTCTAGAAAACAGGGGCAGTCCAGGGCAATAGTTTAAAGTTTCTTGCCCTGCACCCCCTCTATTCGCTCCAGCTCCCCCTTACTAATGTGGGTTTTTCCAGAGTATTTCCAGCCTAGGAGTGCCGGGGGGCTATCAGAAAAAGCCAGTGTCTAATCATGAAGGTACGTGATAACGCTTGGCTTAATTCCGCCCTATCTGCTATCTTTCCATCTCAACTTACAACCTATGTACCTGCTGTTTCCGGGTCGGCATCATATCCTTACCGATTTTCAGTTTAAATACCTTTTCAAGCTTATTCATGCAGGTTTAGCAAAGGCTAAAGACGTACATGGAGCCTACATTGGAAAGAAAGAACCCGTGCAGGCCATTATTTTTGCTGTAACCTCTGCCAACCATAGTGGCACCAAGCGAAACCCCATCCCTTTTTATTTGCGGGCCATGATGATTCAGGAGTTCTGTAAGGAGCTCCCTGTTCGCTGCTATGTTTTTGGCATTGATGATGTAGGTACGCTGGAGAATTTTGCATCCTATACCCTTAAGCAAATCCGGCACCAGAGTGAACAACAGCTCAAGCTAGATCCTGCCAACACTTGCATTGTTTGTTCTACACCTGTCATGAATATGTACGAGGAATTGGGTTTTACCATACTACCGGCAGAACTGAGCAGTAGCCAACCCCTTTGCTATTCTACATTACTTCCCTGGGATCTGGTACAATTAATCGGCAATGCAGACCAGTGGCAGTGCGAACAGGAGATCATCGAAAACATCCATCCTGCCAGCTTTTCAATCTGGAAAACGTATCGGCTGGGCGAAAAAGTGAAAGGAATTCTATCCGATCCCATCATTGGCGATGATGGCGACATTACCGAATCCAGAGATTACAACAGCTATGTGCGGCAGATGGACGACATCGCGGAGATTAAATACCAGGAAACCGCTGCCTATATACAAGCTGGCAGAATTGGGGATATCGGTTGTGCGGTGGGTTCCTGGATCAAACAGGCCTGCGAAGACCCCCGGCATCGGGAGTCAGATTTCTATGGGATAGAACTGGCCCGTCAGCTCTATGATATCTGCCTGCAGCGTAAGCACAATGGCGAGTTCAAAAATCCCAATGTGTTTTTTGGACAAAAAAATGCGGTTACATCTCTGGTCTTTGAGCCGGAATCCATGAATACCATTCATACCTCTTCGCTCACCCATGAAATTGAATCCTATGGGAGCCGGGCCGACCTGTTGAACTTTATAAAAAACCGCTATAATGAGCTGGAAAGTGGTGGTGTTTGGATCAATAGAGATGTAATAGGCCCCGAAAAGGGAGACAGCCTGGTGTATATGTGGCTCAATAGGGAGGACGGCCGTAATGATGACTACCAGCAGGAATTCTGCGATGCCAGGGCTTTGGCAAAGTACCTGAATGAATGCTCCACATACACCCGTTTTCTGCGCTTTGCACAAGACTTTCGCAAAGAGGAGGGCGATCAGATCTCCTACAGTCTCCAGCGCATTGGGCAGCAGGAATACGTTTGCCTTCCCCTGCGGGATGCGGCAGAGTTTATGCTCACCAAAGATTATACGGATAACTGGCAAAGCGAAATGCACGAGCGCTTCTGTTTCTGGAGTTTTACGGATTGGAAAAACCAGCTTGAGGAAGCCGGTTTTAGTGTAATGGAAAGTTCTGCTGCGTATACAAATCCCTGGATTCAGCAAAACCGCTTTGAAAATAAAGTTGCACTCTTCAGCAAGGATGAGAGAAGCGGCCGGCTGCAGAAACTCCTGCCCCCGCCTACCAATGCACTACTCATTGCCAGAAAGTTTTAGCGCTCCACAGCTGTAGGTATTTGCCTCTTTTGGCCGGCCCATCCGCAAACGACCTAATTATTTGCGTAATATTTACGTGAATTGCTACCTTTAGCTCATGACTGTTCTCCAAAACATAAAACTTGCAGTAGATGCCGTTGTCTTTGGGTATACATCTAAAGAGGGCTTGTCGGTGCTGTTGATCAAACGAAAAGTAGCGCCCTTTGAGAAAACATGGGCCCTGCCAGGGGGCCTAGTCAGGGATCATGAATCGCTGGAAGAAGCTGTAGAACGGGAGCTAAAAGAAGAAACCGGAATATCCATCAACTACCTGGAGCAACTGTATACCTTTGGACAGCCCCAAAGGGATCCCCGAAACAGGGTGGTTTCCGTAGCCTACTACGGATTGGTAAAACCCGATGCATTTGAGATCAAGGCCAATACAGACGCCAGCGATGCCGCCTGGTTTAATGTAGAGAACCTACCCCCCCTTGCCTTTGACCACCGGGACATACTCCAGCAAGCCATTAAACGCCTGCAGGGGAAAATCATCTATGAACCCATTGGCTTTGAACTGCTGGATAAGCGCTTTCCCTTTTCCGAACTTGAAAAACTCTACCAGACGGTGCTGGGCCGCCCGCTAGACAGAAGGAACTTTAAAAAGAAGATCCTGAAGTTTGGCTTTCTGGAAGAAACCACAGAAAAACAGCAACTGGAAGGGGCCGGTCGTCCTGGCAATCTGTACCAGTTCAATGAAAAAAAATACTTCCAGCTGAAAAAAGAAGGAATCAACTTCGAACTATAACCCTCTAACCCTTAGTAACTTACTTTTAGCACACCCTATTTTGCGTAAAAAACACGCTTTTTTATTTGCGTATTAAAAACACATATTACATATTTGTGTAAACATAACGCAAATAAAATTTCCACCTAAAAGTACGCATCATGTTTGGCTTAAAGTTTATCAAATTCGATTCCATGACCTATGTGATTCTGTACAAGAATGGTCAGATCGTTAAGCAGGGAAGGGGCTTATCCTTCTTCTATTTCGCTCCCAACACCTCTATTACCGCTATTCCCCTGGGAAGCATAGATGTGAATTTTATCTTTACTGAAACCACCGCCGACTTTCAGGAAGTAAGTATTCAGGGCCAGATCAGCTACAAAATAAAAGACCCCATGCAGCTGGCCGATCTGCTGGACTTTTCTGTAAATGATAAAGGACAACTCAAGAGCAATGATCATGAGAAGTTGAATAACAGGATCATAAACGAAGCCAAAACAGCTACCCTCTCCCACATCCGAAAACTGAATCTTACTGCTGCCATCAACAGTTCAGACTTGCTGGAGAAAATTATTGCTGCCGGCCTGAACGACTCCAAAACCATTGCCTCCCTGGGTATAGAACCCCTTAGCATTAACATTCTTGCTATTAAAGCCAATCCCGAAACCAGCAGGGCGCTGGAAGCTAAAGCCCGGGAAGAACTGCTCAAGCAAGCCGATCTGGCCATTTACGAACGACGAAATTTCTCCGTAGAGCAGGAGCGGAAAATCAGGCAAAGTGAGCTTAATACGGAAATTGCCATTGTGGAGAAGAAAAAAGAGATCGCCGAAAAGCAAATGGAACGAGAGGTGGCCGAAGCCCAGAATGAACGCAAGATCCGGGAGATGAAAGTAGAGGCCGACATAGCCGTAGAAACCAAACGGCAGGATCTGATTAAGATGCAGGTAGAAAACGAAAAGCAAAATTCTGATGCCAAGGGGTATGCCATAGAAGCAACCATCAAACCCTACCGCAGCCTGGACTGGAAACTGCTTTCGGCGCTTACCAATACCTCTTCCGATGCCGGCAACAACATAGCCTTAGCGTTTAGGGAGCTTGCCGAAAACGCACATAAAATCGGCACCCTTAACATAAGCCCCGACCTACTGGATACCTTGGTGAAAACAAGCAAAAAGTAAGATGGACTTTGACCGCATCATTCTGATAAAGAATAAAACCCGCCTGGAGCAACTGGTTGAGAAGTTCAACTCAAAAGCCCAGGCCAGGTTTTACCTGGAGCATAACGGAGGCAATTTCGCTGACTACGAGCAGGAGCATAACACCTTTTATGAAGGCCTGCTGGCGGTACAGAAAACAATGACCAAAACGCTCAAGACAACGCTTATAGAAAAGAGCTTTCTCCCCTCCTTTCTGTTTGCCGATACGGATCTGGTGGTAGTACTGGGTCAGGACGGTCTGGTAGCCAATACCGCCAAATATGTAGGTGCAAATCCAATCCTCGCAATCAATCCGGACCCTAAACGCTACAAGGGAGTCTTGTTGCCCTTCTCTGCCACCACGTTCAGAAAGGGGCTGCAGCATGCCTTTGCCGGAGAAAAATTCCTGAAAAAAGTTACCATGGCAGAAGCAAGGCTTAATGACGGCCAAACGCTACTGGCCTTTAATGACTTTTACATTGGAAAATCAAATCATACCTCTGCCCGCTACAAGATCTCCTTTGGAGAACAAACAGAAAATCATTCCTCCAGCGGTCTGATCATTTCTACCGGAGCAGGTTCTACGGGTTGGCTCAGTTCCGTATTTAATGAGCTTAATGGCCTGTCACAACTCTTTGGTCTGCATGACACCACCTTTACCCATCAGATGAAATGGGATGATGAGAAACTGTGCTTTGTGGTGCGAGAACCCTACAAAAGTCTATACACTGGCAGCGAGATAGTAGCCGGCATGATCAACAGAAGCACGGACCTGATCATCGAGTCTCAGATGCCGGAGAATGGGGTGATATTCAGTGATGGGGTACTGGAAGATTACCTGGAGTTTAACTCCGGAAAAACCGTTCGTATCGCCGCTTCTGACCAGAAAGCAAGTTTGGTATGTTGCTGATGGCGATCAAAAGCACAGAGGCCAGAATATATGTTCTATCCTTAGCCCAGCACCCCTTCTATCTGCTGCAGTTCCTGCTGGCTAAAGCGGGTATTCTCCAGGCATTTAAGTGAATCCAGCAGCTGGGCGGGTTTGCTTACCCCAATCAGCACAGAAGTAATCCGCTCATCTTTCAGCAGCCAGGCCAGGGCCATCTGGGCAAGGGACTGGCCGCGTTGCTGCGCCAGCTCGTTCAGGCGGCGTATTTTGCCCAGGCTTTCTTCCGTAAGCTGCTCCTTTTGCAGAAAACCCCATTCCTTGGCCGCCCGGGAATCTTCCGGTATGCCCCTGAGGTATTTATCCGTAAGCATGCCCTGGGCCAGGGGCGAAAAGGGAATGCAGCCTACCCCCTGCTGCTCCAGCAGGTCCAGCAGGCCTTCGGTCTCTACCCAGCGCTCCAGCATGGAGTATTTAGGCTGGTGGATCAGGCAGGGGGTGCCCAGCTCCTGCAACAGCTGAAGGGCCCGGGCAGCTTCCTGCGGATGGTAGTTGGAAAGGCCCACATAAAGCGCCTTGCCCTGCCGGACAAGTAGGTCCAGCGCCCCCATGGTTTCTTCCAGAGGCGTATCAGGGTCGGGGCGGTGGTGGTAGAAGATATCGACATAGTCCAGCCCCATGCGCTGCAGACTCTGGTCCAGGCTGGCTACAAGGTATTTTTTTGGAGCCCCAGTTGCCATAGGGCCCCTCCCACATCAGGTAGCCGGCCTTGCTGGAGATGATGAGCTCGTCCCGGTAGCCGCTGAAATCCTCTTTTAAGATCCGCCCGAAGTTCTCCTCAGCCGAGCCCGGCGGGGGGCCGTAGTTATTGGCCAGGTCAAAGTGGGTGATCCCCCTATCGAAGGCCAGCTGCAGGATCTGGCGGGCATTCTCCAGGGTATCTACCCCTCCGAAATTGTGCCAGAGCCCCAGCGATAGGGCGGGCAGTTTCAGGCCGCTGCGGCCACAGCGGCGGTACTCCATCTGCTGGTACCGATCGGCACTTGGTGTATAAGGCATGGGCTAAAAAATTTCTTGTTGACTTAAATTTAATGTAAAATCGCAAACAGACAGCCCGTTGGCCAGTCTTCATTTACTAGTTTAGGCCAGCTACCAGCCCCCTTTGAAACCACATGCGCCCCACCGAACCCAATACGGCCTTTTGCCATACCCTATCCGTACAGCAGCGCGACATTGACGAGCTGGGGCACGTAAACAATGTGGTATACCTGCGCTGGGTGCAGGAGGTGGCAGCCGCCCACTGGGAGGCCGTAGCCCCAGCCGAACTCAAGCAGCAGTACTCCTGGGTGGTGCTGCGGCACGAGATCGACTACCTGCGCCCGGCCTTTCTGCAGGATACCATTGAGGGCTACACCTGGGTAGAACCCGCCCAGGGGCCAAAAGTAGCGCGGCATGTACGCCTGTACCGGGCCGGCAGCCAGGAGTTGCTGGCCCAGGCCAAAACCAGCTGGTGCCTGCTGGATGCCGCCAGCATGCGCCCCAAACGCATTAGCGAGGAAATTGCCTCAACTTTTTCTCCCCCCGCCTAGCCCGCTGTCTGCCGGATTATCCTTACTTTGCCGGCATGAAACAACTTTTCAGTACTAGCTACAACCGTTCCCTGGCCGATGCCTGGCTGCTGATCCTGCGCCTGGGCGTAGCAGCCGCCATGATGACCCATGGCTATCCCAAGCTGATGAAATTGGTAGAAGGGGGTGAGCTCAAGTTTAGCGATCCCCTGGGCATAGGTGTTGCCGCATCGCTGGCCCTGGCCGTATTTGCCGAGTTTTTCTGTTCCATCCTGCTGGGCCTTGGTCTGGCTACCCGCTTTGCAGCCCTGGCCCTGAGCATCACCATGGGGGTGGCGGCCTTTATCCAGCACGGCGCCGATCCCTTTGCCCGCAAGGAAATGGCCCTGCTATACCTGATGATCTTTTTGACCCTGCTGGTCTTTGGGCCTGGCAGGTACGCGCTTGACAGTCGCCTGGGGGGCAAGCCTGCAGGGAAAGGCGCTAAGAAAAAGGCCCGGGCATAAAGCCTACCTACCAGCCTGGCAATCCCCCATCCGCACTTCAGCAGCAACATGAGCACATCACCCGCAGGCCCCATAGGGGTATTTGATTCCGGCTACGGAGGGCTTACCGTCTTTAAGGAGATTGCCAAAGCCCTGCCCGATTACGACTATATTTACCTGGGCGACAATGCCCGGGCCCCCTATGGTGTGCGCTCTTTTGATACGGTCTATGAGTATACCCTGCAGTGTGTAGAGGCCTTGTTTAAGATGAACTGCAGCCTGGTGATCCTGGCCTGCAACACAGCTTCGGCCAAAGCGCTCCGGAGTATTCAGCAGCGGGACCTGCCCCGCCGGCCCGAGCTGCGCCGGGTGCTGGGGGTGATCCGCCCTACCACCGAACTGCTGGGCGAGCTAAGCCAGAGCGGGCATGTGGGCATTTTTGCAACGCAGGGTACGGTCAATTCCCAATCCTATGTAATCGAGACTCAAAAGTTTTTTCCGGGGGTGCAGGTACACCAGGAGGCCTGCCCCATGTGGGTGCCGCTGGTTGAGAACCGGGAGCACCAATCGCCCGGGGCCGATTACTTTGTGAAGCGGCACGTAGAGGCCCTACTGCAACAATCGCCCCGGATCGACACCATTCTGCTGGGCTGTACCCACTACCCCCTGCTGATGGACAAGATCAGGGCATATACGCCGGCCCATATCCGCCTGGTACCTCAGGGAGAAATTGTGGCCAGAAGCCTGGCTGATTACCTGCAGCGCCATCCCGAAATAGAGCACCTTTGCACCAGGGGGGGCAGGCGCGAATTTTTCACCACCGAAAAACCGGAAGATTTCAACAGCCGCGCCGCTACTTTTCTGGGTCAGCCGGTAGAAGCCCGTTACCTGCACCTGTAAGCTTCCGGGAATTCAACTAATATCCTCCCCTCTAACCAGCTCTGGCCTGGCAAACAGGGGTCAGGTGGAAAGCTATTGACCAGGTCTGGCAAATGAGCTTCTTACCGGAAGGCTACCTGTAACAGGGTTCCCAGCACTGGGGACCGATTTTTTCTGCAGCAAGGCAGCCCATACCAGAAGAAAGTGGGGCGTTTCTCAGCAACAGTCCTATCTGTACTGCCCTGGGGACAAAGCGCTGACTGTCAGCCGGATAAAAACTGCCTCAGACGCCCTCTGCCAGGGCAGATTTTTGGAGGATTGGCCCATATTATTCCAGCTTTATGTATATTTAGTAAAGATTATCAAACCACTGACGTTCAGACACATAAGCGGCATATAAATTCATAATCTGCTAATGTTGCGGGTGCTTTTGCTGAGTGGGAATTTGCTTCCTTTGAAAAAGGATTTTTTATGGCAAAGCGACGTAGGATGTCCATGCTGCTCCTGCTGCTGGCGCTGGTAGCCGGATGCGAAAAAGAGGCTGCCATGATTGACAGCGACTGCGGGCTGGACGTATCAGCCGATACCCCTGGCTGGATACATGAAGCCGGCAGCCTGGCCTGGCTTGAAGCGCGTATTGAAGCAGCCGAGGCCAGTCCGGCGGCCTATCGACAGTACCTGTACGTGCAGCAGGCCCGCTACCAGGGCAAAGCTGTGTTTGTCTTCGGCAATTGCTGCCCCGACTGCAACGGCCTTACCTCCATTTACGACTGCAGCGGGGCAAGCCTATGCGAAGATCTTACGGACTGCCCCAGTCTGGAGCCTGTACTAACCCATAGGCAAACCATCTGGCGCTCCGATAAGTGTCGGTGCACACTTTAGCTCCCCATCCTGTACCCTTTCTTCCTATACGCCTGACTACAGCCATGCCCCCTGCTGCAAGGGTTTTTGGGTGCGAATGTGTACCTTTAACGCTGCTAGTCAACCCCCTGCATGAGTGTTCAGTATATTGTAGAACTTTTTGGCACCTTCTTTTTTGCCATCTCCGGTGCGCTGGCCGTAAAAGACAGTGAGCACGACTGGTTTGGCGCCAGTTTTATGGGCTTTATTACCGCTATAGGGGGCGGAAGTCTGCGGGATATTTTACTGGGCAGCTATCCCCTGGTGTGGGTAGGCGACATCAACTTTTTGTATGCCATTATTGCAGGGGTTATTGCGGCCAAGATCTTTTTTAGGCTGCTGGAGCGTTTGCGACGCACCTTTCTGCTCTTTGATACACTGGGCATCTCACTTTTTACCATTGTGGGGCTGGAGAAGGCCCTGAGCCTGGGCGTACAACCCGAAATTGCCGCCATCATGGGCATGTTTACAGCCGTAATGGGGGGTGTGATCCGCGATACGCTGGTAAATGAAACGCCGGTGATCTTCCGCAAAGAAGTCTATGCCAGTGCCTGCCTGGCGGGGGCGGTCTGCTACCTGCTGCTCAATGCCAGTGTGCACCTGGACCGGGAGCTGAATGCCCTGCTATCGGCCGGACTGATTGTAGGGATACGGCTGCTGGCCGTCCGCTACAACCTGAGCCTGCCCCGCTTTTTGTAGGAGAAAAAGAATCAATGGCTAAACATTTTTTTAGTCTCATTCGCACTTTTTTACAAAAAAGTGTGTCTTTAGTGTAGATCGGCCGTTCAGCTTATACGAAAAGTGTGTAGATTGGAGTTCTACCATTAAAAAAGACATTATTTCCGTACTGAGGCCCATCACACCCGCAAAAACGAACGACGCACACTACTAAAGGCTGTACCCGGCATATTTCTCATGCGGTACAGCCTTTCTCATTGGTAGTATCCCCATCTATGCCCTGTTTTGTTGAGGCAGGCCCAGCAGGTAGACCTTAGCTGAGCGGCCTGGAATCTTGCCCATTTCCCAACGATAATTTTCCCTTTGCAGTCCTTCCAGCAGTTTTTCCAGATCCTCAAGGGTATAAGTGCGCGCATTGGAGACGGCTCCATCCCAGGCAAAGCATATAGGAATGAGGGGAATAAGATAGGTAAAGACCAGCAGGCGCCAGTCCAGGGGGCGCGCCAGCGGGGCCAGTAGCAGTGCGGTAAGCAGGTTAAAGGGCAGGGCCACCCACCAGAGGGCTATGGGAAAGCGGTTATCACTGATCTCCAGCACACACAGCGCCTGTTTTTTCTCCAGGGCATCGGCCAGTATGGCCCGGGCCTGCCGGGGCTTCATGTGGTGCAGGCTGCTGACCATGGTCCGCACCCCCTGCAGCCCTGGGGGTACGCTGGTCGCATCCACCGGCTGCGGGAGATAGACCACCGCCGGATCACCCTGCCGGCGAAGCTGGTTGGCCAGGGCCTGGTTTGGGTACAGATCGGTAAGGGTAAGCGTTACTCCCTCCAGTCCCGCTTGCTGCCGAAGCCGTGCATGCGCCTCCAGCATGGGGCCGCCACTGCCCGAGCAAAGATCTATCAGGGCGGGATGCGCACTGTGCTGCAGGGCCCTGTTCAGCAGGGGTGTTAGGGCCTGGGCTGTACCCAATAGGCGGTGAAGCACCTGCAGCAGGCGCAGCATACGCTGCCGCAGCCAGTCCGGAAACCAGGCCTGATCTTCAAATTCAAAAAGGTGTATCCGTTTCATATCCCCGGTGGATAAAGATGGTTGTAGTTACCCTCCCACCTGCAGGCATGGACAGGCTGGCAGGAAAGGTCAGGCTGCTTGGCAGGCTATGCAGTAAAAGGGGGCAGCCAGTAGAATAAGGTAGCAATTTCACCCATCAGGTGCAACAGGCCAGTGTCATACCCAGCGCATGGCCGCCCGGCGCTTTCCTGTTCTGCAGTTGCCCGCATCCAGAAAGCTGCTGCTACCCTCCTTTCCCTATCCCGCTTAACTATGTGTTGTTATGGGAGAAACGAAAGTTGTTCTCCTGGCCCGGGGGGCACCTAAAAAGAAACCCCCGGCAGGGCTGGCCTGACGGGGGTTTTGTGGTCTCAAATACGGTCTGGAATACGCGGCTATGCCTAGGTGAGCCGGTGATTCCGCCCAAACATGGGCAGGTATCCCTTTTTGGGGGTGAAGTCAATTAAGGCTTCCTCAAACTTGATGGGCTGCTTAGCAGCTTTAGCAGGTTTGGGCTTGCGGAAGTAGGCATACATACCCCCTACACTGGCAGCGATCAGCGCGCTGCAAATCAAAACATACACCATACGTTGTTTATACTATTTACTCCTCGAATCACGCTTCCCGGGCTGGCAGCTGCTGGAGGGCAGCACCCCATAAGGCCGGGCGTAGGCCTTATTTATCTGCGAAAATACTGCTTTGCAGCCGATTACCATCATGCTGAGAAAAATAATATTTAACAAATAACAACCTCCTCTAAATCCCTCAAGAACTGCATGGTATAGCCTGCAAAATGGGCAAATGTTAAGTGGGCTGAGCCTGCAGAAGTGCAGAACCGAGGGGGGGCTGCGGTGCCTAAAAGGGTGCACCTGCCGGAGCTGCTTTAGTTCTCTACAAATTCATTATAGAGGCGGGCCTTATCCCCCCATTTGTCGGTCAGGGAAATGTGGTTGGCGGCATCTACAAAGGCGGGGCGTTTGGCTTTGGAAGTAAGGCGCTGGTAGTGGTGTATGTACACCCCGGTGGCCAGCATCATGGGCTTAATATCGCCCTGCTGCAGGCTGCGGTCTTTGGAGCGGAAATAGAGGTCGAAATCGGCCGCCTGCAGGCGCTCGTCCCAGGGCCCCAGCTTCTCTAGCGCCGAGCGCCGCATGATAATGCTGGAGCCACTGAATCCCTCTTTGATGCCCTTGCCAAACTGCTGGTAGCGCCGCTCGCACCAGCGCTCCCAATTTCCGTACATGAGCCTGGCCATCAGCTGCAGGCTGCCCTTGCCGGTACCAAAAAGGGCCTGAGTGGGGTACTTGATGCGCTTCCAGCGGCGGTTAAGCGCCTTCTGGGCCTTGCGGTTCTCCAGGTGATCGTTGGTGGCAAAGGAAGCAATCTCCAGCCCATGCTCCTGCATGACCTCCAGCATGCGCAGGTCCCACTCGGGCGATACCAGTATGTCGTTGTTCAGAAAGGCCAGGATGTCATATCGGGCGGCGCGCACCCCCTGGTTCTGGCAGTAGGGGTAGGAATAATTCACCTCATTGGCAATCACCACATCGGCATGTTCCCGGAAAAATTCCAGCGTCCCGTCGGTAGATGCATTGTCTATTACAATCAGCTCAAAGGGATAATGGGTGTACCGGGTAAGGTACTCCATATACAGCTGGTTCATGCCAAGCTGGTTGTGTACGGAGGTAATGATGCTGATCATGTGCTCAAAGGCCAGTGAGAATAAGGAACAAGTTGCCGTGCAAAGATACGGCATTAGCAGCGGAAACAAAGCAGCCGGCGCAGGGCCCTTCTGCCGCCTCCCGGCTACCCGCCAGCACCAAATAGTATTAAAATAAGAGGAAGTGTAAACAGTAGATCAACCGATAGGTTATACCATGAAATACCGCCTCATGAAATTTTTTCTCTCTCTTCCTGTGGGCTGCTGGTATTACTTTTTAGTCTGCAAAGCTGCTACCGTATAATTCCCTCCAAGGGGGGCGGACAGCTGAGCCACCAGCCCCAAACCCGTACCCTTGATCCGGCCGACATACTGCTGCCGGAGGGCTACAGCATCCGTCCCCTGGCCCAGGGGCTTAGCTTCCCCACCGCCGCTGCCCTGGACGATCAGGGCCGCCTGTATGTAGTAGAGTCCGGCTATGCCTATGGCGAAGTATTTCTGCCTCCCAAGCTGCTGCGTATAGAAGCAGATGGCAGCAGCACCCTTATTGCCCAGGGGGATAAGAACGGTCCCTGGACGGGCATTAGCTTCCACGAAGGCTATTTTTACATTGCCGAGGGGGGTCAGTTGCAGGGTGGCAAGATCCTGCGGGTAAGCCGGGACGGCAGCATTACCACCCTGGTAGAGGGCCTGCCCAGCCTGGGCGACCACCATACCAACGGGCCGGTGATCCGGGAGGGCTATGTGTATTTTGGTCAGGGCACTGCTACCAACGCGGCCGTGGTAGGCCCCGATAATGCCGATTATGGCTGGCTGCGCCGCAAGCCCGACTTCCATGACACCCCCTGTGAGGACATTGTGCTGATGGGACAGAACTTTACCAGTCCCAACCCCCTACTGAGCAGCGCTGCCGAGCCGGTACGCACGGGCGCCTTTGTGCCCTTTGGCCAGGCCACCAGCAAGGGACAGGTTATTAAGGGGGCGCTGCCCTGCAATGGCTCCATCATGCGCCTGCCCCTGCAGGGGGGTGAGCTGGAGCTGGTGGCCTGGGGCCTGCGCAATCCCTATGGCCTGGCGCTCTCGCCCGATGGGGAGCTCTATGTAACCGAAAACAGCTACGATGTACGGGGCAGCCGCCCGGTATGGGGCGTGGGCGATGTGCTCTGGAAAATACAGGAAGGCAGCTGGTATGGCTGGCCCGACTTTGGCGGGGGCGTGCCCCTGAGCAAGCGGGAAGTACCCGGCGGTGAAGATCCCAGGCCCCTGCTGGAGCGCCATCCGCAAAAGCCGCCCCGCCCGGTGGTAAACCTGGGGGTACACTCCTCCTCCAACGGGCTGGCCTTTTCCAGCAGTGCCGCTTTTGGTTTTGCCGGCGATGCCTTTATTGCCCAGTTTGGCGATATGGCCCCGGCCATTGGCAAGGTATGGCATCCGGTGGGCTATAAAGTAGTGCGGGTAAATACCCAAACCGGCACGGTAGAAGATTTTGTCGCCAACAAGGGCAAGCGCGGCGGACCGGCCAGCTGGCAGAAAAGCGGCGGCCTGGAGCGGCCCATATCCGTAAGCTTCAGCCCGGATGGCAGCAGCATGTACATAGTAGATTTTGGCATTATGCACATGGACGGCAAGAATCCCAAGCCTCTGCAGGGCAGCGGTGTGATCTGGGAAGTACGCAAAACCACCACCCCATGAGTAAGGTGGCTGCCATGTTTTTGCTCTTTCTGAGTCTGGCCATGGGCGCCTGCTCAGCCCGCAGGGGCATGCCCTATACCCAGCCTATCCTGGCCCAGGAAAAGGGGGTGCTGGAGGGCAAAATGCTGTACGACCGCTACTGCAACTCCTGCCATCCACAGGGCACATCCGGCCTGGGACCTGCCATTAACAACAAGCCCCTGCCCGGCTTTATGATCCGCTTTCAGATCCGCCATGGGGTTGGGGTGATGCCGGCCTTTAAGCGGGAGGTGATCTCCCGGGAAGAATCAAAAAAGATTGTGGCCTACCTGAAGGAGCTGAGAAGACTGGATTAGGCCTGCTCCCTTTCAGCTGGGGCGGCCTGACGCTGGCACCCTCAGCCCCATCCCATACTTACCTGTAAATGCGGCCTGGGGATTAGAGGCTTAGGCATGCGCCAGCACATTGGCGGCAATCTGCTCCAGGCTCAGTACCTTATCGGCAGCGCCCAGTTTAATGGCTTCCTTGGGCATGCCAAAGACCACGCAGCTTTTTTCGTCCTGGGCAATGGTATGAGCGCCGCTCTTTTTAAGCTCCTGCAGCCCCTGCGCGCCATCGGCACCCATGCCGGTCATAAGCACCCCTACGCTATTGCTGCCGGCAAAGGTGGCTACAGAGCGAAAGAGCACATCTACCGAGGGCCGGTGCCGGTTTACCAGCGGGCCCTCCACCACCTCTACAAAATAGCGGGCCCCGCTGCGCTTCAGCAGCATGTGCTTGTTGCCGGGGGCAATCAGGGCCCGGCCCCGGATTACCGTATCGCCATGCTCGGCTTCCTTTACCGATATGCGGCAGAGTTCATTGAGGCGCTTGGCAAAGGACTTGGTAAACATCTCGGGCATGTGCTGCACAATGAGAATGCCGGGCGCATCCAGCGGCAGTGCGGATAGAAAGACGCGCAGCGCTTCGGTACCCCCTGTAGAAGCGCCCACGGCCACCACCTTTTCAGTAGTGCGCAGCATGCTGCGGCCGCTGGCCGGTGCCATGATCACATCGGCCGAGTACTTGGGCGCCGGCGGGGCCATAGTGCCGGGCTGCACAGTGCCGGCCGGGCGGCGCCGAATGCGCGCATTACGGGCCGCCTTAATGCTGTCGATGAGCCGGATGCCAACCTCTTCCAGCGCCTGTCCGCGCAACTCCTCGGGCTTTTTCATCACCTCAACGGCTCCGTACTCCAGGGCCCGCAGCGCAGATTCTGACCCTCTGTCGGTAAGGCTGCTGATGACCACCACCGGTACGGGATGCTGGGCCATCAGCTTTTTCAGAAAGGTGAGCCCATCCATCCGCGGCATTTCAATATCCAGCGTAATCACATCGGGCGCTTCTTCGGCCAGTTTTTTGGCCGCAATAAAGGGGTCGGCCGCCGTACCGATTACCTTTAGCTGCGGATCGGCCTGTAGCAGGTCGGTGAGCACCTGCCGCATCAGGGCAGAGTCGTCTATAATAAACACCTTTATTTTTTCCATGGCGGCATAAGGGGGGCTAGCGTATTTTTTCGGGCAGCAGCAGGTCTATCTTTACAGTACCGGTATGGGTCTGGAACGCCAGTTTGCGAGGGCTGCGGCCGCCCACATCCAGTGTCAGCACCGGGATCTGCAGCTGGGACAAGAGGCTTCTGGCCATGCCAATGTTTTTTGCACCAATGTTGAAATGATCGCCTCCGCTCTTGCGGCACAGGCCCCCATACACACGGGCCTGCAGGCTTCGGCGGTCGGCGCCCAGCTGCTGCATTCGTTCCAGCAGCTGCTGCATGGCCCGGTCGCCAAACCTGGCCGAGGGCAGCCCGTTTCCATCCCAGCTGGCCAGCATAAAATGATTGATCCCCCCTATTTTACTGATGGGGTCAAACAGGCAAACTGCCACACAGGTACCCAGAATGGTAGTTACCAGGGTGGGGCTTTTGCTGGCAAATACCGTAGCCGGGTATAGAAATTTTTTATCCAGTAGTTCCAAAAGCGTTTGGTTAGGGGCAAAGGGAAAGAAGGCGGCTAGCTAGTCCGGATAAGCTTAGCCTCTTTTTTGAAAGATGGTTGATTTAACAGGCAGCAGCGGCAGCCGCAGATCGGTGAGCGATTCGGAGTGCCCGATGAAGAGATAGCCCCCCTCCCGCAAGTGGGCGCACAGTTTGCGAATGACCTGCTCCTGGGTTTTGCGGTCGAAGTAGATGAGCACATTGCGGCAGAAGATCAGGTCAAACTTGCCCTGCACATCATAATGGTCATCCATAAGGTTTAGGTGCTTAACGCTCACCTTTTTGCGCAGCTCCGGCACAATGCGAGTAAGCGGATTTTTGGGGTCTTTGTGCCTGAGCAGGTATTTTTGTTTGAGCAGCTGGGGCACCGGGGCCGTCTTGTCGCTGGCATACACGGCCGTGGCCGCTTTTTGCAACACCTCTACCGACAGATCGGAAGCCAGGATCTGGTACGCAAGCTTAAGCTCCTGCAGCACCATAGCCAGGGTGTAGGGTTCTTCGCCGGTAGAGCAGGCGGCACTCCAGGCTTTCACTACCTTTCCGGCGGGCTCGCCGCCCATAAAGTCTGCCCAGTTCAGCTGCTGCAGAAACTCAAAATGCGCCGGCTCCCGGAAAAAATCGGTCTTATTGGTAGTTACCACATCGGTCATGTGCTGCAGCTCCTTCTCAACCCCTTCCTGGCTGAACACATAGTCGATGTACTGATCAAAGCGCTCCATGTTGAGCACCCGCAGCCGTTTTTGCAGGCGGCACTGCAGCAGGGTTTTCTTGGCCAGTGGCATTTTTATACCATAGTGGGTGTAGATATACCCGCTCAGCAGCTCAAATTCGGGCTGGGTGAGGGTGGCGGCGGTAAATTTTTGCATGATCATGGCACTAATCGTTTTATTGTGTTTTGATGGCCAGGCCACCGGAGAGTATTAGCTGGGGAGTATCCCCATCATAGCCAATCCCCCCGATCAGCTCCAGCCTGATAAGGGAAAAGGGTCTTGCAAACAGGCCCACATTGGCGCCCAGCTGGTGATAGCCGGCATACCAGCTGTTCCAGGCTTCTGCAAAGCACTCCATTTTTTTGGTGGCCTGGTAGCCAAAGGTGAGCGTATTGTCTCCCTCCCAGGCTGCCCCACTGCCGGCCCTGCTAAGGCCGGCATTTAGCGAAAGGGTCTTTTTATCGCCAAAGGATTTATCGCTCAGCAGCCGTACCGACAGCAGCGCTTCCCGGCCTGCCTCCTGCCAGGGCCCGGCTTCCTTTAGCCCCATCATGCCCATAAGGGCTGTCTGGGGAATGAGGCTCCGCTCGTTCAGGAGTGTAAGCTTGGTACCCAGGGATACATAATTGATCCCTGAGTGCAGTACGGGCTGATCTAGACTGGCCCTGTTGAGCTGCCGGCCCATCAGGTACTCTGTAGCCAGGCGAAGCTCTACCCCTTCTGATAGCGCCCCTCTGAGCAGCAGGCTAGGCACGCCAAAGGCACTGCTGCTGCCCAGCCGGGTACCAGCCCAGGCGGCATTAAGACCAGCCTCCAGGCTCCAGCGCCTGGGCAGGGTCATCTGGGCATCTTCAGCCAGCCCAATCCGATCGGTAAACAGTGCTTCTGCCCCTGCCAGCACAGGAGCGCAGAGCACCATTCCACCCAGCAGCAGTTTTGTTAATAGCATATCCCGTTGGCAAAAGGGTGATCAGTAAGGGCACTTCTGATGTACCGTAATTCCCAGGCTAGCCCGGGCATGCTCAGAACAGGTACTGAAAGCCGCTACCCAGGTACGAATAGTGGTGGCCGGGAGAGCGGTCTTCCCGCTGGCCCCAGATGTAGTGCAGGCTCAGTTTCAGGTTGTCTTTGTTGAGCAGGTAATTGAGACCCAAATCATACACCTGCTGATCGGTGGCGCCGGTGAGGGCATTCAGCCCCTGGGTTTCACCCCAGGCCTGGGCCTGCTGGCTGGAGTACATGGCGCCCGCCTGCAGGATTCTGCTCCCCTTCAGCGGCAGGTTGTAGGCCAGCTTGAAAGTGAATACCTGATCGGTGGTGGGGGCAGGCTGGAGGGGGTACACATCGGCCGGCTCCTGCAGCAAGAGGCTGCTGCGGTAGAGCCAGTCCCACTCGGCGGTAATGTCCCAGGGACCCCAGTTGGCCAGTATATCACCCCCGTAAAAACTATTGCTTTTGAAGCGCTCCGTTTCGCCCTGGTAGGTACTGTTGAGGGCAAAGGTGATGCCCCTGCGCTTGCCGTAATAAGAATGGGTATACCCAATGCCGTAGGTATCCAGTTCGGGATCGCCCAGGCTGATGGCCAGGCGGGACGCCAGCAGCGGAAACCAGCGGCTGCCTGTTCCTACCAGTTTCTCGCTTGAGATGTCAAAGGCTCCCAGGTTATAGTTCAGGCTCCAGCCCTGCCCCTGGTACAGCCCCCCTACATTCAGGCCTAGCTCCCGCCCGGTACCCCTGGCAAAGGCATGTGCCCGGGGCTGAAAGTTTGAGAGCGATTTTTCAAAGGAAGCGGTCTTGAAGGCCGCCGTCATGTGCTCCCTGCCCACCTGTGGCCTGAAATAGCCGGCTGTGATGTTGAACAGCGGACTTTGCCGCCACATCCAGAAGGCCTCCCACAGAAAGAATTCTTTATTATCATCAGGATTGGGGCTGCCGTTGCCGGCGGTGTGCTTGTCTCGGCCAATCCCGTCATAGGCAAAAGAGATGTTAAAGTCCAGGTCCTGCCGCAGCTCCCCCTTTACCCCCAGGCGGCCCCGGCGAATGTAGAGATCGTTTCGGCGCTCTCCGGCCTGCTCGCCCAGGGCCTCAAAGGTATACACATTCCAGAGCTGCAGGCTCTGGGTAATCTCGATCTTCTTGCGCACCCCCGCCCCTGCCTTTGGTGCTTCTGGCTGCTGCCAGAGGGCCAGCGAATCTTTTGAGAGCTGTTGTGCAGCGGCCTGCGGCAGCCCACCCCCGAGCATCACCAGCACTGGCAGGCCTAGCTGCAGGCTGCACTTTCTGCAGGTGGTACCGGCTAGCAGGCTCTTAAGGGCAGCTGATAGGGTATGATGGATCATGGTTGGTATGGGTTACGTACTACTGAAAGGCCATTTGACCCCTTTCCATCCGGCATGCCGGTAGCAGGCAGCCCTTATCAGGGGGCTGTAGGCAAGCAAAGCAGTAGGCATAAAGGGAAAAGAAAAGCCGCCAGCGCCTGGCCGGCGGCTTTTAGAGAAAAGGCCTAATACTTTTCAAAGTCGGCATCCAGCTGATCATGACCGTTCAGGTCCAGCTGCAGGCCGGTTTTGGCCGAGGGGCCTTTTTTAGGGATGCCGTTGCTTTGGCCATTCAGCTGCACCACGGGTATGTGGTGGCGCTTTTTGCTTTTGCTGCGGTTGCTCTGGGCAAAGCTGCTGTGGCCAATGTTAAAGAAGCTGACGGTATCTTTTAGCTGATCGGCCTGAGAGGACAGCTCCTCGGCGCCGGCGGCCATCTCTTCAGAGGCGGCAGCATTTTGCTGGATCACCTGGTTTAGCTGCTGGATGGCGCCGTTAACCTGCTCGGAACCGGCATTCTGCTCCAGCGAGGCGGCCGTGATTTCCTGCACCAGGCGGGAGGTTTTCTGAATATTGGGCACAATCTGCTCCAGCAACCTGCCGGATTTATCGGCAATGGCTACGGAAGAGGAAGATAGCTCGTTGATCTCATTGGCAGCTACCTGGCTGCGCTCGGCCAGCTTGCGCACCTCGGCCGCTACTACGGCAAAGCCTTTGCCATGCTCCCCTGCCCGGGCCGCTTCTACGGCAGCATTGAGGGCCAGCAGATTGGTCTGGCGGGCTATTTCACCAATGATGGTGATCTTTTCGGCAATCTTGCGCATGGACTCTACCGACTGGTTTACCGCCCGGCTGCCTTCCTGTATATCCTCGGCTGCCTGCAGGGCAATCTTTTCGGTCTGCTGGGCATTATCGGTATTCTGCTGAATGTTGGCGGCCATCTCTTCCATGGAAGAGGATACCTCTTCGGCTGAGGCAGCCTGCTCGGTGGCCCCTTCTGACATCTGCTGGGAGGAGGAGCTCATCTGCTGCGAGGCCGACGAGATGTTATCAGCTGCTGAGGTTACAGAGCCAATCACTTCTTTCAGCTTTTCTACCATGCCTTTGAGGTGCTGCAGCAGTTCGCCAATCTCATCCTTGTTGGTGATGTCAATCTGAACGGTAAGATCCCCCTCAGAAACCGATTTAAGCGCACTTTTGGCTTTATTGATGGAGTTGGAAATGCTGGTGATGATCCAGAAGGACATGATCAGGGCTATGCTGATGGCAACAATCAGGGAGGTAAGCATCATGTTCTTGCCTTCTTCAAAGAGCTGGTCGGTCATCACATCCACCTCCTTCAGCTCCTTTTTATTGTTCTTTACCCGGAAGTAGGCGAAGTCGATCACATCGGCGGCCGTTTCCCGGGCCAGGGTAGTGGAGAGCTGATAGGCTGCGGCACTGGAGGAGTCGGTATTGATGGTATAGGCCAGGGTTCTGATCTTTTTGTTCACCTTCAGGTACTCCTTCAGTTTTTGCTCCAGGATGGCTACATCTTCCATGCCCCCTTCGTCTTCTACCGCCTTCAGGTCCTCAATGCGTTTGTACATTTCGGAAATACGCTGATCGGTCTCCACCACAAGTTCCTGCAGGCTTTCCCGGTCCCGGGTCAGGATCAGGTCTTTTTCACGCTTGGTGATGAACTGGATATCTTCAGCCAGCTGGCTGGAGAGCAGTAGTTTTTCTGCGCTTTTGTCAACAATAAAGTTGATCTGTTTATTGAGCTCATTGGTATTGGAAGTGCCCAGGTAATAGACAAAGCCTGTAAGCCCTATCAGGAACACAAACGCAATAATCAGACGGGTTTTAATTGTAATATTCATCTCATCCTGTTGTTAATCTATTTAACCATTAAGCCTTTAGTGCCTCCAGATCGAGCTGCAGATCCAGGATCTCCTCATGGGCAAAGATCCGGTCCACATCCAGTACCATAATAAATTCATCATCACGCCGGGCCATGCCCCGGATAAACTCGGCCTTGTAGCGCCCCCCCATGCTGGGGGTGGGCCGCAGCTCGCTTTCGGGCATTTCAAACACCTCCTGAACGGCATCTACCAGCGCGCCTACCATCACCTGTTCTTCGCCTATGCAAATGCTAAAGACAATGATGCAGGTATTGATGGTGTCGGCTTTGGGAGCCAGGCCAAATTTGAGGCGGGTATCTACCACGGGCAGCACCGTGCCCCGCAGGTTGATGACCCCGCGCATAAAGGGGGGTGCTTTGGGTATCCTGGTAATGTGCGGCACCTCCAGGATCTCGATCACCTTGCCTACATTCACCCCAAAGCATTCCTGATCAAGGCTAAAGGAGAGGTAGGAGTTTAGTGTTGTTAGTTCCTCCTGTTTCATATGGATATGGCTGTTTTTTGTATAATATCCTGTATAAGTTTTTGCGGGTCTATCACCAGCGCCACGGTGCCATCGCCCTTAAGGCTGCCGCCCGAGAGGAAGTCCTGCTCCAGGTAAAAGCGGCCCAGGGGTTTTAGCACTGCCTGGTACTCGCCAAGGATGGCATCTACCAGCAGCAGCATTTTCTGCTGGCCGGTCTTTACCACTACCCCAAAGGATTGCCGGCCCACTCCCGGGCAGCCAAATGCATCGGCCAGGTTGGCATAAAGCATGGGCTCCCCATCCAGCACCAGCTGATTGTTGAAGGCTGCGCTCAGCTGACCGGGCGTTATGGAATAGCTCTTTTCTACAAAGGAGAGGGGCAGCACAAAGTCGGTGTCGCCAATGCGAACCATTAGCCCGTCAATGATGGAAATGGTAAGCGGTAGGGTAAGGGTAAGGGTAGTGCCTGCATCCTGCCGGCTGCTGAGTGTTACCTCACCGCGCAGCTCCCGCATGTTGCGGCGCACTACATCCATGCCTACCCCCCGCCCCGACACGGCAGTTACCCCCTGGGCCGTGCTAAAGCCGGGCATAAAGAGCAGCTCCAGCACCTCCTGTTCGCTTAGGGTATCTTCGGGACCAATAAGTCCCTTCTGCAGGGCCTTCTGCTGCACTTTTTGCAGATCTATGCCGGCGCCATCGTCCTGCACTTCTATGACTACATTGGTGCCAGAGGTGTAGGCCTTCAGCACTATTTTGCCCTGGGCGGGTTTGCCCTTGCGCAGGCGTTCCTGCTCCCCTTCTATGCCGTGGTCTATGCTGTTGCGGAAGATGTGCACCAGGCAGTCTGACAGATTCTGGATCACATTTTTATCCAGCTCCGTCTCTACCCCTTCGGCCTCAAACACAATATTTTTATTAAGCTCCTGAGAAAGGTCCCGCACCAGGCGCTTAAAGCGGGTGAGCATGCTGCCAATAGGCACCAGGCAGATATCAAAGGTTTTGTCCCGCAGCTGGCGGGTGATTTTTTCAATTTCTTCGGCCACACCGGCCAGCTCGGGTTGCAGGCTTAGCTCGGCCAGCAGCGAAAGGCGCTCCTGGTTGGCCACCAGTTCACTCACCAGGTTCATCAGATCATCAAGCTTATCGGAGGCTACCCGTATGCTGGCCGCTCCCCTGGTTTGCAGGCCGGCGGCTCCGCCCTCTGCTTCCGGCAGGCTGTCTGCTGTAGGCAACTGGCCTGGCCCGGCCGCTACTGCCGCCCCTGGCTGCTGCAGCTGCTCCAGAAACTGCTCCCAGGAGAGTCCTTCCCGCACCTGCCGGGCCAGCTCGGCAGTGGCCGGCTCGCTAAGGCTGCTCAGGCAGTTGCCGGGGCCAAGGGGGTGCAGCTCCAGCCGGCAGCTTCCTTCTACAAACAGAAAGCAGTCCCGGATATCGCTCTCAGGAGCATCGGTCACCAGCAGCAGCTTCCAGGAAAGGTAGCAGCAGCGGGGGTCCAGGGCCTGAGCAGGGGGTAGCAGCTGCGTGTCTGCAAAGGTGTGGAGCTGGCCCAGGCTGGCCAGGTCTTCCAGGATGTAGAGGGGGTTGGTGCCGTTTTTGAACAGATCGGCCTGGGGGGCAAAGAGCAGCGCCCAGCTGGTTAGTTCCTGCCTGGTGGGGGCTGTGCTGCTGTCTGTGGCAGGCACTACCTCGTAGAGCATTTCTGCGGCCCGTTTGAGCAGCAGGCGGTGCGTGGTCTGGCAGGCCTCGGTGGCGGCAGCGGCAGCATCCAGCAGCAGGCGGATGTGGTCTACGGCCTCCAGGCTCAGGTTTAGCAGCGCATGGGGAAAGGGACTGCCGCTGGCCCGTATGGCATCATAGCCGCTCTCCAGCAGGTGCACCAGCTCGCCAATCTGCTGGTAGCCAAACATGCCGCTGCTTCCCTTAAGGGTGTGCATGACCCGAAAGGCTGTTTCTACTCCCTCGGCGGCCGCAGGGTTTTGCTCCAGCAGCAGCAGGGTTTGCTCCAGCTCCAGCAGCAGGTCGTGGGCCTCCTCCAGATACTTCTGCTTCAGGTGCTCGATCATCGGATCAGCTTTTGAACAACCGCTACCAATTTTTCCGGCACAAAGGGCTTTACGATCCAGCCGGTGGCACCGGCAGCCCGGGCCTCGTCCTTGCGGCTGGTCTGGCTTTCGGTGGTCAGAAACAGAATGGGGGTAAACTGGTGGGCTTCCCGGGCCCGGATGGCCTTGATCAGCCCGATGCCATCCAGCCGGGGCATGTGCAGGTCGGTGATGATGAGCTGGTACTGGTGCTTGTCCAGCAGCTGCAGGGCATCTTCTCCATCTACGGCTTTCTGCACCTTGTACTGGGCATTTTCCAGGGTAAAACTTACCGTTTCCCGGATCGTTTCAGAGTCGTCTACAATCAGAATTGACTTTTCCATGAGGCTATCGCGCTAAAGGGTGAGTAGAGTAAGGCCGGCAAGCCGGAGCAGCTGCTGCAGCTGGGGTGACAGATCCCTGTGCAGCTGATAGGGCGGCGGCCCCTCTGCCAGGGGTTGGGTAAAGGCGAGCAGCAGTTGCAGAAAGCTAAGGTCCAGCACTTCTATCTCCCCTACCCGAAGCAAGAGCGGACGCTCCGGCTGGCAATGCTGCAACAGTAGCTGGCGCAGCTGCTCGCTGTGGGCAATGCTGAAATTTCCGCTAAGCACAAGGGCACTGGGCCGGCCGGCAGGGTCTGATTCCAGGGTATGGTGCATGGCTAGAATAGTTCTATATTGGTAGAATCCTCCCCTTTTTCGGCGGGCAGCTCAGGCGTCAGATCCTCTTCAAAAAGGGAGCGAAAGATCTCCCGCTCAGACTGCATGCTGAAGGACTGGCAGATCTTGCGCAGTTTTTCGGATGACAGCTCGCCGTCTGCCTCCGGCCCGCTGGGGTCGGTAAGCAGGTAGAGCCGGCCCAGGCTTTTGATCAGCTCCTGTACTTCCTGCTGAAACTGTCTGTAGACTGCCTCGCCGGCAGGGTTTGGAGAGCTGGGCAGGGCCAGCAGTTGCAGCTGTATTTCTTCCCTTATCTCATCATACTCCAGGCGGGCAAACTGCAGCAGGGCCATGGACAGCTCCAGCAGGCCCGGCAGCACAGCCGCTGTGGTTGTGGGCCGGCCTGCCGTAAAGCCGGCAAATTCTTCTTCCAGCAAGGGGCCAAACTGGCCCACATGCTGAATTTTCTGGCGAATGATGTCGTGGTACTGCAACTGTTCGATCAGGCGCTGCTTGCTGTGGGAGATTGGGGCGCTGGCGTGGGTCTTGCGCAGGCTGCCCGAGAGGGTGCTAAAATCCCGCTCCAGCAAGGCCTCCAGCCGGCCTACCTTCCCCATAAATTCTTCTTTTGTAAACTCCATTGCCAGATTAGATTAGAACAGTTCTACAGCTACTTTTTGAACAAATGCGGTAAACATATAGGCCCCGTTTACCCGTACCCGGGTAAGGGTGAGCAGGGCTTCCAGCTCATGGCCTCCCATGCCGGTGATGGGCACTTCGGTGCGGATATCCAGGCAGCGCTGAACGCCGTCTTTCAGGTAAAAGGCCTGGGGCTCATGGCTCTGGTACACGATCTGCAGGGGGATAAACTCCCTGATGCTGCGGCCAATGATCTGCTGCCGCGTTCCCTGCCAGATGTCTTCGGCGGCTTTGTTGAAGAAGTCGATCACCCCATCTTCACCAAAGGAAACCACCCCATCTACACAGCCTTCCAGTATGGCTTCGTTCTTTGCCTTTTCAGCCGCTATCTCTTCTATCTGCCGCTGCATTTCCAGGCGGGCATCCTCTAGCTTGCCTGAGAGGCTGGCCTGCAGCTTTTCCAGCTCGGCGGTGTAGAGGCGCAGCTTTTCTTCGTGCCGGATGATCTCCTCGGCCTGGGCAATGTAGGTTAGCTCGGCCTGCTTGCGCTCACTGGTGTCGGTGGCCAGCATCATGATCTTACTAACCCTCCCTCGCTGGTTGAGCACCGGCGTAAAGGAGGCGGATAGCCAGCAGGTGCTGTTGGCTGCCAGCTGGCACTCCAGGTTCTGGGGCTCGCCGGCCAGCAGGCGCTGCCACAGCGCCTCCCACTCGGGCTGGCCCCAGCCCTGTTGGTGCAGCAACTGCCAGAGGGTGGTGTGCTGCAGGCCCTCCAGCGACTGGCGGGTAAGCTGCTGCAGCCGGGTATTGGCCTCGCATAACTGGCCCTGCAGATCAAAGGCGGCGGTAAACAGGCTGTAATCGATGGAGGCAAACAGACCGCTTAGCTCCATTTCTTTCTTTTGCATGGCTTCCTGGGTGGCCATGAGCTCTTCGGTATTTTGCCTCAGCTCCTCTTCCTGGGCCTGCAGGTGGGCATTGGCAGCGTTGGCTTTCTCCAGCAGCCAGCGCGTTTGGGTGCTCGTTTTAAGACTGCTTAGGGTTGAGGCAATGTTTTCGGCCAGCTTATGCAGAAAATCCAGCTCGTGCTGCTCAAATACCCGAAAGGCCGCCAGTTCGATTACCCCCATAAACTGTTCATTGGTAAGCAGGGGCAGCAGCAGTATGCAGCGGGGCCTGGCCCGGCCAAGCCCTGACCCAATCTGGATGTAGTCTTCGGGTACATCGGTAATCAGCACCAGTTCCCGATCCTGGGCTACCTGGCCTACCAGGCCCTCTCCTATCTCAATGGTTTTGTTCAGGAACTTGTGGCGTCCCCAGGCATAGGCAGCCTGCAGGTTTAGCACCGCATGGCCGCTATCTTCTTCCTCCAGCACAAAAATCCCCCCCTGGTTGGCATCTACAAAAGGCACCAGCTGGGAAATAAGGGTTTTGGACAGCGATTCGATATCCTGATTATGTTCCCGCAGCAAGCGGGCAAATTGTTCTACCCCCTTGCTGCTCCAGCTTCTTCGCTGTTCATCCAAAAAAAACTGGTGCATCTTATCCTGTATGCCCAGCATGGCTTTGCCCAGCAGACCGGTGTTTGCCACATCGGCCTGGCTTAGCCGGAGGCTTCCATCGCCCACCAGGGCGGCTTGCTGCGATAGCTGCTTAAGCTGCGCCTGGTACTGGGCTAGCTGTTGCTGCAGGGCCTTGGTGGCGCCGTACAGCCTGGGCGTGTCACCTTCGGTACCGGCGGCCAGATGGTGCAGCTGTTCGCTTAGCTGAGCAAGGGGCCTGAGCAGTTGGCGGTGCATGAACAGCAGCAGGTAAAGCAGCATGCCTCCTGCCAGCAGCAGCATACTGCCAAAGGCCAGCGAGGCCTGAAGGCCGGCGGCTTGCTCGGCTGCCTGCATCTGGCCGGCAAACTGCAGGCAGGACTGCTGGAGTGCCTGAGCCGCAGCCATACTGGCTGTTGTGCTGCCCGCAGACTGCGCTGGTGTGTCACTACCCCATTGTACTTTTAAGGCCTGCCAGTCGGTGAGCATGCCCGCCGGCCAGCTGGCCGCCTGCTGGCTGAATGCCAGATCCAGCTGGCGGGTTTTTTCCGTAAGTGCCCGCTGCAAGTTTCTGTCAGGCAATGTTACTGCTTCCTGCAGGCTGGCATGGAGCAGCAGGGCTTGCTGCTGCAGGCGGGCATGGGCTTTCTCCTGCTGGCTGGCCTGCCAATACACCCCCAGGCTAAGCAGAAAAAGCAGCAGCCCCCCCCCAGAGGCAGGTATATCTTCGCATAAAGGAAACGTCGGGTGGTGTGGTGCATGGGTGTGGTTGCCTTTGTTACTCACAAGATAGAAGCACCCCCCTGCAGATGTTGCGCAAAACATGATTATTTAATGGAAATTCAACCCTTACCCTTACCACCCCTAAGGGTATACCCTTAAAATGCTCCTTACAAATCATTGAAAAACTTACACTTATCTCAATTTTCGGGCACTTTGTGCTACATTTAGGAGTTGGTTAGAATTGAAATATTCTAATTCAGCCAAGCCGGACCATTTGTATTTTGCAGAAGAAGAGCCTAGCCAGAATCAGGGGAGAGCGTATGAGAATTGTGTGCTGTACAGAGGCTGACGGGCGCATCAGCCGGGCGAGTAGTTCCTTTACAAGACTGGCCGCACAAACAGGCGCCCGCCCCCACTTAGCAGATCTTATACTGGAGGCCGACAGGCCCTCATTTGCTCGGGCGTTGCAGCAAGTAAAGCAGGGCCACAGGCATACCGCCTTTACGGCGGGTATTGCTACGGTGGCCGGCACGCATCAGCGGTTTCGCTGGCAGCTGCGCCTGAGCAGCACCGGTCCCTTTCAGGTATGGGTAGGCAGGCCCGAAGACGAGTCAGGTGGGGCAGCAGATGAGCAGGCAGCAGACCAGCAGGCAGACCAGCTCCCCCCTCAGCTCAAGGGCAGCCTTTGCAGCACACTCGACCATATTTCTGATGCCCTGGTGGCGCTGGACAGCAACTGGATGTATACCTACGCCAACAAAAAAGCCTGCAGCCTGCTGGACCTCAGTGAGCAGGAGCTGGTAGGCAGGCACATCTGGCAGGAGGTGTTTCCGGCTAAGGTAGGCGGCCAATTTTACCAGGATTGCCAGGCAGCCCTGGCCAGCCAGCAGCTGCGGGTATCCGAAAACCCCTACGGCCCCGGCGGACCGGACCAGCGCATCCTGGAGAGCCGCATTTACCCCTCCAAGGAAGGGCTGCTGATCTTCTTCTCAGACCTGACCGAAAAAAGAGCCCTTGAGCAAAAAGCACAATCTGCCAAAAAGCAGCTGGAAGATCTGCAGGCTGCCCTCAATGCCTCGGCAATTGTTTCTACCTCCGATGCCGAAGGGCGCATCAGCTGGGTAAACGACAATTTTTGCGCCCTGAGCCAGTACAGCCGGGAGGAGCTTTACGGCCGGCCGCATGCGGTATTCAATCCTGCCCACCACCCCCTGGCTGCTTCTGCCGATGAGCTGCGGGCCACCTTGCAGAGAGGCGAGATCTGGAAAGGCGAGATACAGGTACAGGCCCGAAATGGTGCCCCATGTGGGTGTATACAGCCATCACCCCCTTTCTGGACCCGGAGGGCCGCCTAACCCATTCCGTGCACATCTGCAAGGATATTACGCAACGCAAAAATACCGAACAGGCCCTGAAGGAGAGCGAAAAACTGTATCGCTCCCTGATTGAAAATTACTCGGATGCCATTTTCATCACCGATGTTCAGGGGAGAATAGCTATAGCCAACCAGCATGCAGAACTACTGACCGGCAGCCCGGCAGCAGCGCTGATGACCACCAATCTGCTTGATCTGCTGCCCGCAGAGGCCCGCAGCCAGCTCAGCACAGGTCTGCCCCTGATCCTGCAGGGGAAAAATCTGCAGATTGAAAGTAAAATGAAGGGTATGGGCGCTCCCTTTACAGCTTCTATTGCCGTTGGAGCCATAACGGAAGGAAATCGCGTAAGCCGCTTTTTCTTTACCATCAAGGACATCAGCAAAAAAGTAGACTACGAGAAAGATCTGGCCCTGCTGAACAACACCAGCCGGGCACTCAGCTCTGCGTATTCGCTCAAGGAGGGGGCCACTGCCGTACTGCAGCTGCTATGCCAGTATACCGGTTTTCAATATGGGGAGTTCTGGATGCCCATGCTGGGCCAGACCCACACCCGCATGAAAGCCTACTGGGAAGCCGGCAACGACTATTGGCCGGTAACCAGCGCATCCATAGACCGCACCTGGGACATGGCCAGCGAAAAGAAGCACCTCTTTGGCACCGGCAAACCTTACTTTGTACCTGACATCCGGCTTGATGCCAGCATCCGGCGCAAAGGGGTGGCCCTGGCCTGTGGCTTACAGGCTTTTTTTTCCATCCCCATCGTTTACCGCAACAAAACGCTGGGCGTACTAGGCCTCTGGGCCGCCCAGCGACAGGAGAATCCAGACTTTGATCCGGCCCACCTGCAGAGCCTGATGGAAAAGCTGGGCGCCGAAATAGAACGCCGGCAGAATAATGAAGCCTTTAAAAAATTCTTTACCCTTACCCCAGACCTATTCTGCATTATAGGCTTTGACGGGCTGCCCAAGCGGGCCAACCCGGCCCTGCAGGAGCTGCTGGGCTACTCGGCCGACGACTACGGCCTGCTGCCGGTGGCGGAGCTTATCCATCCCGACGATGCTGAAAGGGGGCGGGCCGCGCTTGAAAAGATCTACCGCGGCGATACCTGCCAGAACCTGGAGCTGCGCATACGCTGCAAGGATGCAAGCTACCGCTGGCTGGCCTTTACCACGCAATCCTCGCTGGCAGACAACCTTATTTACCTGGTGGGCCGCGACATTACCCAGCAAAAGCAGCAGCGGGAGGAACTTGAGCGCATCATGATTGCCATTGAAAACACCTCTGATGCAATTGGTATTGCCACCAGCCCCGAGGAAGTGGTGTACACCAATGCCGCCTTTTTGAGTACGCTGGGTTGGGATGTGCCCCGCATGAATGCCATAGGGGGCCCCAGGGGAATGTTTGTAGACCCGGCCGTACCCACCCGCATCATTGAGGATCTGTATGCCCTGGGCCAATGGGAGGGCGATATTGATATTTATGATGCCTATGGGAGCATTCGCCTGTTTTACCTGCGCTGCACTGCCGTGCTGGACGAGCAGCAACAGTTCAAATACCTGGTAGGCATATTCATAGACGTTGCGCAGAAACGACAGGCGCAGGAAGAACTCCTGAAGCTGAATCAGGCCGTGGAAGACAGTGGCAATGAGGTCTATATTATCAACACCATTACCCGCAAATTTTCCTATATCAACAAAAAGGGACTCGACAACCTGGGGTATCAACGCAATGAACTGGCATCTTTAAGCCCGCTGGATGTAAACCCCGACTATGACCGGCTGCAGTACAAAAAACTGTTTCACCCCTTGCTGATAGGCCAGGAAAACAGCCTGACCTACCAGACCACCCACAAACGCAGGGATGGCAGCCTGTACCCTGTTGAGGTGTACCTGACCCTTTTCCATCACGGATCAGAAACCTCCATTATGGCCCATGCCATAGACATTACCGAACGCAAGCAGGCCGAAGAAGAGCTGCGGATCATCAACGAGCGCTACCGCCTGGTGACCAAAGCCACCCAGGATGCCATCTGGGACTGGGATCTGGTAAATAAGAAAGGCTATTTTGGGGAAGGCTATGCCACACTCTTTGGGCAGGATCCCAGCCTGGGAAGCCTACCCTACTGGTCGGACCACCTGCACCCCCTGGACAGGGATCGGGTACTGGCTAACCTGACCAGGGTAGTGAACAGCCTGCGCACCGAGTGGACCATTGAATACCGCTACCGTTGCGCCGATGGCTCCTATAAATTTGTGAAAGACAGGGGCTATGTGATCCGGGATGCTGACGGCAGGGCCATTCGCATCACCGGCGCCCTTGCCGACATCAGCGAGCACAAGAACAGCGAGGAGCTGCTGCGCCAGTTCAATGCCGAACTGGAGGCCAAGGTAACCCAAAAGACTGCCCGCCTGGCAACCACCCTCACCAAAATGCAGCAGGAAATGCTGGCCAGGGAACAGGTAGAAGCCAACCTGCACCAGTCACTGCAGGAAAAGGAAGTGCTGCTGAAGGAAATTCACCACCGGGTTAAAAACAACATGGCCATCATCTCGGGCCTGCTGAGCCTGCAGGCCCGCCACAGCCAGCAGCCCGAGGTGCGTACGCTTTTCCGGGAAAGTCAGCAGCGCATTAAAAGCATGGCCCTTACCCACGAGCTGCTCTACCAGCACAAGAACTTATCCCGTATCAACTTTCAGAAGTACATTCAGGAGCTCACCCAGGGCATCTCCTATTCTTTCAGAAGCAGCCAGACCAGTGTGCAGCTGCAGATACAGGCCGATGCCGCAGATCTGGATATTGTACAGGCCGTACCTTGTGGATTAATTTTAAATGAATTGATCACAAATGCCTATAAGTATGCCTTCCATGGAAAACAAGAGGGAGCTATAGCGGTTAAGTTTAAACAAAAAGGGGACCTGTATTCCCTGGAAGTGAGCGACAACGGGCACGGCCTGCCCGCCCAGTTTGAGAGCAGCCAATCTACAAGCCTGGGCATGCAGCTGGTCAATAGCCTTGTGCGCCAGCTGGGCGGCAGCCTGCACTCCTACTCCGAGGGCGGCGCACACTTTCTGATCACTTTTACCGATACTTCTCCAATGTAGTACCTGAAACCGACCGCATGCCTGTAGAGCAAATCCTGATAATAGAAGATGAAGCTGTAATAGGCATGGCGCTGGCGGCAGAACTGGAAGATAGCGGCTATACCATAGTGGACGTTTGCCCCAGCGGCCGGGAGGCACTGCAGCTGCTGGCCCAACAGCCGGTAGATCTGGTGCTGCTGGATATAAAACTGGGCAAGGGGTTGGACGGACTTGAAACCCTGGAAGCGATCCGCCAGCTGGCCTCTCCCCATGTGATCATCATTAGCGGCAATTCAGAGCCCCAAACAGTGGCCCGCATAGAAGCTGCCGGGGTAGATGGGTTTTTGGTAAAGCCCGTAAACATGCTGGAGCTGCACCAGCTCCTGGAGCAGCTTCGTTAAGTGATCAGGGGCAGGAAAAAGCGAATGCAGGTCCCCACCCCCTCCTGGCTGCTAACCTCCAGCCGGCTGCCATGGGCCTCTACAAATTCTTTGGTAAGCAGCAGGCCCAGGCCGGTGCCCTTCTCTTCCTGTGTGCCGGGGGTATGAATGGCTGTTTTAAAATCGAAGAGACTCGCCAGCTGTTGGGCAGGTATACCCCTGCCCCTATCCCGTACCTGCAGCTCTAGGCGGGCAGCATCCTGCCGGGACACCTCCAGCCACACCTCGCTGCCCGGATAGGAAAACTTAATGGCATTGCTCAGCAGGTTGAGTAGTATGGTATGCAGCATGTTCCGGTCGGCCTGCACCTGCAGCCGGGCAGCTGCCTGCAGGCGCACCTGCACCCCTTTGTTGCGGGCATGGCTTTCCAGCAATGCCAGTACCTCCTCGGCCAGGGGCTGTACGGCTACTGCCTGCGGCCGGTACTCCAGCCTGCCCGACTGCAGCCTGGACCACTCCAGCAGGTTATCGGTAAAGGCATACAGATTTTCTACCGTATGGTGAATATCACTGATAAATTCTCTTAGATCATCTGGCGATAGCGCATCCAGATGCTTGAGCAAAGCCCGGGTAGAAACCGACAAGGCCGCCAGCGGGCTGCGCAGATCATGGCCAATGATGGTGTAAAACTTGTTGCGGGTTTGCTGCAGCTCAAACTGCCGCTTGTCGGCAAGGTGCTTGTACAGGGCTGTTTCCAGGGTGGCCAGCAGCTCGGCCTCCTGCCAGGGCTTGATCATATAGCCGTATGGGAAGGCTTCCTTTGCCCGTTCTATAGTGCCCCTATCAGAATAGGCCGTTAAAAAGACCACCGGCAGGCCGTACGCCTGCATGATGGTCTGGCCAAGCTGTATGCCATCCTGCTGCTCGCCCAGGTTTATGTCCATAAGCACCAGATCCGGCTGTTGCTGCCGCACAGCCTGTAAGGCTTCTTCACTGCCTGAGGCCAGTCCGCATACGCTATAGCCCAGCTGGTGCAGGGTTTCCTGCAGGGAGAGGGCCGCAATCACCTCATCCTCTACTATCAGTACACTATGCGGCATGCTCCGGTATAAAAGGAAATTCAACAAGTACCGTGGTGCCCGCTGCAGAGGTACTGGTCAGCTGCAGCTCACCTTTTAGCTGCCGCACCAGGTTAAGCACCAGCTGGGCGCCCAGGCTTCCGCTTTTGGGAGTAGCATAAAGCGTTGGGTCTGCCAGCCCGCTCCCATTGTCACGCACGGTCAGCCGGCATCTGCCGGAGCTTGGCTCGGCCAGTGTTACCTCAATTCGGCCATCTGTGCGGGCGCTAAAGGCATGCTGTACGGCATTGGCCAGCAGCTCATGCACAATTAGCCCCAGGGGCAGGAGCTGATCTACATTCATCCAGGCAGCGTTGATCTGGTGCTGAAGCGCTATCTCCTGGCCAGGCATGCGAAAGGAGGCCAGCACGGCCTGCATAAGCTTGACCAGATAGTCATTTGCCCTGATCTCCGACAGCCGGGGCGAGGCATAGAGCCGTTCCTGCAGCAGGGCCAGGGTATAGATCCTGCTTTTACTCTCCAGCAGCAGGTGGCGGGCATTGGGCTCCTGCACCCGGTTTAGCTGCAGGCTCAGCAGGCTGAGGATAATGTTCAGATTGTTCTTTACCCGGTGGTACACCTCGCTCAACAGGGCCCGCTTTTCCTTTTCGGCGGCGGCAATAAGGTCTTCCAGCTCGGCCCGCTCGCTTTCACGGGCGATGCACAGATAATAGAGTTCTTCGCCAATGCGGGCCGGCAGCAGCTGCAGCACTACCTCAAAGGGATCGCTGCCGGGCCGGCACATGCTGAGGGTGTGCACATCCAGCAGGGGCAGCTGCCGGAATACGTCTGCCGGTATGAGGCTATCGGCATTTAGGCCGGGCAGCCCGCCATTTTCGCCAATCAGCTGGCTAAAGGCCGGATTGGCGGCTACAATGGCATGGTTATGGAGGTCGATGAGAAACACCAGGTCACTCACCGGCTCATATACCGCCCGGAACTGATGAAGGGATGTAAACTCAAGTAGGGAAAGAGCTGAATTCATGCTTTTTAAAAAAAATTCCCGATGCGTACAAAGGGGGTAAGGGGCTACCTTCTGCCTGCGGGCAATGGGCCTCCAGCTTAAAAAATCGGGAGCAGCTACTATCCGCTCCCTATACAATTCTGTCTTTTACCTTGCCAATCATTTGGGCTACATTCTTAACCTGCAGCTTCTTAAAAATGTTACGCCGGTGACTCTCAATGGTCTTGATGCTCAGGTGCAGCGTATTGGAGATCTGCAGAGTGGTATGGCCCGACGCAATCAGCTTAACGATTTCAATCTCGCGGGCCGAAAGCCCCATGAATACCTGATCGGCAGATCCTTCAGAAGGGGGGGTAAGCAGGCTTTTGCTCAGCACATCGCTTACTTCCCTGGAAAGGTAGCGTTTTTCGTCCAGCACATGTTCCAGGGCTTCAAACAGCTCCTCGTCCGATGCATTCTTGGTGAGGTAGGCAGAGGCGCCCAGCGCAAACAGTTTTTTGATATAGCCGCTTTCCTTCTGCTGGGTAAGGCCAATCACCTTGATCCAGGGATAGCGCTTTTTGATCTGTTCGGTAGCATCAAAGCCGTTCATTACGGGCATGTCCAGGTCCATCAGCACCAGATCGGCCCGCATCGTCTGCAACAGCTGCAGCACTTCGGCGCCATTGGCCGCCTGGCCCACAACGGTATACTGCTGTTTTGCCGACAGCAACAGCTGCCATGCCTTGCGCACCATCCGGTGATCATCCGCCACTACTATTCGTACCTCTCCTCCCATTTTCCGGCGTTCTTTTGGCTACCTAAATGAAAGGATGAAGATACAGTCCAGATCCTGCACATGCTGCGTAAATAACGGATCATCCTTACACCCTACCTAACAACACACTACACGCCCGCACCCCTTTTTCCCTTCTTCTGGCTCTCAAACAGCCCCCTGGCTCCCCGCTTCCCACTTCTGGCCTGGGAAAGTCTGTTTAGGAAACAGCGCCATCCGGAGGCAAAAGCTTACGCAACCCCTTCCAACCCGGCAAAAAAATCTTGGCGCAGATTCTGTCTGGCTGGGGTTCAAGCGGCTGCATCCATCGCCCCCAGCCACCCGCCAGCCTGCTGCTCTCACTGGGTCACTCTGCCATGGAGAAGCAGCAGGCCGAGTGGGCACCCCTTTTCACAGCAACAGCCGGAACCTCCTGGCGTGCAGGCTCGTTGGTCAAGAGATCAAGATTGTGTAATTTTGCAGCTGCATGAAGAAAGTAGCCTTTTATACGCTGGGGTGTAAGCTCAACTTCTCCGAAACTTCTACCATTGGCCGCCAGTTTGAGGAGCGCGGCTTCCGTAAGGTAGAGTTTTCCGACACACCCGATATCTTCATTATCAATACCTGCTCGGTGACCGATAATGCCGATAAAAAATGCCGCAAGATTGTGCGGGAAGCGCAGCTGATCAATCCCCAGGGCTATGTGGCCATCATCGGCTGCTATGCCCAGCTAAAGCCGCAGGAGATCTCCGACATACCCGGGGTGGATGCCGTACTGGGCGCTGCCGAAAAATTCAGGCTGCTGGACCTCATTCCTACCTTTGAGAAAGCACCGGCTGCCCGTGTGCTTGCCAGCGAGATCTCCGAGGCCAATACCTTTCACAATGCGTACTCCTACGGCGACCGTACCCGCACCTTTTTAAAGGTACAGGACGGCTGCAACTACAACTGCTCTTTTTGCACCATACCTCTGGCCCGGGGCAAAAGCCGCTCCGATAGTATTGAGCACATACTGGAATCGGCCCGCGAAATAGCCGCTACCGACATTAAGGAAGTGGTGCTTACCGGGGTGAACATAGGGGATTTTGGTATACAGGAGGGCCGCCGCAAAGAGCGCTTCCTGGACCTGCTGCAGGGCCTTGATGCGATTGAAGGCATTGAGCGTTTCCGCATCTCCTCCATTGAGCCCAACCTGCTCAGCAACGAGATCATTGCGTTTGTGGCACAGTCCCGCCGCTTTGTGCCGCATTTTCATCTGCCGCTGCAATCGGGCAACAATGAGATCCTAAAGGCCATGTACCGCCGCTACCAGCGGGAGCTCTACACCGAGCGGGTAGCCAAGATCAAGGAACTGATGCCGCACTGCTGCATAGGGGTAGATGTGATTGTGGGCTTTCCCGGCGAAACTGAGGCGCACTTTCTGGACACCTACCAGTTTCTGAACGAGCTGCCGGTAAGCTACCTGCACGTATTCACCTATTCCGAACGGGCCAATACCCCTGCCGCCGAGCTGGAGCAGGTAGTGCCCATGAAGGAGCGCAACCGCCGCAGCCGCATGCTGCGCAGCCTGAGCGAGAAAAAGAAGCGCTACTTCTACGAGCAGAACATAGGCCGCACGGCTACTGTGTTGTTTGAGGATGATGTGGTAGCCGGAATGATGCACGGCTTTACCGAAAACTATGTGCGGGTAGCCGCCAAATACGACCCCATGCTCATCAACGAGCTAAAGCCGGTAGACATGACCGGCCTGACGGCCGAAGGCCTGATGGAAGTGGCCGAGACCCAGACCTACCTCACCCACGCCTAAGCCCCTGGCCTGCCTGGCCGGATACGCAGGGAGAAGAGTGCCTCCTTGCGTATCCGGCCGATCGCTCAGGCTAGAAGAAGAAGCCTGAGCGCAGCAGGAAATAGGGGCCTTCTCTTGAAAAACTCACTCCTCCCGACACCACAAATAACTGGTACAGGTTTAAATACGCACCCGGCCCAAAGCCCCGGTGCCAGCGGATGGAGTCCTCCCCTTCTGCCCACACCCGGGCATGGTCAATAAAGCCATAGAGCCCCCAGCTGCCTGTAAACACATAATTGTAGATAGGGCTGATGGGTACCCGCAGCTCGGTATTCTGGTAGGCCGCGCCATAGCCGGCAAAGCGGTAATTGCGAAAGCCGCGCAGGGTGGTATTGTTGCCGATAGCGGCCGACTGATAGAAGAGATAATCTCCCCAGTTGCGCTGCCCCCCAAAGCGCAGGGCAATAGTGGGGCGAAAGCGATCGGTATTCGGCGATATGTAGATGGAGAACTCCGAATGCAGCCGTGTGAGGTTGATGTTTTCAGAGCGCAGGCTGTTGGTATACTGCAGGGAATTTTCAATGATCACCCCCCGGGTGGGGATGCGGGGGTCGTTGGTGGCATCCAGCCTGAAATAAGCCCTGCCCCCCAGCATGCTCTCCTCACTGGCATACAGATCGCTGGTCCGGAAATCATCCGAGTCAATGTAGGTATCTTTATTCTCGTTTACCCCTACCCAGCGAAAATGCGGGCCTATGCCGATGTTAATGAACGGACCCAGGCGGCGGTTGGCCAGCAGCTCGGCATTAAAGCTATTGAGGCGCACCCGGTAAAAATCAATAGGCTCGGTTTTGGGGCTCTCATTGCCCTGCCCAAAGTAGTTGAGCACAAACTGGGGTCCCTGGTAGGATAAATCAAGCAGCAGATCATTGCCCCGGCCAAAAGCCTGGTAAAAGGCCCCTTTGTAACGGAAATTGTAGGCACCGGTTGCAAAGGCATAGTTTACCAGCAGCGTCTGGTCTGAGGCCGCCGGGCTTTTTCGGAAACCATAGCTCCGCAGGTTAGCTCCTCCACCAATAAACACACCATCATCGGGGTTAAAGGCCAGCGAAAGCCGGGGGCCCAGGTAGGTATAGAAGAAATCGTCGGCATCGTAGTCGTTTATGTAGTCCTTGTTGGAAAGGCGCAGGTTGGTTTCCTGCCCCTTCTCGATCTTGTTTTCATCCAGCACATTATCATAATAAATAATGCTTCTGCCGCCCCGTACCCGGGAGACATCCTTGTAGCTATCTTTCTCAGCACCTCCAATTACGCGCAGCAGTATGGCATCAGGTGCTTCGCCGCTTATGCGGAACTCATCTTCGCCAGCAAGTCCCCACAGGCGTATTTCGCGGGTTTCGTCGGGCAGAAAGAGGCGATCGTACAGGATATGCTCCTGCTCACCGTCTTTTTTGATCTTGTAGACCACTACCCGGGTGCTGCCATCGGGCAGGCGCTCTACTTCAAAGCGCTCATGCTTATCGGAGCCAAATACGTCCACATATTTTGCCAGTGCCAGGTAGTATTCCCGGGCGGCTTCATCCAGCACAGCACGGCGGCTCTTTAGCTTGGCTATGATCTCCGGACCGCTGATGGAGAACACTTCATCGGGCATCTGGCGCATGGCCTCTTCTATGAACACATCCTCCAGGTTTTCCTGAATATGCGCTACCTGTTCCTGCCACTGGGCATAGGAGAGTCCGCTAAGCAGGCGCCGGTCCATTTTAAGCGCACTCAGGTTCAGGCCCTTTACGTCTTCAAACTCATAATCGAAATGGCTGAAGTGGCGTACCGCCCACTTTCTGGAGCCAAGCCAGGGCACTATTCCATCAAACTTTACAAACACCTGATCCCGGTCCCGGGGAATGGGCAGGTAACGCTTGCCTTTTCCTTCCTTTTCAAACTCTGCCCAGCGCCACTGGTCTTCATGGCGGTCCCAGTCGCCTATGAGCATATCAAATAGACGGGTACGCAGGTACAGGGGCTGGTCTATGTCGTCATCATTATCTTCCTGCAATTTGCTGAGCATGTTGCGGGTGCTAATGGCATTTTGGGTAAAGCCAAAGTTGCGGTAGGCGGTCAGGTCCTCATCCGGCCGGATCTCCAGCAGCCCGATCATGCCGCCAAAATCGCTGATATAAGGGCCCAGCAGGGCTGAGCTGGGCATGTAGTACAGTTCGGGATCGGTATGGTAGATGCCGATGGCATCAGCCATGCGCGGTACGGTAAAGCTGCCATAGGGGTGCGCGGATGAGATCTGGTCCTGCACCACATCGGCCGCAAAGGTAGTTTGCAGGCCTGGCGGCAAAATGGCCGAGGGAATCTTGTCTATGGAGCGGAACTGGTACTGGATGCTATCAGGGTTAAGCAGGCGAAGGCTCAGCGTTTGCTTACCGCCCCCCTTGCGAATGGGGGTAAGTCCGCCTTTGGCACGCTGTAAATCCAGATAGCGTACCTCTATGGGCGTACTCCACTCCTGCCGGTAATGATCGCCCCAGATAGCACGGCTCAGTCTGCTGCGCTGGGCATATTCAGGATTGGCGGCCACTACCTTGGTGCTGTCCGAATAGTTTAGGTCAGCTACGGCCTCCTTCACTTCTTTACTTTCTGCCGGAGTAAGGGCATAGAGGGGGGTACGGAAGGTAAGGGTTCCCTGCTCGCCATCCCCTTCGGGCACCCAGAATTCTACCCACACCTCGCCATTCTTATAGTAGTTGAGGCGGGCAAAGCCTTTGGACCTGTGCACAAAAAGAGCATCGCGCCCCCCCACACAAAAGGTTTCTTTGGCACCCGAGCCACTGACAATGTGCATAACCCCGTTTAGCTCCTGCAACTGCAGGTTGTGCTCATGCCCGGCGGCAATCACCACATTGGTGCGGCCCTCGGTAATGCTGGTAAGGGCATTGATAAGCTGCTGATATTTGGGGTTGGCAATATCCTGGCGGGAAACGCCATACATACGGCCCAGGGGGTAAATGGAGCCAATCAGGGGAAGGGGTACATATGCATTGGCATATTTGAGCCTGAGCGGAAAAATATGGTCGCCCAGGTTGTAGTGCCCCCCATGGTTGCCATTGCTTTTCAGGGGGTGGTGCAGCGCCAGCACAATGTGCTTATCGCTATAGCGGGAGAGCATATCATCCAGCTGCACAATAAAGTCCAGCTCCGACTCTACATTGCAGCCTCCCTCAGGGCCGCGCGGACGGCGATGGGGGGTGAGCCACCACTCCGAATCTATCAGCACCAGCACTACATTATCGCCTACCGGCAGGGCTACGGGACCGGGGCAGCCATTAAAGGGAAGAAAGGCTCTGGGATTGTCCAGAAACTGGCGTACAAATTCGCCCTGCCGCATCACCTTCTCCAGCCCCCCTACCCGGCTATGGTTCCAGTCGTGGTTGCCGGGGATAAAAACAGGGGTACCGGCCCAGCTCTGCACCACCTGCATTTGCTCTACAATGATGCGCTCTTCCTCTTCCCGGTCGGGATCGTCCGGGGCAGACAGGCCATCTTCATAGATATTATCGCCCAGAAAGATCACCGATTTGAGCGAATCGGGCAGCTGGGAGATTCCCCCATCCTGCTCGGAGCGGTACTGGCCACGCAGCTGCGATTCCAGCAGGCGCAGGCTGGGCTCCTGCCGGTCTTTGTCGGGTTTGCCGGCATCGCCTACCAGGTATACGGTGTGGAGCAGCTCTTCTGCAGGGGGCAGGGCTACCTCCTGCCAGCTACGCTGCTCTCTTGCTATATAGGGTTTTACGGCTCCACAGGCGGCTATAAAAAATGCCAGGGGTAGCGCCCAGCTCCAGCTAACAGCTGCCGGTTTAGTGTGCATCATAGGTAAATAACAAAATAGTTGACTCTGCGGCCCCTCCCTCGTTGCCAATCAGCAGGGTACCGTCTGGCAAAAAGGTGATGGACTCAGGCTGTAAAAAAATAGCGCTTGGTAATTCCTGTATATACGATAGCTTTCCGGTTTTGTCTACCACAACCAGAATTTTGCTGGCCGCCGACAGAATAAATAAATCTCCCGTAAGGGGGTGTATGGCCAGACCGGAGGGTACAAAAACACCAGACTCGCCCCGTACGCTCAGGAACTTCTGCAGGCTTAAGGAAACCCGATCCAACTCTGTTTCAATAAATTCTTCCTCCATCTCGGCATGCTCCAGCTGCAAATAAGGAACCGGATCCAGCTGCAGGCTGTCGGTGCTAAATCTCCAGATGCGCCTTTCGCCGGCAGCCCCCTCTTTACAGGCGATAAGCAGGGCCTGAGCGTTGGGCAGCAGGCTTAGGCCCTCGGCATCGCAGGCCTGGGTAAGGGGGGTCTGAAATTCCCGTACCTGGGGAGCCTCGCCCGTCCACAGCTTGCGTAGCTGGTAGAGGGTGCCATCGCTTTTGAGCACCCACAGCTCTTCCCGGCTGCCGGCTACGCCCTCGTAATCGCCCGGTTCTCCCCAGGGCACCTCCTGCACCACCTCCCCTTTTTGCAGATCGAAGAGGTAGATAATGCCCTCCTCATCCTGAATGCAGGCTAGCTGCTGCTGCCCAAGGCTTTGCATGCCGGAGAGTTCCCTAAGGCTACCGGGCAGGGTATAGGTTTTGGCCGGCTGGTCAATGCGATAGCCCAGGGCGGCCAGGCTTTCGCTGCCAGTATAAGGAGAGGTAGTTGCACCGTTCGTTCCGCCATCGCCCTCCTGCCGGCAGGCCAGCAGCAGGAGCATACAGCTTAGTAGGTAGAGCCAGGTGGGTTTCATGGTCAGTTGATAGCGTCAAGGATAGCAGGCTATTTGCCAGAGGCCGTGCAGAAAAAGCACTTATCCTTAAAACATAGCACTATCCCTGAATGTTTGTATTCCGTATAAGCCGCTAACACCATCCCTTTTATATGGAAGAACAAAGCATGAAGATCGTTGATAAATCGCGGGACTTCATAACCGATTTTTTTACCCGAAAGCTGTCTAACAAATACGTATACCACAACCTGAACCATACCCGCCAGACCGTAGAAGCCTGTGCCGAGGCGGCTGACTATTATGAGCTGCCCCCGGCCGAGCAGGAAGTATTGCTGGTGGCCGCCTGGTTTCATGATGCCGGCTATGTTACCACCTACAGGGGGCATGAGGAAGAAAGCAAGACCATTGCCAGCGCCTTTCTACAGCAGGAGCAGTACCCGGCCGATCGGCAAAAGGAGGTGATGCGCCTGATCAATTCTACCAAATGGGAGCACGAGCCCACTGATCTGCTGGAAAAGATCCTGCACGATGCTGACCGCATCAGTATTGGCAAAAAAAGCTTTGCCCGAAAAGCCGAGCTGCTGCGCATTGAATGGGAGGTTTTCCTGGATAAGCACTACAGCCCCTCTGAATGGAACAAGCTGCAGCAGGAGTATATTTTGAACACCCATTTTTATACCGACTATTTCCGCAAGGAATACGGCGACCGGCGGGAAAAAAACATCAACGACCAACGGGCGGCACATAAAAAGGCCAAAAGCAAAAAGGAAAAAGACAAGGAACCCAAGCGTGGCATTGAAACCATGTACCGGGCTACCTACCGCAACCACATAGAGCTAAGCGCCATTGCCGACAGCAAGGCCAACATGATGATCAGCATCAATACCATTATCATGTCCATTATCATTACTGTAGTGGGTGGTAGTTTTACGCTTACCGAGCGGGCCTTTATTGAAAACATGCGCTTTACCATCCCCATCTGCATCCTGCTGATCGGCTCACTGGTATCGGTAATCTACGCCATCATCTCGGCGCGGCCCAATGTGACCAAAAAGGATGTTAGCCTGGAGAAGGTTCGCAACAAGCAAAGCAGTGCGCTTTTCTTTGGCAATTTCACCAACATGGAGCTGCCCGAATTTATTAAGAACATGAAGGAAATAGGGCAGTCAAAAGACCTGCTTTATGACAGCATGAGCATTGATATTTACTTTCTGGGCCTGGTGCTGACGGAAAAATACCGCCTGCTGCGCATCTCCTACAGTGTGTTTATGGGAGGGCTGGTGCTGGCCGTGGTGGCCTTTATCGGCATCTTCTTTGTAACCCAGTACAACATGCGCTAAGCTGGCAAGGGGGTATGTACTGCCCCCTCAGCGTACGGAGCGGCTAAAGAGCGGCTTAAGGCTGGCATAGCGGTAGTTTACCGGCCCAATATGCTCATAGGTATCCTGCCCCTTCATAAGCTCGCCAAAGGCAAAGACCTGCTCCAGCTCTTCTTCCTCAAAATAGGAGGTATAGGCTTCGGTCATCAGCAGGTATTCATCTGCTTCTATGCTGTTTTTCAGCAGCCGGTGGGCAATGATCACATCTTCGCCTATGAGGCGTACATTGCCCCTGATCTTGGTAATGGCTATTTTGCCGTAATGGGTCACAATTTTGATCCCCAGGCGCTCGGGCAGTGAGAGTGTTTCCTGGGGCAGGCTCAGGCTGAGTTCCTCCAGCTTCTCGGTAAAGGCCGAGAAGATTTTTTTTGCCTGCGACACCATAGCCGTGGGCGAGGGCGGCTCCCCGATCTTGTAGTAGAGAATGGCGTCGCCCTGAATCTCTACCAGCTTCAGGTCAAGCTCATTTTGCTCAATGATTGTTTCCAGCAGGGCAGGAATTACCTTTTTAGCAACCCGTATATCGGTTTTGCTGATGTAGGCTGTAAAGCCATTGATATCAGGTATAAAAATAAGTGCAGGTGCACTGTCTAGGCTGTTCCCCATAAAAAGAGATGAATGATCAGGTGCTGGTGCTTCCGCACAGTGGCCTGTGCAAAACCTGATGTAAGTAAACGATTATGGCCTTTATAAAGTTAGCGCAGCGGTAGTTTTTATACGGTAACGCCACTTTTTTAGGCTGGCATACGTAAAACAAAAGACTGGCACTATTTGTGCAGCCTGCACAAAAGGTATTTTTAGGATATTAAATTCTAAAAAATCCTGCAATAGCGTACGCCTACTGGCTGTACAAGCCACTAAAACGCTATATTTGCCGAAGTTTTTTATAAGAACGCATGCGAAAAGTTGCTGTCATAGATCTTGGAACCAATACCTTCCACCTCTTAATTGCCCGTATTCGCGGGCAAAAGACAGAATTATTGCATCGTGAAAAAGTGGCCGTAAAGATTGGTGAAGGGGGCATTACTACCAGCATCATCATAGAAGAGGCGCAGGCCCGGGCTATATCGGCGCTGAAACACTTCAGCCGCATCATTGAAGAAAACGGCATCCGGGAGGTATACGCTACGGCTACCAGTGCCATCCGCAATGCCCGCAATTCTGCTGCTATTACCGAGCAGATCTATAAAGAAACCGGCATCCGCGTGCGGGTGATCTCCGGCGAGGAAGAAGCCGAACTGATCTACCTGGGTGTGCGCCGCGCCATGGACCTGGGCAGCGAGAAGAGTCTGATCATGGACATAGGCGGTGGCAGTGTAGAGTTCATCATTGCCGATGCAAGCCAGGCATTTTACAAGCAAAGCTTTGAGATAGGCGCCCAGCGCCTGCTGGATTTGTTCCATCACCACGACCCCATGCTGCCTGCCGAGGTGCTGCGCCTTAACCACTACCTGCACGAAAAGCTTCAGCCCCTAAGCGAAGCTGTAGCCCGGCTGCAACCCAGCACCCTGGTAGGTTCAAGCGGCTCCTTTGACACCCTCAGCGACATTTACTGCCATAAACATGAAATAGAACGCGATGCCATGGGAACGGAATTTCCACTTTCGCTGCCAGCCTACTACCCCATTCATGAAGAATTGCTGGTGAAAGACAAGGCCCAGCGCCTGCAGATTCCGGGTATGATCCCCCTTCGGGTAGATATGATCGTGGTCGCTTCCTGCCTGATCCGCTTTGTGCTGGAGGCCTACGGGCTCAAGCGCATCCGCGTATCTGCCTACGCCCTTAAAGAAGGGGTGCTGGGAGAGATTCTGACCAAACCCCAGCCCGGACTGCGCAAGCCCACCGGCATGCCGGCCCGCAACTTTTTAGGGCATAGCTTCTCCTGATCGGCCGAAAACAGTAACTTGCAGCCCAAATTACCCCCCTTCTCTACCAGAAAGGGCACTCCCTATGTTTGGCATTTGGCTGTATGGCATCACACACCTATTCTTACCAGGAGCTCCTCCGCTTTACTAAAGAAATATTCAGGGCCATGGACTGCACGGCCGCCGAAGCACAGCTTGCCGCACAGGTGTTGCTGAGCGCCGATCTGCGTGGCATCGACTCGCATGGGGTAGCCCGCCTCTCGGGTTATGTGCGGCTGTGGGAGGCAGGGCGCATCAATGCCCGGCCCAACATGCAGGTGGTGCATGAAACCCCCTCTACTGCTGTGCTGGATGCCGATGGTGCCTTGGGCCTTGTAAGTGCCCCTGCTGCCATGAAACTAGCCATAGAAAAGGCTCAGGTGGTGGGCACCGGCTGGGTAGCGGTGCGCAACTCCAACCACTTTGGCATTGCCGGCCAGCATGCCATGCAAGCCCTGGCCCATGACATGATTGGCATGGCCATGACCAATGCAAGCCCCCTGGTGGCCCCCACCTTTGCCAGCGAGCGCATGCTGGGCACCAACCCTATAGCCGTGGCAGTACCCGCCGGTCAGGAACCTCCCTTTGTAGCCGATTTTGCCACCACCACGGCCGCCAATGGCAAGCTGGAGATTCTGCAGCGCAAGCAGCTCTCCACCCCCACGGGCTGGGTTCAGGATGCCGCCGGAGGCAGCAGCACCAACCCCAATGAGCTAAAAGCCGGGGGCGCTCTGCTGCCACTTGGCAGTGAGTACGAACGGGGAAGTCATAAGGGCTACTGCCTGGGCAGTATAGTCGATATCCTGAGCGGGGTGCTATCGGGCGCTAATTACGGCCCCTGGGTACCCCCCTTTGTGGCCTTTCTGCCCG
>NZ_AODQ01000012.1 GCF_000348925.1 Cesiribacter andamanensis AMV16 | reverse complement strand
GGCCGGTTCATGAAGGTAAACCACTGGTAGAGCGATCCCTTCTGCGGGGCCTGATCGGCACCATGGCAATGTTGCGGTACTGCTGGCGGCTGCGCAGCACCTCCCGCAGCAGACCGGCTTTTTCAATCAGACGGGCGCCGTAGCGGCTGCGGATCTGCAGCATCAGCCTGTCAAAAAAGGGGCTTTCTACCTTCAGGTACACGGCCAGCACATTTTTCACATCCAGGCTGCCACGCAAAAACAGCCACTCCCAGTTGGCCATGTGCCCGGCCAGCATCAGGGTACTTACCCCCTGGGCCTCCCAATGCTGCAGCTGCTCCACATCCCGGAAGGCTACCCGCTGGCGCATCTGTTCGGGGGAGAGGGTAAGGGCTTTGAGTGCTTCCAGCCAGGTATCGGTAAAGCTGCGGTAAAAGGCCCACAGGGTGTGGCGGTACCAGGCATCGGACTTGTCCGGGAAGGCATGCCGCAGATTATCCAGCACCACCTGCCGCCGGTAGCGCACCACCCTATGCAGGAGCCAGGCCAGGCCGTCCGACAGGCCGTAGAAAAACCAAAAGGGCAAACGGGAAAAGAGGGTAAGCAACCACATAGGGGCAAAAGTCGGAAGCTTTAGGCTAGGTACCAAACCGGCCCGCAAATAGACCCGGCCGGAAGGGGTAGGTTTTAGCGCTTTTTGCTAGTTTTGGCCCATGCAGCACCCCCACGTCTCTGCTTTGCTGGCCCTCCATTATTTTCCCTGCCTGGAGTATTTTACCCTCTTTACACAGCCTGGGCAGGTGCTGCTGGAGGCGTATGAGCATTATGTAAAGCAAAGCTACCGCAACCGCTGCTACATTCTGGGGCCGCACCAGGTAGAGAAGCTCACTGTGCCGGTGCTGGGGGGAAGCAGAAAAATGAGCATTCGGGAGGTGGAGATCGATAACCGGCAGCCCTGGCAGCGGCAGCACTGGCGCGCCCTGCAGAGCTGCTATGGCAAGGCCCCCTTTTGGGAGCATTATGCACCGCGCCTGCAGCCGCTTTTTGATGGGCCCTGGCAGTACCTGTGGGAGCTCAATGAAAAAGTGCTGACACTTTGTCTGCAAATCCTGCAACTTCCGGCAACACCTGTGCCTACGGATGCGTACAAGCAAACAACCGGAAGTGGCCTTACTGACCTCCGGCAGGCCTTACGGCCCGGCATTCCGTTCACTGCCCGAGATCTTTACCGACCGCAACCCTATACCCAGCTTTTTGGCGCAACTTTTGTAGCAAATCTAAGCGTGTTGGATGTTCTTTTTTGTGAAGGCCCGGCAGCCGCAGCAGTGATCCGCCAATCGGCACAGCAGAAATGAACATTTGAAAACCGGAATCTGTTTTTAAAAATACATAGTTATTACTAACTTAATGGGGACTATCCGATCCAGATTTTTTCCCCCTTAGGTAGTCGTTAGCCAATCATATATGGAAGCAAAATTTTCAAACCGGGTTAAAGAAGTGATCTCGCTCAGCAGGGAAGAAGCGCTCCGGCTTGGGCATGATTATATAGGAACCGAACATTTACTATTAGGCATGATCCGCGAGGGTGAGGGCGTAGCTGTCAGCATCCTTAAAAAGCTTGGAGTATCGCTCGATGAACTGCGTCAGTCCATTGAGCGGGCTACCAAAGGCACGGCCACCCATCAGGTAAAGAACCTGGCCAATATCCCGCTGACCCGTCAGTCGGAGAAGGTCCTGAAGATTACCTACCTGGAGGCCAAGATCTTTAAAAGCCAACTGATCGGCACAGAGCACCTCCTGCTCTCCATTCTGCGCGATGAAGATAACATCGCAACCCAAATCCTGGAGAAATTTGATGTAAGCTACGATGTGGTGAAGGAAATGCTGGAATACCAGTCCGACGGACCCTCCTCTGCCCATGATACCGATGATGACGAGGGCGACAGCTCCCGCATCTTTGGCAGTGGCGGTGGCAGCAGCCGCGGCGGCGAAGCCGGCGCCGGCAAGGGTGCTGAGAAATCGCGCACCCCTGTGCTGGACAACTTTGGCCGGGACCTGACCAAAATGGCTGAAGACGGCAAGCTGGACCCCATTGTAGGCCGCGAAGATGAGATTGAGCGGGTAGCCCAGATCCTGAGCCGCCGCAAAAAGAACAACCCCATCCTTATTGGTGAGCCGGGTGTTGGTAAAACTGCCATTGCCGAGGGCCTTGCCCTGCGTATTGTGCAGCGCAAAGTGAGCCGCGTGCTCTTTAACAAGCGCGTGGTTACGCTGGACCTGGCCTCCCTGGTTGCCGGTACCAAGTACCGCGGCCAGTTTGAGGAGCGGATGAAGGCCGTGATGAACGAGCTGGAAAAATCGCCGGATGTGATCCTGTTCATTGACGAGCTGCACACCATTGTGGGCGCCGGCGGTGCCAGCGGTTCGCTGGATGCCAGCAACATGTTCAAACCCGCCTTGGCCCGCGGCGAAATTCAATGCATCGGCGCCACAACCCTGGATGAGTACCGCCAGTATATTGAGAAAGATGGTGCCCTGGCCCGCCGGTTCCAGATGGTGATGGTAGATGCCACCTCCGTAGAGGAAACCATCGAGATCCTGACCAATATTAAAGACAAATACGAGGACCACCACCACGTAAACTACACCGATGAGGCCATTCAGGCCTGTGTGAAGCTATCGGACCGCTATATCTCTGACCGCTTCCTGCCCGATAAGGCCATTGACGTGCTGGACGAGGCCGGTGCCCGCGTACACATCAATAATATCCACGTTCCGGACGAGATCGTAAAGCTGGAAAGCGAGATCGAGGACATCAAGAACGAGAAGAACCGCGTGGTGAAAAGCCAGAAGTACGAGGAGGCCGCCCGCCTGCGCGATTCGGAGAAAAAACTGCTCGAACAGCTGGAAGTGGCCAAGAAGAAGTGGGAAGAAGAAACCAAGACCAAGCGCTATGCCGTTGACGAAGACGATGTGGCCGAGGTAATTGGCATGATGACGGGCATCCCAACCAAGCGCATTGCCCAGAACGAGGGCGCCAAGCTGCTGGGCATGGGCACCGAGCTGAAGAAAAATGTGATTGGCCAGGACGAGGCCATTACCAAGCTGGTGAAAGCCATTCAGCGTACACGTGTTGGTCTGAAAGACCCGAAAAAACCCATTGGTTCTTTTGTGTTCCTGGGCCCCACCGGCGTTGGAAAGACTGAGCTTGCCAAAGTACTGGCCAAATATCTCTTTGATAAAGATGAGGCGCTGATCCGCATCGACATGTCGGAATACATGGAGAAATTCAGTGTATCCCGCCTGGTAGGAGCGCCTCCCGGCTATGTGGGGTACGAAGAAGGTGGCCAGCTGACCGAGAAGGTTCGCCGCAAGCCTTATTCCGTAGTGCTGCTGGACGAGATTGAGAAGGCTCACCCCGATGTGTTCAACCTGCTGCTGCAGGTGCTGGACGATGGCATCCTGACCGACGGCCTGGGTCGCCGGGTAGATTTCCGGAACACCATCATCATCATGACCTCCAACATAGGGGTGCGCGATCTGAAGGACTTTGGGGCAGGGGTTGGTTTTGCCACCAGCAACCGCCGCGATAATGTGGATGAGCTCATGAAGAGCACCATCCAGAGTGCGCTGCGCAAGGCCTTCAGCCCGGAATTCCTGAATCGTCTGGATGATGTGATCATCTTCAACTCCCTGGGAAGAGAAGATATTCACCGCATCATCGATATTTCGCTGGGCAAGCTCTTTGGCCGTGTGAAGTCGCTGGGTTACGAGATTGAGCTGACCGAAAAGGCCAAGGACTTCCTCTCCGAGAAGGGGTATGACCAGCAATATGGTGCCCGTCCGCTTAACCGTGCCATCCAGAAATACCTGGAAGATCCGGTAGCGGAAGAGATCCTGAAGGGCGACCTGCAGGAGGGCGATGTGCTGCTGGCCGACCATGCCGAGGGCGATGTGCTGACCATCACCCGCAAGGAAGCCGTAGCCGAAGAAGGCAAAGGCGGCTCTTCTGATAAGAAGTAACAGTACGTAAGCGATAGATAACGAAAGCCTGGGGTGTAATGCCTCAGGCTTTTTGTGTTTCTGGGCAGCGCACGGTAAAGAAGCATTACTGCCTGTTAAGGGAGGCTTATCTGGGCAATTTCAGGAGCATACCAGGTGCTGCTTCCAGCTCATCCAGATGAGCAGCTACCGTATTGTCGGATGTTTTCACATGCAGGTGAATGTTGGTGGAATGATGGGTAAATACACCATGGTGCTGGTTGGAGTAGAAACCTAAAAACTCCAGCGACTGCTTCTCTACCACCCCCTGCAAGCCCGAGGCTTTGTGTTTGGCATGGCTGTGCTCCTGCTCACCCTCAGGCCAGTTGATCACATGCCAGCGGGCGCTGGCAGGGGGCCCTTCCAGCATAAAGGGAAATGGGGAATTCAGATCAATGCCCTGTGCCTTTGCGGCCGCCGCTATAAAATGCTCCAGTTGCGCATAGTGGCGTACCGAATCGGGTATGGGAATTTGTTGCCAGTTTTCTACCTGTGCCCATACCAGCAGGCTGGCGCTGTCTGAAAAATCCTGGCTCAAGTGGAGTTTATTATCCTCTATCCGGGACACAAAAGGCTGCCCGTTTAAAATCAGTATTTCACCCTTCAAGCCTGCCACTGCGCCCAGCGCATAGAGATTCTTCTTGCCGGCAAGTTCCTGCAAGTGAATTCTGCTGGAAAGATCCCCCTTGTGCATCATTTTCCGCAGGGCGCCCCGAAATTCAACCCTTACAGTGGTGCTGGTTTGGGCTGGGGTGTTCGGGTCCGGAGAGCCACAGCCCACGACAAGGCAAGAGAGGGCCCTCAGAAAAAGAAGCCTTAGTTTCATGGTTTTAAAGAAAGGAAAGTGGGTTAGCGATGCTGTTGGTACTGGTTGGGGGGTAGTAAATGCCGGAGTTGATCAATTTCCTGCGGGCTAAGGGGAGGGCTTGTGGTAATTGCCAGGGCTGCTTCTAGCTGCTCAGAGGTGCGGATGCCCAGAACGGCACTTTTTACGGCAGGGGGTGCCAGGCTAAAGCGGGCAGCTAGAGCGGCGCTGCTGCGGGAGTTGGTTGCCAGTTGCTGTAGGGCAGCGGCGGCCTTTTGCACATCTTCCGGTCGGTAGCCCAGGTACTCCTTAGGCGGCTTGCCCAACAGCAGGCCCTGTGCATAACTGCCACGGGCGAGCACGCCTATGTGGTGCTGCTCGAGCAGGCCCAGGCAGCTTTCTTCGGGGCGCCGGTCCAGCAGGCTGTACTGCATCATCACACTGGCCATGTTGGAGCGCTTCACCCATTCCCGGATCACATTAGGCCGAATGGAAGAAATGCCATAATGGCGGATCTTGCCGGCGGCCTTCAGCTGCTCAAAGGCATCAATGGTCTCGTCAATAGGGTCGTCCAGGGTGCCACCATGCAGCTGATAGAGGTCAATGTAGTCGGTTTGCAGGCGCCTGAGGCTCTCCTCTACGGCTTTCAGAATGTAGGCCTTGCGGGGGTTCCAGTCCCAGCCGCTGCCATCGGGCCGCCACTGGTTGCCTACTTTGGTGGCTAGAATTACCTTGTGGCGCATCCCTTTGAAGGCTTTGCCAACTGTTTGTTCGTTCTGTCCTTTCTGGTAGAGATCGGCCGTATCGAAAAAGGTAATGCCCCCTTCCAGCGCCTGGTGCAACAGCCGGGCATTGGCGGCATCGTCCTCCCCCAGCGACATGCAGCCAAAGCTGATCTCGCTGATGCGAAGGTCGGAGGATGTGCCCAAAGTGGTGTAGTTCATGCTATAGGGGGTAAGGGTACTGCCCTCAGCCAGGCTGCCTGTGCGTCTTATAAAGGGCAGGATTCTTGAAAGGGAGTAGTGCTAATACAACGGCCTGCTGATACAGCTGTTTGCGTGTAATGGCATTTTGGCTGAGAAGGCCAATGGCACCCCCTGCCTGCTTGGAGTTTTTGCTGCCAAAGATCATGTCATCAGCAGTGCCCAGCTCAATGCCCTGCAGCACCAGTTCGCTTACAGCCGGGGGCAGAAAAAAGGTGCCGGTGCGGGCTTTCCCCAGGCCGGTTTTGCTGCGCACCACAATCCAGGCAAAGGCGGCCAGTTCCTCGCCTAGAGGCGCTACGCCCCCTTCCAGGCCTATCCAGTAATCAGCTTCGGGCTTAGCGAGGGCGGCATTAGCCACCCGGTTGAGGGCGCCCTGCAGGGTTTCAGCATCCGTCATGGGCTGGTCGGCCACCTCAGAGGCCACGCTAAGGGGTAGGGCAGTTACGTCCAATTCAGGAAAAAGCTGCCGGAAACCCTCCACCGCAGCAGCTACTTTTACCGGGTTGGTGGAAGCTACGATCAGGTTGATTTCTTTTTTGAGCATAGAGGGAATAGGGGAGAGGAGGGATCAATACCCCCCATTATACTTGCGCACAAACCATTCTACACTCACCAGTAGCAGGAGCAGGGCCAGCAGCCATTCCAGGCTTAGGGCCGATTCGTAGGCTTCGTCGGCGGTGATGATATTGCGGGCCTCCAGCTGGCCGAGGTCCTGCAGCAGTTGGTCCTCTTGCTGATAATGGTAGTAGCGGCCGCCGGTTTTTTCGGACAGGCCCCGCAACAGGTTGTGGTTGGCGGTTAGCTCCAGCGATTCCAGCTGCAGGTTTTGTACGCTGAAGCGGCCACTGCTGCTTAAGGTCTCGCCCTCAAGCTCAGTAGTTGCCCTGAACTGGTATACCCCCTGGGGCAGGTTGCGCACGGCATAGCGGGGATTGTTGCGGCTGTTCTGGTAGGAGTAGCGGTACTGCTTACCCCCTTCGTCGGTAATGACCAGATTAACTCCCTGCCCCCAGATGCGTTCGTAGAGCGTATTGTACACCTCAGTTTCAAACACAACCCCTTCGGTATCCAGTACCTCTTCTTCCAGGGGATACACCCGAAAGCGGCGGCGATCGTCCCGGCTGGCCAGCAGCTGCACGGTTTTTTGCACCAGCTCATCAAAAGCCTTGAAGTCTTCAGTGGCGGCATACTCCTGCAGGCGCCATTGCCATAGGCCTTCGCCCAGCATCACAGCGATTTTCTTTTCTTCCTGCACCCCTACCACCAACAGGGGTTTGTCGGTTTCGATGCGGCCAACGCGCTGCTGCAGCAGTACCTGCCCCCAGCTGGCTACCTGCAGCCGGCCAAAGGGCACCTGCACAGGCGAGTAGCTGCCAATGGCGCGGCGATTTTCCTCCGCATAGGTAAAGAGCGTAAAGGTGCCATTAAGTAGGGGAAAAACCTCATCAAATTCCTGCTGCTGGCTGTTGATCTGCACCAGATCCTGTTGCAGGTTTAGCTGGCGCAGGTCGGTCTGGCTGCTGACCATGTACCAGCGGGCCCGGGTCTTGTTCAGGATCTCCTCCAGGCGGGGCAGGTTGCGGCCGGGCAGGCCGTGCAGGATCACCAGATCATATTCTTCCTCCTGATAGGGCGAAAGGCCCGGGATGTAGACAAAGGTCTGGTAGTTCTGGTTCTTTTCAATGGCCCTGCGCAGTGCCGTAATATCGGGGTGCGGACTGGCAGCTGCAATCAGGATCTTTTCCCGCCCCTCAATGATCTCCACATAGGCATGGCGGCGGTTGTTGCTCAGAGTATACTCGTTGGGCGCACCGCTCACTTCAAAAATGTAGTGCTGCAGCCCGGCCTCATCGGCATTCAGCACCACCTCTTCTTCCAGCAGGCTTGCCCCATTGGGAAAGCGCAGCTGCTTCTGCTGCAGCACCTTGCCCCCCAGCCGAACGTTAAGCGTAACCGCCTGGCCGGCATAGCCATTCTGGGTGATCTCAGCCCGGATGCGGAATTGGTTCCCCTGGTAGGCGACTTTATTATAATAGAGGTTTTTCAGGTTTACATCCGTCTTGGGCAGGGTATCGCCCAGCCCAAGGGTATGTACCGGAAAGGGGTAGGGCACATAAGCCGGGCTCATGCCCTGGTTGTAGATTCCATCGGTAAGCAGCACCACACCGGCCAGGTTGCGGTTTTCATAATCGGAGCGGATACCGGTAAGCAGGCTGCTGAGGTCGGTTGCCTGGGCCCCAAAGCGGAGGCTGTCGGCCACTTCCAGCGGTCCATTGAGCGTGCGGAACTCTACCCTGCCTTTGGGGCCCAGCTGCTGCTGCAGGCGGGCGAGGGTCTGGCGGAGCTGCTCGGGGGGAGTGGTACCGCCTTCGGCTACTGAAAGGCTGTTGTCAATGGCTATTACCCAGCTGGGTGCTTCAATGTGGCGGGTGAGCTGCCGCAGGTAGGGCTCTAGTAGCAGCAGGCACAGCAGGCTGGCCAGCAGAAAGCGAATGGCAAATAAGCTCCAGTTGGTGGCCGGGCCCCAGAGGCTCTGTTTCTTGCTGTACAACAAGCCGGCATAGAGCAGGCCTGCCAGTAAACATACCAGAATCCACCAGGGAGAGGCTCCCCACAAAAGCTGCCGTACATCCATGTAAAATTGCGTTCTCGTAAACTACAGGTAGAAGTAACGTAAAGGGGTGGTGGTTCTTGTATAGGTATAGGATATGAGGTACGGGCTTTCAGGATCTGCCAACTTGATATGTTCTGTTGAAGTGCTCGAAGATCAAGCGGCAATGTGTTGACAGCTGAACAGGACTCTTGATGCTCCCTACCTCATACCTCATATCCCATGCCCCATACCTTAAGTAAGCATGCCCCCATCTACCTGCAGTACCTGTCCGCTTACGTAGGTGCTCATGTCGGAGGCCAGGTAAACGGCGCAGTCGGCTACATCTTCGGGGGTGCCGCCGCGTTTCAGCGGAATGGCATCGCGCCAGCCCTGCACGGTTTTTTCGTCCAGTACTTCGGTCATCTCGGTTTCGATAAAACCCGGGGCAATGGCATTGCTGCGGATGTTGCGGCTGCCCAGCTCAAGGGCAACGGTATTTTGTAAACCCAATGATGCCGGCCTTGGAGGCAGAATAGTTGGCCTGTCCGGCATTGCCCTTGAGGCCTACTACAGAGGTAATATTGATGATGCTACCGCTTTTTTGCTTCATAAAGGTGCGGGTAGCCGCTTTTACGGTATTGAAACAGCTTTTTAGGTTGGTATTGATCACCTCATCCCACATCTGTTCGGTCATGCGCATGAGCAGGTTGTCCCGGGTAATGCCGGCATTGTTCACCAGCACATCCAGCCGGCCAAAATCAGCCACAACAGCATTCACCAGCTCATCGGCTGCGGCAAAATCGGCGGCATTGGAGCGGTATCCTTTGGCCTGTACGCCCAGGGCCTTTAGTTCATCTTCAAGTGCCTGTCCTTTTTCTACGCTGGAGAGGTAGGTAAAAGCTACGGTAGCGCCCTGCTCGGCAAAGCGCTGGGCAATGGCCCGGCCTATGCCCTTGGAGGCTCCGGTGATCAGCGCTACTTTTCCTTCTAATAGTTTCATTATACAGCTTATTATTGGGTATACTTATTGAGGTAAATATAAGAATACTTTTTATAGATGAAGGGGTTTGAAGCCCTTCAGGCCTGCAGGCTAAGGCTGCTTTCTCCTTTTATGTCTCTTAGGGCAATGATCGTACTGGCTACTGGCAGGGGGAACCATCTTCAGGCAGAAAAGTTCCTTCTACAGCTGCCGCATCCCTGCCTAGCCAAAGCTGTAAAACCAGCGGCTAACAGGGAAGAAAAGGCCGGAACAGCCTAATCTTTTTTAATTTAGTGCACAAAAGGCTACCTTTGTGCACCCTTCAATTTTTAGTAAAAACGACACATTATGTCATCACAATCATACGACCTAATTGTAATAGGCAGCGGCCCTGGCGGGTACGTAGCGGCCATTCGTGCATCTCAGCTGGGGCTGAAGGTAGGAGTGGTAGAAAAAGAAAGCCTGGGAGGCGTTTGCCTTAACTGGGGCTGTATTCCCACCAAAGCCCTGCTCAAAAGTGCGCAGGTGTTCGAATACATCAACCATGCAAAAGACTATGGGATAACGGTAGGCGATGCCAAGGCCGATTTCGGCGCCATGATCAAGCGCAGCCGCGAGGTTGCCAACGGCATGAGCAAGGGCATCCAGTTCCTGTTCCGCAAAAACAAGATCGAGCACATCCCCGGCTTTGGCAAGCTGAAAGCAAAAGACACCGTAGAGGTGACCGGCGAGGGGGGTAAAAAGCAGGACATCAAAGCCAAGCACATTCTGCTGGCTACCGGCGGCCGCAGCCGCGAATTGCCCAACCTGAAGCAGGACGGCAAGAAGATCATCGGCTACCGCGAAGCCATGAACCTACCCCAGCAGCCCAAAAGCATGGTAGTAGTAGGCTCCGGCGCCATCGGCGTAGAGTTTGCGTATTTCTATAACAGCATTGGCACCAAGGTAACCATTGTGGAGTACCTGGACCGCATTGTGCCTGTGGAAGACGAAGAAGTATCCAAGCAACTGGAGAAAAACTATAAAAAGGCCGGTATCGAGATCATGGTTTCTTCTGAGGTGACCAAGGTGGATACCAGCGGACAGGGCTGCAAAGTAACCGTAAAAGGCACCAAAGGCGAGCAGCAACTGGAGTGCGACATTGTACTATCGGCGGTAGGCGTAACCAACAACCTGGAAGGCATAGGCCTGGAAACGGTAGGTGTAAAAACCGATAAGAACCGCGTGGTGGTGGATGAATTCTACCGCACCTCCGTACCCGGTGTATATGCTATTGGTGATATTGTACCCGGCCCGGCCCTGGCCCACGTGGCCTCTGCAGAGGGCATCATCTGCGTGGAGAAAATTGCCGGTCACCATCCTGAGCCGCTGGATTACCGCAACATACCCGGCTGTACCTACTGCCAGCCCGAGATAGCCTCTGTAGGCTATACCGAAAAGCAGGCTAAGGAAGCCGGCTATGAGGTGAAGGTGGGCAAGTTCCCCTTCTCAGCTTCTGGCAAGGCCTCTGCTGCCGGCGCCAAAGACGGGTTTGTAAAGGTAATTTACGATGCCAAATACGGCGAGTGGCTGGGTGCACACATGATCGGCGCCAATGTAACCGAAATGATTGCCGAAGTGGTAGTGGCCCGCAAGCTGGAGACCACCGGCCATGAAGTGCTGAAAGCTGTGCATCCGCACCCCACCATGAGCGAGGCAGTGATGGAAGCAACGGCCGCCGCCTACGATGAAGTGATCCACCTGTAAGCCATAGACTTACCGTTCCAAAGAGAGCCCGGCCCCAAAGCCGGGCTATTTTTTTAAAAATAATAGCGTTGAAACAACAACTTCACACCCCCTTTTTGCGTCTTAGGGGTATATAAGNTTTGAGGCCGCAAGGCCAGATTTTTTTAACTGGGATAATTACGGAACGTATGGAGCGGAAAATAGCCGCAATCAAGTCCACCATCGTAGGTGCGATCTTTTTTGCGATATATATTATAATTCTTATAGGTTAATGGTTAAGGGTGAACAACGAGGCCTGCAGATCGAAAGACTGCAGGCCTTTTTTATTGCTCCCTTCTTTGACGAACCGATAACAGGAGAAGCCTTCAGCGGCCGTAGTACACCCCCTGACAGGGGCTAATGCATTCTATACCTTAGCTATGTAATATTTGCCCTAAGATAGACCCCCTTTGCGCCACCCCATTTTTTGTATTCCGCAGCAAACCCTTCTACTTTGTAGACCATATCGACAAGCCAGCTGCGGACATGAAACATCGCTATACTCTTTTCTCTTTCTTCCTGCTGCTACTGACAGCCCCTGCCTCCCTTGTGGCGCAGCAGGGCAACAGCAGCGTATTCTGGCTGGAGACCTATTCGGCCCAGGGCTCCCGCCTGAAGGGGGGTACCGGGTTCTTTGTTGACGATCAGGGCCGGGGCATTGCCCACGCCAGCTTGCTGGAAGGCGCCGAGGCGGCCCGCCTGATCACCGCCGATAGCAGCCTGCACCAGCTGGTACGCATTGAAGCTGCCGACCCCTATACCGGACTCGTACGCTTTGCCATTGACAACAACCTCACTACCCGCTTCAAACCCCTGCAGCCCGGCACCAGCCAGACTACTGCCCAGGTAAACTGGCATACGGCCACAGCGCCCCGTCTGGTTAGCTCCGCTTCTGCGGCTGCCTCGCCTGCTGCCGAAGTGAACGGCTACGGGGCGGTTGTGCTGGCCAAAACCAATGTGGGTCCCGAACTCAGCGGCAGCCCCGTAGTATCGGCCAGTGGCGAACTGCTGGGGGTGCTGGTAGGTCTGGAAGGAGGCGATGGCTTTATTGTAGCGGCCGACCGGCTGCGTCGCCTGCCTGCTACCAACTCTACCCTAAAGGCCTGGAACAAAAGCAATAAATTTGACTACAACTACCTCAAGGGCCTGCGGGCCGTAGTGAATGGACAGGAGGGAGAAGCCCAGTCCCATCTCAAAAAAGCCCTGGCCTTCTTTCAGCAGGATGCCCAGCTGCGTCTGCTGCTGGCCCAGTCCTATGCCAAATCCGGCCAGGAGCCCGATGCGCTGGCTGCCTTCTCAGAAGTGATCAAACAGCAGCCGGCACTGGGCGAAGCCTGGGCCGGCCGGGGGATGATGTACTATAAACAAAAGGCCTGGGAAAAAGCCCTGGCCGATCTGAACAAAGCGATCGAGCTGCGGCAGGTCAACAACCAACTGCTGTATGCCCGCGGCATCAGCCTCTACGAAACCGGCAATGCCGCTGCTGCTGCCACCGATCTGCAGCGAGCCCTGGAGGGGGGCGTAAAAGAGCCCGCCGGCTGGAAAGTGCTGGGCGATGTCTATTTCAAGACCGAGCAATATCCAAAAGCCATTACTGCCTACGATAAGGCCGAAGGCGCCGGCCAGGCCGATGCGCTGCTGTTCAACAACCGGGGCAAGGCCAAACTACTGGCCAGCCAGCTGCCAGCCGCCATTGCCGATTTTGGCAAGGCCATTCAGCAAAATGCCCAGTTTGGCAAAGCCTACCTGAACCGGGCCGATGCTTACAGCCAGCAAAAGCAGTGGAAAGAAGCCGCTGCTGATTATGATAAAGCCCTTAGCCTGGGTGAAAAAGAAGGGGAGACCTTTGCCCGCGCTGCCTGGGCCAGCCTGCAGCTGCAGCAGTGGCAGCAGGCCGTAAGCCTCTATGACAAGGCCCGTGCGGCCGGCTATAACAAGGAAGATCTCTTTGCCGGCCGGGGCCAGGCCAAGCTGGCACTGCAGGACTGGACCGGTGCCGCTACCGACCTGGAGGCTGTGGTGAATGCCGGCAAAGCCGATGCCCTTACCCATGCCGGCCTGGGCACCGCGCTCTATCACCAGAAAAGCTGGACCAAAGCGGTCGATAACCTTACCATAGCCCTACGCTCTGCCAGCGAACCCCAGTTACTGGCCTACCGGGGCATTGCCTACTACCAACTACAACAGGCCGATAAAGCCCTGCCCGATCTGGACAAAGCCCTGGCCGGAGGTATAAAAGAGCCCGCTGCCTTTGCTGCCCGGGCCGATCTGCACCTGGCCGCTGCCCGCTATCCGCAGGCCATAGCCGACTATGAAAAAGCCCTGGCAGGGGGCGCCACCGAAGCAAGCCTCTATCTGAAAAAAGGGAAAGCACAGCTGCTGGCCGGTAACACTGCAGCCGCTATCCCTGATCTGAGCAAGGCATTGGAGAAAGATCCCAAGCTTCAGGAAGGCTACTGGCTGCGGGGCAAGGCCCTCTTTGGCCAGAACAAACGCAGCGAAGCCCTGCCCGACCTGCAAAAGGCCGAAGCGGCCGGTGTGCAGGAAGCCGAGCTCTACCACATGCTGGCACTTGGCCTCTACGAAGGGGGCAAGAAGGAAGAATCGCTTCCCTATATCGATAAAGCCCTTGCCAAGGGGATCAAAGACCAGAAATTATTCCGCTACCGGGGGCTGATGATGCTGGAGAAGCAGCAATACAAAAGCGCAGAGCGGGAGCTAAGCCAGGCCATTGAACTGGGCGACAAATCACCTGAAACCCTGGCCGGCCGTGCCGAAGCCTACTACCAGCAAAAGAATTGGGGGCCGGCCATCGCCGACTGGACCGCTGCTGAGCGCAGCCAGGCGCTTACGGCCGAGCAAAAAGCAAAAAGAGGCAGTGCACAGTATGAGCAAAAGGAATGGACCGCCGCCGCTGCCGATCTTCAGGCCGTTGCTGCCAGCCCTGTAGCCGATGGCGAACTGCTGCTAAAGCTGGGCAATGCCTATGTGGCCCTGGAGAAACCCGCCGATGCCATCAGGGCCTATGAAGGAGCCGAGGCCAAGGGGATGCGCTCTGCCGCACTCTTCTATTCCAGAGCCCGCGCCCGCCAGCAGCAAAAACAAAACGAGGCTGCCCTTGCCGACTTTGGCAAGGCGCTGGAGCTGGATGCCAACTTTGCCAAAGCCTATGCCGGCCGGGGGCTACTGCACTATGCAGCCGGTAATGCCCAGGCGGCCCAAAGCGATCTGCAAAAAGCGGTATCCCTGGGCGAAGGGGGTAAGGAGGTACTGCGGGCCCTGGGCCTGAGCCAGTATGGCGCTGCCGCCTATGCCGATGCCCTGCCTACCCTGGAAAAAGCGCTGGCGGCCGGTGCCACCGAAGCCGATGTGTATGCCGCCAGAGGCAATGCCCGCTTCTTTTTAGGCCAGTATGCCGAGGCGCTGCCCGACCTGAACAAGGCCATACAGGGGGGTGTAGATAATGCTCAAATTTGGCTGAGCCGGGGCATTAGCCGCTATGAGCTTAAAGAAGTAGCCGCCGCCAAAGAAGACCTTGACAAAGCCATTGCCAAAGGCGCTAAAGACGCCCGGGCCTATCACTATCGGGCGCAGGCACGCTATGATGCGCAGGACCTGGAAGGCACCCTGACTGATCTGGGCGAAGCCCTGCGCCTGAAGCCTGACTATGCCCAGGCCTATACCCTGCGGGCTAATACCCATTTTCGTAAAGAAAGCTATGCCGAGGCTATTGCCGATTACGATCAGGCCCTTAACCTGGGCGCTTCCGATAAGGTGGTGCTCAACAACCGGGGCAAAGCCAAGCTGAATCTGAAGCAGTATGCCGGCGCCATTGCCGATTTTACCCAAGCCCTGTCCCTGGATAAGACCTATGCCAAGGCGCTCTACAACCGGGGGCTGGCCTGGTACGAAGGGGGCGAACTACAGCGTGCCTTTGACGACCTGCGGGAACTGGAGAAATTGGAAGCACCCGATGGCGAAACGCTGCACCTGCTGGGCGATATCAGCCACGAAATGAAGGAATGGAGCAAGGCAACCGGCTATTACCAAAAGGCTATCGACAAGGGCCGCAGAACCAGCGATCTTTACTACAAAATGGGCTATGCCCAGATGGAAGCTAAAGAGTTCAAAGATGCCCTGGGTAGCTTTACCCAGTCCATCCAACTGGACGAGAAAAAAGTGGAGGCCTTTCGCAAGCGCTCCCAGCTGTACCTCATGATCCGAGATAACCGACTGGCCATGGCCGATCTGGACCGGATCATCAAGATCAGGCCGGATGATATAAATGCCTATTACAACCGGGCCACCATCCGCAACATCGAAAAGAATTTCTCTGGTGCAGTAGAAGACTACACCAAAGTACTGGAGCTGAATCCCGACGACCACAGCGCCTACTTTGAGCGGGGCAATGCCCAGATGGGCATGGAAAAATGGGAGGCGGCCTACAACGATTTTACCCGGGCCAGCAAAATGGAGCCCTCTCAGCCCGAATACATCCGCAATCGAGGCTATGTGCGCTTTCAGCTGGGCGATACCGCCAATGCCTGCGAAGACTGGATGGAAGCCTCCATCATGGGCGATAGCCGGGCGGGCTTCTACGTACGGCAGCATTGCGCAACCAAATAAGCGACCCTCTGGGGGTAGCTACCCTAAAAAATAAAAGCCGGCTTGTCCGGCTTTTTTTATGTGTGGGCTTGGCAGCAGAAGGTAGTGTATACTAACTTTTCGGCATGAATAGAGCCATAATAGACCTACGAAGCGATACGGTTACCAAACCCACACCCGCTATGCTGGAGGCCATGATGAGCGCCCAGGTAGGCGATGATGTCTATGGGGAAGACCCCACAGTACGCGCGCTTGAGCATGAAACGGCCCGGCGCTTTGGCATGGAGACCGGCCTTTTTTGCCCCTCCGGCACCATGACCAACCAGATTGCCATAAAAGGACATACCCAGCCCGGGCAGGAGGTAATCTGTGCGGCCACGGCCCATATCTACCTGTACGAAGGAGGCGGCATAGCACTAAATTCCGGCTGCCAGCCCCGCCTGCTGAAGGGCGACCGGGGCCGCCTGAGCCCCGCCGAGGTGGAGGCCACTATCTACAAAGGAGATGATGTGCACTATGCCCCCACGGCCCTGGTATCGCTGGAAAATACCATGAACAAGGGAGGGGGCAGCGTTTACCCCCTGGAGCAGATTGCAGCCATTCATGCCGTTTGTGAGCGGCACCAGATACCCCTGCACCTGGATGGGGCACGTGTTTTCAATGCCCTGGTGGCTACAGGAGAAGACCCCCGGGAATACGGACGCTATTTCAGCACCATTTCTGTTTGCCTGAGCAAAGGACTGGGGGCCCCGGTAGGCTCGGTGTTGCTGGGCAGCGAAGCCTTTATCAAAAAAGCCCGCCGCATTCGTAAGGCGTTTGGCGGGGGCATGCGGCAGGCCGGCTATCTGGCAGCTGCCGGACTTTATGCGCTTGAGCATCATGTGGAGCGGCTGCAGGAAGACCATACCCGGGCCCGCCAGATTGGAGAAGTACTGCGGCGCCTGCCCTGGGTACGGGAGGTGCAGCCGGTCGATACCAACATTGTACTGGCCGATCTGCAGGGCTGTAGCCCTCAGCAGGTGCTGGAAGCACTGGCAGCGCAGGGGGTAAAAGGGGTGGCTTTTGGTCCGGAAAGCATCCGGCTGGTAACACACCTGCAGTTTGATGATGCACAGCTGGAGCGGCTGATTACCCTTGTAAAGGAGCTCCGGTTCTGAAAAAAAGGCAAAAAATAACAGGTTGAGTGGTATTAAAAAATTCTTTCGAGAGAAGGAAAAATACCCAACCTGTTATGGAACGCCGTCAAAAAGATAGTAACCCGCAAATAAACCAACTTAAGCTAAAAAATTATGTAATATTTAGCTGAAAAAATTAGTGGTCTCGACAGCGTCATATATCAAAGATACGGATATGTGTATGATTATCAATAGAATTGCCAAAAGAAATTTTATTTTTTTCTATTGAGGTCAATGTAAGGTACAACATCAATGTGTAGGAATAATGAAGGGGCCGATACCCTTATGTGATCATTTGCGGCTTACCAGATATACACCAGTAAAAATAAGGGCGCTGTAGAGAAATTTGTCGGCCGTGGGCTGGTCCTGGCCCAGCAGCATGGCCACCAGGGTGGCAAAAACCGGCTGCAGGTAAATGTAGATACCTACCACCGAAGAGTTCACATAGCGCAGCGTCCACACATTGAGCAGGTAGGCCACAAAGGTGGTAAAGACCACCACATACACAATGGCCAGCCAGATAGGCCAGGGGATCACCAACCAGTTGGTCTGACTGAACTCTCCCCAGCCAAAGGGAAGCACCATAAAAAAGCCGAAGAGAAAGATCCACTTAATGATGGTAGAAGCCCGATAGGAGCGCATCAGGGGTTTTACCACCACCAGGTATACGCCATAGGAGGCCGCATTCAGCAGAATAAGAATATCCCCCAGAATGCCCCCATCAGTAGCATTGGGGTTGCGCTGCAGTACCAGCAAAATGGCGCCAGTTAGGCCAAGCGCTATACCCAGGCTCTTTTTAAAGGTAACCCGTTCTTTTAATAAGATAGCAGAGGCGATCAATACCAGCACGGGGGTGATGGTCATAATCAGGGCCGCATTGATGGGAGAGGTGAGGTTAAGGCCCTTGAGAAAAAAGAGCTGGTTGGTGGCTACCCCCATGAGCGCGCACAGCAGCAGGCGGGGCAGGTCCTTTTTCATGTCAATATGCTCGGCTCCTTTCCAGGCGTGGTAGAGCCAGAACAGGAGCGTGGCAGCCCCTACCCGCACCAGGGTGAAGCCAAAGGGTTGGATATAGGTAGGCATTACCTCTTTGGCAATGCTGTAATTAGCCCCATAAATAAGGCCCACCACTATGAGGGCCGCATGCACCTTGTAATTTTGCATGGCGCAAATGTAGATCTTTTCCGCTAGTTCAGCAGAATGGGTGGTATACCAATAAGCTGGCCATGGCCACCGGCAATGCGTGCCGTATTTTAAGCCAAGAGTAGTACCTTCGCATATGAACCTTTTTGATCAGAGTCCGGGGCAGCAACCCCTTGCCGAACGCATGCGCCCCACCCGTCTGGATGAGGTGGTGGGCCAGCAGCACCTGCTGGGGCCCGATGCCCCCCTGCGCAAGCTCATTGAGGCAGGCCAGATTCCCAGCATGATCTTTTGGGGGCCGCCCGGCGTAGGCAAGACCACCCTGGCCAGCCTCATTGCCCATTATGCCGAGGCCGCCTTTTTTACCCTGAGTGCCATTAGCAGTGGGGTAAAGGAAGTACGGGAGGTTATTGAAAAAGCCCGCAACCGCACCCGCACCATTCTTTTTATCGATGAGGTGCACCGTTTTAATAAGAGTCAGCAGGATGCCCTGCTGGCGGCCGTAGAAAAGGGTATTATCACCCTGGTGGGCGCCACTACCGAAAACCCCAGCTTTGAGGTGAACCAGGCCCTGCTGAGCCGCTGTCAGGTGTATGTGCTAAAATCCCTGGAGCTGGAGTCGCTTAAGGATCTGGTGCGCCGGGCCCTTATGCAGGATAAAAAACTTGCGGCCCGCAAGCTGGAAGTAAAAGAGTGGGATGCCCTGCTGCGGCTGAGCGGGGGAGATGCCCGCCGCCTGCTCAACCTGCTGGAGCTTACCGCCGATAGCCTCCCCCTAAGCAAAACCGTTATTACCGATGCCGATGTGATTGCTGTGTCGCAGCAGCGGCTTTCCCGCTACGATAAGGGGGGTGAGCAGCACTACGATATCATTTCAGCTTTCATCAAGTCCATCCGGGGCAGCGATCCCAATGCGGCGGTCTATTACCTGGCCCGCATGATCGAAGGGGGGGAAGATGTGAAATTTATCGCCCGCCGCCTGCTGATCCTGGCCTCGGAAGATATTGGCAATGCCAACCCTACGGCCCTGGTCATTGCCACCAATACCTTTCAGGCTGTTACCTTCATTGGCTATCCCGAGGCGGAGATCATACTTTCGCAGTGTGTGGTGTACCTGGCCTGCTCGGCCAAAAGCAATGCCAGCTACAAAGCCATTAAAGAAGCCCGCCAGCTGGTAAAGAAAACCGGCGATCTCTCCATACCCCTGTACCTGCGCAATGCGCCCACTACTCTGATGAAAGACCAGGGCTATGGCAAGGGGTATCAATATGCCCATGATTACGAGCAGAATTTTGTGGACCAGGAATACCTGCCCCAGGAGCTGTCGGGTACAAAGCTCTATGAGCCCGGCCACAATGCCCGGGAGCAGGAGATGCGCCAGAAGCTCAGGAGCCAGTGGAAGGATAAATACGGCTATTAGCCCCGGCCAGACAGCACATCTTCATATACGCGGAGTGTTTCGGCGGCCATCTTCTCTTTGGTAAACTGGCGGGAAAGAAGGTGGAAGGCCTGTGTGCGAAGCTGCTGCTGCAGCTCTGGGTTCTGGAGCAGGCGTATGGCTGCGGCAGCCAGTGCTTCGGTATCCCCTACCGGTGCTACTAATCCGCTTTGCTCATGGCGCACAATTTCCGGCAGGCCGCCTGCATTGGTACTAACTACCGGCACCCGGCAGGCAAAGGCATCCAGCACACTGGTACCCAGGCCCTCTTGCCGGGAGGTGAACAGGAACAGGCTCAGCTGGGGGAGCAGCTCCGGCACATCGCTTCTTCTGCCCAAAAAATAGAGACGTTCCGAAAGGCCCAGCTGCCGGGCCAGCTCCTGCAGGGCGTCCTGCTCCGGCCCGTCTCCTACCACGACAAAGTATGCACCGGGCAGTGCTTCAGCAATCTGGTGGGAGGTTCGCACAAAGGTGCTGATATCCTTTTCCGCCGTTAAGGCTGCCACCGTACCAATCAGGGGTGTACCCTTGGGCAGCCCCAGTTGGTGGCGCAGGGGCGGGGCGGTGGTACCCTTGCCAAAGCGGCTCAGGTCAATGCCATCGTAGATTACCCGTACCGCCTCCTTGTTTTTTAGAACAGGTGTGGTTGCAGCCTTCACCGCCTCTGAAATACAAATGATTTGCTTCAGCTGCGGCGCATTGTAGCGCAGCACATTCAGTCCTTTATGGTTGATTGGAAAAGCCACCCTGCGGGTAAGCAGCTGGGGCGGGAGCGAGCCCAAAAGCCCCGCCAGGTGGGCAATGGCCTGCCCACGGCTGCTGTGTACATGCAGCAGATCGGCTCCCTCGCTGTGGCAGATGCGGCGCAGCTGCCAGGCCGAAGCCAGATCAAGCGAGTTGCGGAAGGGCAGCGTATGATGCGGCCAGCCCTTTTGTCGGCAATGCTGCTCAAAGGCCGATCCCTTCTTGCACACGACTACCTGCGGATGCCCCATTGCCAGGAGCTCTTCAATCAGATAAGCGATCTGCTGCTCGCCCCCGCGCCAGGAGCGCTCACTGCTGAGATGAAGGATTTTCATAAAATGGGGCTGCCTCGGCTCTTTATCCTAATAGAGGGTAGACAGCTGGCCGGCAGCCAAGGGGTTTGCCGGGTAAACTGCATGCGCAAAGAACGTAAAAAAAGTGCAGTTCCCCATTTCAAAAAAAATAGAGGTGCAGGGGAACCAACTTGTCGCAAGGAAATACAACAGCCCTCTTTTTTACGTTTATAAGGTGGTTAGTGATGAAAAGGAAAAAGCAGGCCTCCCTTTGTCTAGAAAAACAATCTGGGCCTGTAACAGTATTTTCCTAAGCCAGTTAATGTAGTAAGCAGTTTTTTAAAGCCCACCCCTATGATTGAGAACGAAGATTGGGAACCAACAGGAGAAGAGCAGCCAAACGCAGACCGCACTGATAAATCGGCCCGTAGCAGCATCCGGCACCAGAGGGAGCAGGATGAGAGCGAGCAGGCTGATACTGAGGGGGATGAGGATGCCCTGGCTGATGACGCTTCTGAAGAAGCCCCGCTGGAACGTTATTCCGAAACGCAAAAAATGCGCATCTTTGACAAGGAGTTTTTACCCCACATTGATGCCATGTACAACTTTGCCTATCGCCTTACCTTTGATGAGGACGATGCAAAGGATCTTGTACAGGAAACCTACCTGAAGGCCTTCCGTTTTATAAATTCATTTGAGGAAGGAACCAATGCAAAAGCATGGCTGTTCCGGATACTGAAAAACAGCTTCATTAATGACTACCGAAAGAAGAGCAAAGAACCTGCTAAGGTAGACTATAATGATGTTGAATCGTACTACAATTCGGAAGATGCCCAGGTAGAGATGACCACCGATCTGCGGGTGGAATCGCTGCGGGACATGATCGGCGATGAGGTGTCCAATGCACTGAATTCGCTGGCGGTAGACTTCCGGACCGTTATCATCCTCTGTGACCTGGAAGGGTTCACCTATGAGGAGATGGCCAAGATCCTGGACATTCCCATCGGTACTGTACGGAGCCGCTTACACCGGGCCCGGAACCTACTGAAGGATAAACTTCGTTCTTATGCAAAATCAATGGGCTACTAACTAACCACATTTTTTAAACTGGTTTACTTAACTAACTGAGCGATGGAAAATACGGAAAAACAAGCACCCTGCTCTGAACATGAGCGATGCTTACATTTGCTGCAGCTTGTGCTGGATGGCGAGGCCTCTGATACCGAGAAGCATTACTACATGCACCACATTGAAGAATGCATGCCCTGCTACCGCAGCTTCAACATCGAGACTGAAATTCGCAACATTTTGCGAAGCAAGCTGGAGAAAAAACACGTACCTTTGGACCTTGTAAGTTCCATCCGTTCCAAAGTCAAAGAAACCGTTTAATGCATCAGGGAAGAGCCATTATCTTCTCGGCCCCTTCGGGTTCGGGTAAAACCACCATCGTAAAACACCTCCTGGCCACCAACCCCAAGCTGGGGTTTTCCATCTCGGCCTGCACCCGCGATAAGCGGGGGCGCAATGAACAAAACGGCAAAGATTACTACTTTCTAACGCCTGAAGAATTCAAGCAAAAGATCGACCAGGACGCCTTTGTGGAGTGGGAAGAGGTTTACCCGGGCAATTTCTACGGCACGCTTAAAGAAGAAATTGAGCGGATCTGGGCCGGGGGGCGGCATGTGCTCTTTGATGTGGATGTAAAAGGCGGCCTGCACCTGAAAGAATACTTTGGCGATAAGGCCCTGGCGGTTTTTGTAAAGGTACCTTCTCTGGAAGTGCTTACCCAGCGCCTGCGCGATAGAAAGACCGAAACCGAGAATGCCCTCTCCCAGCGGCTTTTCAAAGCACAGTTTGAGATGAAGTTTGAAGACCGCTTTGACATTACCCTGGTAAACGAAGATCTGGAGACTTCCCTGCAAAAAGCACAGCAGCTGGTGGATGATTTTCTACAAAAGGGTATTGAGGCCGTTAAGGCAAAAGGGGTATGAAAATAGGGCTGTTTTTCGGCTCCTTCAATCCCATACACATGGGGCACCTCATGATCGCCAATGCCATGGTAGAAGATACCGATCTGCAACGGGTCTGGTTTGTGGTGTCGCCGCACAATCCCTTTAAAAGCGCCAGGTCGCTGCTGCATGAGTTTGACCGGCTGGATCTGGTACGTCTGGCCATTGAGGATAATCCTGGCTTTGAGGCCTGCGATATTGAGTTCAGGATGCCCCGGCCCAGCTATACGGTTGATACCCTGGCCTGGCTTACCGACAAATACCCCCAGCATCAATTTACCCTCATCATTGGCGAAGATAACCTGGCGTCGTTTCCCAAGTGGAAAAACAGCGCGGTGATTCTGGAGCAGTATGGGCTTTATGTATACCCCCGCCCGGGCGCTACCCCCTCTGACTTGCGCACCCATCCTAAGGTGCAACTGGTTGAAGCCCCCCTTGTGGATATCTCGGCTACCTACATCCGGCGGCGCCTGCAGCAAAACAAAACCATTCGCTACCTGGTGCATCCCCGGGTAGAAGATCAGATCAAGGTCCGCCGCTTCTATCAATAAAGAGAAGGTGCGTCCCTACTAACTAAAAGCCCTTCTGTGCAGCTGCACAGAAGGGCTTTTGTTTTTTTAGACAGGAGAGCTGTCTGCTTATACCGTCATGATGTCTTTTTCCTTGCGGCCAAAGAGCTCGTCCAGTTTGGTTACATTCTGGTCGGTGAGGCTCTGCACATTGTCGGTGGCACGTTTGATGGCATCTTCGGCGGCACCTTCTTTCTGCAGCTTGCTGAGCATATTGTTGGCATCTTTGCGAATGTTGCGGATGCTGATCTTGCCCTGCTCGATCTCGGCTTTGGCCTGCCGTACCAGCCCCTGGCGGCGCTCTTCGGTAAGGGGGGGCAGGTTCAGGCGTATGATCTCCCCATCGTTCTGGGGATTGAGGCCCAGGTCGCTATTAATGATGGCCCGCTCAATGGCAGCCAGCATTTTCTTTTCAAACGGCCGTACTACAATGGTTCTGGCATCCGGGGTATTTACGGTAGCTACCTGGTTTACCGGAGTAGGGGATCCGTAGTAATCAACGCGGATATCATCCAGCATGGAGGGCTGTGCCTTACCCGCCCGGATTTTAGTGAGTTCATGCGTGGTGTGTTCCACTGCTTTACGCATCAGGTCCCGGGCATCCTCCAGGATTAACTGGATCTCTTCTTCCATGGGGAATTAAGGTTAAAAGTTTATCAGAAATAAAAAGTCCTTAGGTGCTTATCGCTTATTTGTTGGTGGTGATCAGGGTGCCTACCTCTTCGCCCATCACCAGGTTGTAGAGATTGCCCGTTTTGTTCATGTCAAAAACAATAATGGGCAGATTGTTTTCCTGGCAGAGGGTAATGGCGGTCATGTCCATTACGTTCAGTCCCTTTTCAAACACCTCCTGAAAGGAAATGTTGGTATAGCGGGTGGCCGTAGGGTCTTTTTCCGGATCGGCGGTATAGACGCCATCTACCCGGGTACCCTTCAGCACCACATCGGCCTCTACTTCTATGGCCCGCAGCGAGGCCGTAGAGTCGGTGGTAAAGTAAGGGTTGCCAATGCCGGCGCCAAAGATCACAATGCGGCCCTTCTCCAGATGGCGCACCGCCCGGCGGCGGATAAAGGGTTCGCACACCTGCTCTATTTTAAAGCCCGACATCAGACGGGTAAACATCCCGTGCTTTTCCAGAATACTTTGCAGTGCCATGGCATTGATTACGGTAGCCAGCATGCCCATGTAATCGCCCTGCACCCGGTCTATGCCGGTGCGCTCGGCCTGTATACCCCTGTAAATGTTGCCGCCACCAATTACAATGGCTACTTCTACCCCCAATTCTTTTACCCGCTTCACTTCCTGGGCGTATTGCTCCAGACGCTGGGGGTCAATGCCAAATTGCTGGCTGCCCATCAGGGCCTCTCCGCTTAATTTCAATAAGATGCGTTTGTACTTCATGCTGCTGCTGGTTATGCCGGCGCAAATATAACATGCTGCCGCTGCCTTTCCTACCCAAAAAAGAGCCGGAATTTGGATAATTCCGGCGGAAGAAGGGCTTAAAATTGGATCAGAATCTGATTTTTCTCTACGCTTTCGCCTTTTTTTACCAAAATGGACTGCACCTGCCCATCACCCGGACTTTTTAAAACATTCTCCATTTTCATGGCCTCCAGAATCAGCAGGGGGTCGCCTTTCTTTACCGTATCGCCCGGGCTTACCTTTATATCCAGGATCAGGCCGGGCATGGGGGCCTTTACCTGATTGATCTTGTTGCTGGCCAGATCGCTCATGCCCAGCTGGTCAAGCAGCAGGTCGTAGCGGTCTTTTACCTTCACCTGCAGAATTTTGCCATTCACCTTAAGGCTGTAGACCTTCTCCTCAGGCAGGTACTCTACCAGCTCGGCCTGGTAGGAGCGTCCCTCCACCAGAATGTGAAAGCCGCCGCCTGGCAGGGGGGCCAGGTCCCATGCCAGGGGAGTATCGTTCAGGCTGAGGCCTTCTTTGGTTTGGCTTATCTGAAAAACATTTCCGTTATTTACAATGGCCTGATACATGTGTATTGGGTTATATCTGAAAAGTAGGGCTCAAGTTAGAAAAATTTTTAAGCTTTATGCTGCACAGCTCCCCGGGCAAGTTTTTGGCAGCAGCACTTTTGCTGCTTCAATTCGCCTCCTGCCGCACCAGTACCCCTGTGGCTACCCCATCGCCAGAGACTGCACCACCCCCCATAGACCTGCCTGCACCGGCAGCGCAGGAAGCAGCCGGCCTGGAAGCCAGGCTCCAGAACTATCAGAAAACGCCTACCCGCCTGCATGATCTGGTGCATACCCGGCTGCAGGTTTCCTTTGACTGGCAAAAGCAGCATGTAAAGGGTACCGCCACCCTGGAGCTTCGGCCCTGGTTTTATCCGCAACAAACACTGGTGCTGGATGCCAAAGGCTTTGATATTCACAGTGTGCAATTGCTGGAGGGCAGCAGCCACAAACCCTTAAAGTATGAGTACGATGGCCTCAAGCTCAACATTGCCCTGGGCAGGGAGTACAGCCGGGATGAAGCGTACTTTGTAGAAATTGAATACACCGCCAAGCCCAACGAACAGCCTGCCGGCGGTAGCGAAGCCATCACCTCCGATAAAGGCCTCTACTTCATAAACCCCCTGGGAACTGAGCCTGGCAAACCGCGGCAGATCTGGACACAGGGAGAGACCGAGGCTAACTCAAAATGGTTTCCTACCATTGACGCCCCCAACCAGAAAACCACCCAGGAAATTTACATCACAGTAGACAACCGCTACAAGACCCTCTCCAACGGTATCCTGGTACAATCCTCCCTGGTAAACGACAGCACCCGCACCGACTACTGGCGCATGGACAAACCTCATGCTCCCTACCTGTTCATGCTGGCCATTGGCGATTTTGCCGTGGTGGAAGAAAGCTGGAATGGCCTGCCGGTAGAGTACTGGGTAGAGCCCCAATACGAGCGCTACGCCAAAGCCATCTTTGGCAATACCCCGGAAATGCTCACCTACTTCTCCGATCTGCTGGACTATCCCTACCCCTGGTCCAAATACGCCCAGGTGGTGGTGCGGGATTATGTATCGGGCGCCATGGAAAACACCACCGCCTCCCTTTTTATGGAAGAGTTGCAGGTAGATGACCGCTCCCTGCTGGATGAAAACTGGGACTACATCATCGCCCATGAGCTCTTTCACCAGTGGTTTGGCGATCTGGTGACAACAGAATCCTGGTCCAACCTCACCCTTAACGAGGCCTTTGCTTCCTATTCCGAATACCTATGGTCGGAGTATAAGTGGGGAGAGGATGCCGCTGCCGAGACGCTGCTGAAAGAAGGGGATGCCTATTTCAGGGAAGCCGCCGAAAAGCAGGTAGACCTGATCCGCTTCTATTATGATGATAAGGAAGACATGTTTGATAGCCATACCTACGCCAAGGGCAGCCGCATTTTGCACATGCTGCGCAAATATGTAGGAGATGAGGCGTTCTTTACAGCCCTACACCGCTTCCTGAAAAAACATGAGTACCAGCCCGTGGAGGTGCATGACCTGCGCCTGGCCTTTGAGGAAGTGACCGGCGAAGACCTCAACTGGTTCTTTAACCAGTGGTTTCTGGCCAGTGGCCATCCGGTGCTACAGGTAGACCACCGCTGGGAGGGAGGGAATGTAGTAGTGCAGGTAGAGCAGCAGCAGGACCTCTCCACTACCCCCCTTTATGAACTTCCCCTGTATGTGGATGTAGTGGCCGGTGGCCAGAAAACCCGCTATGCCATCCGGATAGACAAGCAGCAGCAGGAGTTTAGCTTTCCGGCAAGCCAGCAGCCCCAGCTGGTAGTCTTTGATGCCGAAGAGCAGCTGCTGGCCGAGATCAGCCATACCAAATCGGCCGAGGAACTGCGCAACCAGTACCGCCTGGCCGAGAATTTTATAAGCCGCTACAAGGCCCTGGCCCAGCTCACAGAAGAGGGGAGCCCGGAAACGCTACAGCTCATGAAAGCAGCACTGGCCGATACCTCCAGCTACATGCGCCGCACGGCCCTGGCGGCCTTTGAAGAATATGAAGGCGCCGACAGCCAGCAGGTGTACAGCCAGCTTGCCAAAATGGCTGCCAGTGATAAAAACTCGCTGGTGCGGGCCGATGCCATGAGCATACTGGCGGCCTCTGCTCCCAACGCCTACAAAGAACTTTTCCGCAAGGGGCTGGAAGACCGCTCCTATGCCGTGGTAACGGCAGCCGTTTATGGCTATGCCCTGAGTGATGCCACGGATATCGATCAGGTGTTGCGCAGCGTAGAGACCATCACAGAAGGAGATGTACCCCTTGCCCTTGCCGAATACTATGTAGGCAGTGGCCAGACCAATCGGTACGACTGGTTTGTAAGCCAGCTGCCCCGGCAGAAAGGCATTAACGCCTACTACTTTCTGAATACCTTTGGCCAGTACCTGATGGCTGCTCCTCAGGAGCAGGTAGTGCAGGGCGCACAGCTTCTGGAAAAGTTAGCCCTCAGCCATGCAAAATATTATGTGCGCATGGCGGCCTTCAATGCACTGGCCATTCAGGCCAGCCTGCCTGAAAGAGAAACACTTCTGCGCAAAATTGCCGAGCAGGAGCAGGACCCCAGATTGAAAAGAGAGTATCAAAATTTCTTTTAAAGCGGAGAGAGGGCGAATTTTTTAGGGACTAGTTTTGATTTATATAAAAAAGCATATAATTTTGCACACTCGAATTTAAAACTCAGCTACCAAAACGGTTGGGTAGAGAATCCGGGCAATTCCATTGGGGGAGATTCCAGAGCGGCCAAATGGGACGGACTGTAAATCCGTTGTCTTACGACTTCGCAGGTTCGAATCCTGCTCTCCCCACCAAGTGAAAGTACGTGGTTTGCTTGAAAAAGTAGAAGAAAGTGCTTTTGTTTGCGGAACAATAAGCGGGAGTAGCTCAGTTGGTAGAGCGATAGCCTTCCAAGCTATAGGTCGCGGGTTCGAGCCTCGTCTCCCGCTCGCTTATCGGATCCGGAAGGGATCTGAGGAAATGTTTAAGGTATCTGATCGGAGCAATTTGATTAGGTATACGCCGAGATAGCTCAGTGGTAGAGCACTCCCTTGGTAAGGGAGAGGTCGGGGGTTCAAGTCCCCTTCTTGGCTCCAGTAATTTTTATTCAACTATCATTCGTAACTAAACCGAGGGATTTTCAAGTATGGCTAAGGAAACCTTTAACCGGTCGAAGCCCCACGTAAACATAGGCACTATCGGCCACGTGGACCACGGTAAAACCACCTTAACTGCAGCGATCACTAAAGTTCTGGCCGAGAAAGGTCTTGCTAAAATGCGCGACTTCTCGTCTATTGACAACGCTCCTGAAGAAAAAGAGCGTGGTATTACCATCAATACTTCACACGTGGAGTATGAAACCAGCAAGCGTCACTACGCGCACGTTGACTGCCCAGGCCACGCCGACTATGTGAAAAACATGATTACCGGTGCTGCGCAGATGGACGGTGCTATTCTTGTAGTAGCGGCAACTGACGGCCCAATGCCACAGACCCGGGAGCACATCCTGCTGTCTCGTCAGGTAGGTGTACCTGCCCTGGTAGTGTTCATGAACAAAGTAGACCTTGTTGATGACGAGGAGCTGCTTGAGCTGGTAGAGATGGAAGTACGCGAACTGCTGAGCGACTACAGCTTCCCTGGCGACGATATCCCGGTTATCAAAGGTTCTGCTCTGGGCGGCCTTAACGGCGACGCACAGTGGGTAGCGAAGATCGAAGAACTGATGAACGCTGTTGATGAGTACATCCCTGAGCCTACTCGTCTGACCGACCAGCCTTTCCTGATGCCTATCGAGGACGTATTCTCGATCACAGGTCGTGGTACTGTAGCCACCGGCCGTATCGAGCGTGGTGTGATCAACTCAGGCGAGCCTGTTGAGATCCTGGGTATGGGTGCTGAGAAACTGACCTCTACCGTAACGGGTGTTGAGATGTTCCGCAAGATCCTTGACCGTGGTGAAGCCGGTGACAACGTAGGTATCCTGCTGCGTGGTATCGACAAAGAGCAGATCCGTCGTGGTATGGTTATCTGCAAGCCTAAGTCAGTAACCCCTCACAAGAAGTTCAAGGCTGAGATCTACGTTCTTTCAAAAGAAGAAGGTGGTCGTCACACGCCATTCTTCACCAAGTACCGTCCTCAGTTTTACTTCCGTACTACGGACGTAACTGGTGAGATTCGTCTGGCTGAAGGTGTGGAAATGGTTATGCCTGGTGACAACGTATCAATTGACGTTGAGCTGATCCAGCCGATCGCTATGGAAAAAGGTCTGCGCTTTGCGATTCGCGAAGGTGGCCGTACCGTAGGATCAGGTCAGGTAACTGAAATCCTTGACTAATAATTAGTTAGAAAATAGAAGGCGTTCCGAATTTACTTCGGAACGCTTTTATTTGTCTATCTATCTACTTATCTTTGCACTCCCTTTGAAGAAAAGGGTGCACACGGGTGTAGCTCAACTGGTAGAGTGGCGGTCTCCAAAACCGTAGGTTGTAGGTTCGAGCCCTACCACCCGTGCAAAAATCCGAAAGCGATGGAAAAGCTGAAATTATTTGTGCAGGAGTCTTATGAAGAGATGAAGCACAAGGTAACCTGGCCTCGATATGGCGAATTACAACGTAGTTCTGTGCTGGTACTGGTTGCCTCGCTGATCTTCGCCATAGTGATTGGGTTAATCGACCTGGCGTTCGATGGAGCGCTGGGCTGGTTCTACGACGCTTTTTAAACTATAAAGTCCGGCAGATGAGCGAACTAAAATGGTACGTGCTGCGGGTGGTAAGTGGGCAGGAGAAAAAAGCCAAGACCTATCTGGATAATGAGATTTCCAGACAAGGTATGCAGGAAGAAGTTCCCCAGGTCCTTATCCCCTCAGAGAAAGTATATGAGATGCGCAACGGCAAAAAACGAGTGCGGGAGCGTAATTACTTTCCGGGCTACGTTATCGTTTCAGCAGATCTGAGCAATGGCGAGGTATTGCATGTGATCAACAGCATTCCGGGGGTGATCGGCTTCCTGGGCGCTGGTGAAGGCCAGCAAAAGACCCCTGTACCCTTGCGCCAGTCTGAGATCAATCGGATTCTGGGCAAAGTAGATGAAGAAGCAGTTGCAGGAGAAAAACTCGAAACACCGTTCATAGTTGGGGAAACGGTCAAAGTTATGGATGGCCCCTTCAGTGGTTTCACCGGGACTGTCGAAGAAGTGTTTGAAGAACGCAAAAAGCTTAACGTTATGGTTAAGATCTTCGGCCGCAATACTCCGGTAGAGTTAAATTACATGCAAGTAGAAAAACAAGAATAGCAAGATGGCTAAGGAAGTAACGGGTTACGTTAAACTGCAGGTAAAGGGTGGCCAGGCCAACCCCTCACCTCCAATTGGTCCGGCACTAGGTAGCAAGGGCCTTAACATCATGGAGTTCTGTAAGCAGTTTAATGCAAGAACCCAAGACAAAATGGGTCAGGTTTTACCGGTAGTGATTACCGTATATTCTGACAAGTCTTTTGAATTTGTTGTAAAAACCCCTCCGGCAGCCGTGCTGCTGATGGATGCAATCAAGAAAAAAGGCGGTTCCGCTGAGCCTAACCGGATCAAGGTAGGCAGTGTATCCTGGGATCAGGTGCGCACCATTGCAGAAACCAAAATGCCCGACCTCAACGCATTTGAGCTCAATGCAGCCATGCGCATGGTTGCCGGCACTGCAAGAAGTATGGGAATAACTGTTTCAGGTCAGGCCCCTTGGGATAACGCGTAAGTAGTATGGCAAAGTTAACAAAAAACCAAAAGGCTGCGCTTAGCAAACTGGATAGCCAAAAAGCGTATACGCTGGAAGAAGCTGCACAGCTGGTAAAAGAAATCACCTTTACCAAGTTTGATGCCTCTGTAGACCTGGACGTTCGCCTGGGTGTAGACCCCCGTAAAGCCGACCAGATGGTGCGTGGCGTAGTATCGCTGCCCCATGGTACCGGTAAAGAAGTGCGCGTACTGGCACTGGTTACACCTGATAAAGAAGCCGAAGCCAAAGAAGCCGGCGCCGATTTTGTAGGCCTGGACGAGTTCATCTCCAAAATTGAAGGTGGCTGGACCGATATTGATGTGATCATTACCATGCCTACCGTAATGGCCAAGGTGGGTAAGCTGGGGCGGGTACTGGGACCACGCGGTCTGATGCCAAACCCAAAATCGGGTACTGTAACCATGGACGTTGCCAAAGCGGTAAAAGAAGTGAAGCAGGGTAAGATCGACTTCAAAGTGGATAAATACGGCATCGTACACGCCAGCATTGGCAAGGTGTCCTTCACGCCCGATAAGATCATGGACAATGTGAAAGAAATGCTGAACACCATAGCCCGTCTGAAGCCTTCTTCAGCCAAAGGTACCTATGTGAAGAGCATTCACATCTCAAGCACCATGAGCCCAGGTATAACCGTAGATAAAAGTTCTTTAGCAGGATTGTAATATCATGACCAGAGAAGAAAAAGCAGTGATCCTTGAGGATCTAAAAGATAAATTCCGCTCGAACACCCACTTTTACATCACCGATGCAACTGGGATGACGGTAGCGGAAGTAAACGCTCTGCGTCGTATTTGCTTCCAGAGCGGCCTTGAGTACCGCGTAATCAAAAATACCTTCATCGCCAAAGCGCTGGAGGATCTGGATGCCGATTTCTCAGGGCTGAACGAAAAAGTACTGAAAGGCTTTTCAGGCGTGCTGTTCTCTAAGGAGAACGCCAACGCGCCGGCCAAGCTGATTCAGGATTTCCAAAAAAAGCACAGTAAGAAACTCACCTTTAAGGGCGCTTCCATCGACTCCGATCTTTTCATAGGTGCAGATCAACTGGATACGCTAAGCAAGCTTAAGTCTAAACAAGAGCTTATTGGCGAAATCATCGGGCTTCTTAATTCTCCTGTACAAAATGTACTGGGCGCGCTTAACAGCGGCAAGCACATTATCGCAGGGGTAGTTAAAACCCTTTCCGAAAAAGAATAATCAGGTAGTAACAATCAATTTTAAAAGGTAATCTAAAATGGCAGATCTTAAAGCGTTTGCAGAGCAGCTAGTTAATCTAACCGTTAAAGAAGTTAACGAGTTGGCAACTATTCTTAAGGACGAGTACGGTATTGAGCCTGCTGCTGCCGCCGCTCCCGCAGCCGCAGCTGGTGGTGGTGCTGAAGCCGCCGCTCCTGCAGAGAAAACTGAGTTCGACGTAATTCTGAAGTCAGCTGGTGCAGCGAAACTTGCAGTAGTTAAACTTGTGAAAGAACTGACTGGTCTTGGTCTGAAAGAGGCGAAAGACGTAGTTGACAACGCTCCTAAAGCAATCAAAGAAGGCATCGGTAAAGACGAAGCTGAAGGCCTGAAAAAACAACTTGAAGAAGCCGGAGCTGAAGTAGAACTGAAGTAATCACATGGACCTGTTAATACGGTCCGACCTACATTATTAGGCCTGACGATAAGTCAGGTCTTTTCCTGTTTGTACCTGTTCCTGATAGAGCTAGCATGAACTAATCTTTTCAGGCCTCAGTTCTTACCAATAGCCGGTTTATTTTGGGTACTAAAAGTTCAACAGTCTTGGCAAATACAAAAAACAACGAACGGATAAATTTTGCCTCCATTAAGACGGTACTTGACTATCCAGACTTTCTGGATGTGCAACTACAGTCGTACATGGACTTTCTTCAATTGGAAACACCTGCCGACAAGCGTACGCAAGAAGGCTTGTACAAGGTGTTTATGGAGAATTTTCCCATTTCAGACTCCCGCGAAAATTTCGTGCTGGAGTTTGTTGATTACATGCTTGATCCGCCTAAGTACACTGTGGAGGAGTGTATCGATCGCGGGCTTACCTATTCCGTTCCGCTTAAGGCCAAATTGCGCCTGCGCTGCAACGACGAGGAAAACGAAGATTTCGAAACCATCGAGCAGGAAGTTTTCCTTGGCAATATCCCCTACATGACCGAAAAAGGCTCCTTTGTGATCAATGGAGCTGAACGTGTTATTGTATCGCAGCTGCACCGCTCACCCGGCGTGTTCTTTGCCCAAAGCAAGCACACCAACGGTACCAAGCTTTACTCGGCCAGGATTATCCCCTTTAAAGGTTCCTGGATAGAGTTTGCAACAGACGTTAACAACGTGATGTATGCCTACATCGACCGGAAGAAGAAATTCCCGGTAACAACCCTGTTGCGTGCTATCGGATACGGTACAGATAAACAAATCCTTGACCTCTTTGGCCTGAGCGAAGAGGTACAGAATAACAAAACGAACCTGAAGAAGGTTGTGGGCCGCCGCCTGGCTGCCCGGGTGCTGCGTACCTGGACGGAAGACTTCGTAGATGAAGATACCGGTGAGGTGGTGTCCATTGACCGGAACGAGGTACTTCTTGAGCGTGACTCGCTCATCACCCAGGACGACATTGAAACCATACTGGATTCAGGTGCCGATTCCATCATCCTGCACCGGGAAGATGTGAATGTGAACGACTACACCATTATCTACAACACCCTTCAGAAAGATAACTCTAACTCTGAGAAGGAAGCCGTAGAGCAGATCTACCGCCAGCTTCGGAACACCGAGGCGCCCGATGAGCAGACCGCCCGTGATATCATTCACAGCCTGTTCTTCTCGGATAAGCGGTATGACCTGGGTGAAGTAGGCCGCTACCGGATCAACAAAAAACTTGGTCTGAACATCGAAGCCGATGTGAAGGTACTGACGACTGAAGACATCATCAGCATCGTGAAGTACCTGATTACGCTGATCAACTCGCGCGCTGTGGTGGACGATATTGACCACCTGAGCAACCGCCGGGTACGTACCGTAGGGGAGCAGCTCTATGCCCAGTTTGGTGTAGGCCTTGCCCGTATGAGCCGCACCATCAAGGAGCGGATGAACGTGCGCGATAACGAAGACTTTAAACCCGTTGACCTGATCAACGCCCGTACACTGTCTTCTGTGATCAATAGCTTCTTTGGTACCAACCAGCTGAGCCAGTTCATGGACCAGACCAACCCCCTTGCCGAGGTAACGCACAAGCGTCGTATGTCGGCCCTGGGACCTGGCGGTCTGAGCCGCGAGCGTGCCGGCTTTGAGGTACGGGACGTACACTATACGCACTACGGCCGCCTGTGCACCATTGAAACGCCTGAGGGACCAAACATTGGTCTGATCTCGTCACTGTGTGTACATGCAAAGGTAAACCACATGGGCTTTATCGAAACCCCTTACCGCAAGGTGAAGGAAGGGGTTGTTAGTAAAGATGTGGTGTTCCTCACAGCCGAAGAAGAAGATACCCATAACATCGCCCAGGCCAATGCGCCTATCGATGATCAGGGGAAATACATCAATGATCGGGTAAAAGCACGCTACGAAGGGGACTTCCCTGTGCTGGAGCCAGATCAGCTGAGCTATATGGACATTGCCCCCAACCAGATTGTATCGGTTGCCGCCTCGCTGATTCCATTCCTGGAGCATGACGATGCCAACCGTGCCCTGATGGGATCAAACATGCAACGCCAGGCGGTACCGCTGCTTCGGCCCGAGGCCCCCATTGTGGGCACCGGTCTGGAAGGCCGTGTAGCCGCTGACTCACGGGCCCTGATTGTAGCCGAAGATGATGGGGAGGTCGTATTTGTAGATTCTACCCAGATTCAGATCCGCTACGATAAAACCGATGAGCAGAAACTGGTAGCCTTTAACGATGATATCATCACCCATACCCTTACCAAGTTCCGCCGCACCAACCAGGACACCTGCATTAACCTCAAGCCAATGGTATACAAAGGCGAGCGGGTTACCAAAGGACAGATTCTGTGCGAGGGCTATGCAACCGAAGGGGGAGAGCTGGCCCTGGGCCGCAACATGCGCGTGGCCTTCATGCCATGGCAGGGGTACAACTTTGAGGATGCCATTGTAATCTCTGAGCGGGTAGTACGGGAAGATATCTTCACCTCTATCCACGTAGAAGAATTTGAGATGGAAGTTCGGGACACCAAGCGTGGTGAAGAAGAACTGACCTCTGAAATTCCAAACGTAAGTGAAGAAGCCGTACGCAACCTGGATGAGAATGGCATTATCCGCATTGGAGCCGAAGTACGGGAAGGGGATATCCTGATTGGTAAGATCACTCCGAAAGGGGAGACCGATCCTACACCGGAAGAAAAACTGCTGCGCGCCATCTTTGGTGACAAAGCCGGTGATGTGAAGGATGCCTCCATGAAAGCGCCCCCATCGCTGACCGGTGTGGTCATCGAGACCAAGCTGTTCTCTCGCCCCAAGCGGGATAAGGACTCTCGGGCCCGTGCCAAGAAGGAGGTAGACAACCTGAAAGCCCGCTACAGCAAAGACCTGCTTGGCCTGCGTGCCAAAATGATCAACAAGCTGGTGCAGCTGCTGGATGGCAAAACCTCTCAGGGCATCCGCCACCGTTTTGGCGACGAAGTAATGTCGAAAGGCGTGAAATTCGGCCGTCAGAACATTGAGAACAACCTCTTCCCAGAGAAGAACATCTACCGGGATGAGAGCACCTATGCCGTGCCGGAAGAAGTAAACATGATTGCCGACCTGAACCTGGAAGCCTGGACAGAAGACCAGCACACCAACGGACTGGTTCAGCAACTGGTGAAGAACTATAACCGCCGCCGCAACGAGATCACCGCCCACTTCAAGCGTAACCGCTTTACGCTGGAAGTAGGAGATGAGCTGCCTGCCGGTATCGTACAGCTGGCCAAAGTCTACATTGCCAAGAAGCGCAAGCTGAAGGTGGGAGACAAAATGGCTGGTCGCCACGGTAACAAAGGGGTAGTAGCCAAGATCGTGCGGGCCGAAGACATGCCATTCCTGCCAGACGGCACCCCAATGGACATTGTACTGAACCCGCTGGGGGTACCTTCGCGGATGAACATTGGCCAGATCTACGAAACCGTACTGGGTTGGGCAGGTCTGGAACTGGGCCGCAAATATGCTACGCCTATCTTCGATGGAGCTTCCATGGAAGAGGTAGCTGCCGAGCTCAAAGCCGCCAATGTTCCGGAATACGGCCGTGCCTACCTGATGGATGGCCGTACAGGCGAAATGTTCGACCAGCCAGTAACCGTAGGGGTTATCTACATGCTGAAACTGGGTCACCTGGTGGATGACAAGATGCACGCCCGTTCTATCGGACCATACTCGCTCATTACGCAGCAGCCGCTGGGTGGTAAAGCCCAGTTTGGTGGTCAGCGTTTTGGAGAGATGGAGGTGTGGGCACTGGAAGCTTTCGGTGCAGCCAACATCCTGCAGGAGATCCTGACGGTAAAATCAGACGACGTTGTAGGCCGTGCCAAAGCATACGAAGCCATTGTAAAAGGCGAGAATATGCCACGTCCTAATATTCCGGAGTCCTTCAATGTACTGGTACACGAGCTTCGTGGCCTTGCACTTGAAATTACGATGGACTAACCTATAAGTACTAAAGGGGGGCCTGATAGCCCCCTTTAGGAACTTACGCGCGTCGATCACGCCTATACAGGCCGCTAAACAACGATTCAATAATCATCGGTATGGCATTTCGAAAAAATAAAAAGCTTAACATAGACTTCTCAAAAGTTACCATCAGCCTGGCCTCACCGGAATCTATTCTGGAGAGCTCCCATGGTGAAGTAACGCAACCAGAAACCATCAACTACCGGACCTACAAGCCGGAGATGGGTGGTCTTTTCTGCGAGCGTATCTTCGGTCCGGTAAAGGATTGGGAATGTCATTGCGGTAAATACAAGCGTATACGTTATAAAGGCATTATCTGCGACCGCTGTGGCGTAGAGGTGACCGAGAAAAAAGTGCGTCGGGAGCGCATGGGCCACATTGAACTGGTAGTTCCGGTAGCCCATATCTGGTACTTCCGTTCGCTTCCCAATAAAATTGGCTACCTGCTGGGCCTGCCCACCAAAAAGCTGGATCAGGTTATTTACTACGAACGCTATGTAGTAATTCAGCCCGGTATCAAGGCAGAAGATGGCGTAAATACCATGGACTTCCTCACTGAGGATGAGTACCTGGACATCATCGACAAGCTGCCCCGGGAAAACCAGATGCTGGACGACAGCGACCCGATGAAGTTCATCGCCAAAATGGGTGCTGAAGCGCTGGAAATGCTGCTGTCTCGTACCCAGCTGGATGAACTCTCGTACGATCTGCGCCACCAGGCCGCTACCGACTCTTCGCAACAGCGGAAAGCCGAGGCCCTCAAGCGCCTGAAAGTTGTAGAGGCCTTCCGCGATGCCAATACCCGTATCGAGAACCGCCCTGAGTGGATGGTGATCAAAATGGTACCGGTAATTCCACCGGAGCTTCGTCCGCTGGTACCCCTGGATGGTGGCCGCTTTGCCACCTCTGATCTCAATGACCTGTACCGCCGCGTAATCATCCGCAACAACCGCCTCAAGCGCCTGATCGATATCAAGGCCCCTGAGGTAATTCTGCGGAACGAAAAGCGGATGCTGCAGGAAGCGGTAGACTCGCTCTTCGACAACAGCCGTAAGGTAAACGCGGTACGTTCCGACGGAAACCGTGCGCTGAAGTCGCTGTCCGACATGCTGAAAGGCAAGCAGGGTCGTTTCCGCCAGAACCTTCTGGGTAAGCGGGTAGACTACTCCGGTCGTTCGGTAATTGTGGTAGGTCCCGAGCTGAAGCTGCATGAGTGCGGTCTGCCCAAGAACATGGCAGCCGAGCTTTTCAAACCCTTTATTATTCGCAAGCTGATTGAGCGCGGCATCGTAAAGACCGTAAAATCAGCCAAGAAAATAGTAGACCGCAAAGATCCGGTGGTGTGGGATATTCTGGAGAACGTGCTGAAGGGCCACCCTGTGCTCCTCAACCGGGCCCCAACCCTTCACCGTCTGGGTATTCAGGCCTTCCAGCCCAAACTGATCGAAGGGAAAGCGATTCAGCTGCACCCCCTTGTGTGTACAGCCTTTAACGCTGACTTTGACGGTGACCAGATGGCGGTACACGTGCCCCTGGGGCACGAGGCTATTCTGGAAGCCTCTATCCTGATGCTGGCCTCGCACAACATCCTGAACCCTGCCAACGGCGCCCCCATTGCGGTACCGTCTCAGGACATGGTGTTGGGTCTGTACTATGTGACCAAAGGTCGCCGCGGTACTGAAGGAAACCCTGAGAAAGGGGAGGGCATGCGCTTCTATTCAGCAGAAGAAGTGATCATTGCGCTGAATGAGAAACGCCTGAGCAAGCATGCCTACATCTTTGTGAAAACCAAGGTGCGTAACCCGGAGACCGGCGAGCTGGAAGAGAAAATGATCGAGACCGTAGCCGGTCGGGTCCTGTTCAACCAGCACGTGCCGGAAGAGGTGGGCTATGTAGATGAGCTGCTGACCAAGAAAAAACTGCAGCAGATCATATCGCAGGTATTTAAGGTAGTTGGTATGGCTCGCACGGCCCACTTCCTGGACGACATCAAGGAACTTGGTTTCCAGAGTGCGTACCGTGGTGGTCTGTCCATGGGGCTGGGCGACATCCTGGTGCCTGAGAATAAGGACCTGATGATCGATCAGGCCAAAGAGGAAGTTGACACCGTATGGAACAACTACCTGATGGGTCTGATTACCGATAACGAACGTTACAACCAGGTAATTGACATCTGGACCCGGGTGAACTCGCAACTGACCGCCCGCCTGATGCAGCAGATGGAAGATGACCGCCAGGGCTTCAACTCCATCTTTATGATGATGCACTCCGGCGCCCGTGGTTCCAGAGAGCAGATTCGTCAGCTGGGGGGTATGCGGGGTCTGATGGCCAAGCCACAGAAAAACCTGCAGGGTTCTGTTGGTGAGATTATCGAAAACCCCATTCTTTCTAACTTTAAAGAAGGTCTGGACGTAATCGAGTACTTTATCTCTACCCACGGTGCCCGTAAAGGTTTGGCCGATACCGCCCTTAAAACGGCGGATGCCGGTTACCTGACCCGCCGTCTGGTAGACGTAGCGCAGGACGTAGTGGTGAATGAGCCTGACTGCGGTACCCTGCGGGGCATTACCGTAACAGCGCTGAAAGACAACGAAGATATCGTTGAACCCCTAAGCGAGCGTATCCTGGGCCGTGTAACCGTACATGATGTATATGACCCTATTACAGACGAGCTGATCGTAGAAGCCGGACAGGAAGTTACAGAAGAACTTGCTGCCCGCATTGATGAGACGGCTGTTGAGGAAGTAGAGATTCGCTCTGCCCTTACCTGCGAAACCCGTCAGGGTATTTGCGCCAAGTGCTACGGACGCAACCTGGCCTCCGGCCGTATGGTACAGCGTGGCGAGGCTGTAGGGGTGATTGCTGCCCAGTCTATCGGTGAGCCGGGTACACAGCTTACGCTTCGTACCTTCCACGTAGGTGGTACGGCCTCTAACATTGCAGTAGAAGCCCAGATCCGGGCCAAATTTGATGGTACCATCCGCTTTGAAGAGCTGCGCACCATCAATACCACCAACGATGAAGGCGAGAACATTACCGTGGTAATGGGCCGTTCCGGTGAGATTCAGATCGTGGACGAGAAATCAGGCAAGGTACTGATTTCAAACCACGTGCCCTATGGCGCCTTCCTGGCCGTGAAAGACGGTGCCAAGGTGGCCAAAGGCGATCAGATCTGCTTCTGGGATCCCTACAATGCGGTGATCATGTCTGAGCTGGATGGTAAGATTGAATTCGACGCCATCGAAGAAGGCATTACCTACCGCGAGGAGTCTGACGAACAAACCGGTCACCGTGAAAAAGTGATCGTGGAAACGAAAGACAAAGCCAAGAACCCGGCCATCGTTGTAAATACCGGCAATGCCGATACAACCAAGGGATACAACATTCCTGTAGGTGCTCACCTGGTGGTAGACCAGGGCGATAAAGTGAAAAAGGACAGGTACTGGCCAAAATACCCCGTACCATGGGTAAATCGCGCGACATTACCGGTGGTCTGCCACGGGTAACGGAACTCTTTGAAGCCCGTAACCCGTCTAACCCGGCGGTAGTGTCTGAGATTGATGGGGTAGTAACGTATGGTTCCATCAAGCGTGGTAACCGCGAGATCTTCATCGAATCGAAAGACGGCGTGAAGAAACGCTACCTGGTGCCCCTGTCCAAGCACATTCTGGTTCAGGACAATGACTTTGTGCGTGCTGGCATTCCGCTGTCTGACGGAGCCGTTACGCCTGCCGATATCCTGAACATCAAAGGACCCACCGCAGTACAGGAGTACCTGGTAAATGAGATTCAGGAAGTATACCGCCTGCAGGGTGTAAAGATCAACGACAAGCACATTGAAGTGATCGTACGCCAGATGATGCAGAAAGTATATGTAGTGGATCCGGGGGATACCAGCTTCCTGCCAAACCAACTGGTAGACCGCTTTGCGTTCTTTGAAGAGAATGACGGCATTCTGGACATGAAAGTAGTGGTAGATGCTGGCGATTCAACCAGCGTACGACCCGGCATGATCCTTAATGCACGCCGCCTGCGGGAAGAGAACTCCAAGTTAAAGCGCAATGACCAGAAGCTGGTAGAAGTGCGGGATGCACAGCCTGCCGTATCGCAGCCAACCCTGCAGGGTATCACACAAGCCTCACTTGGTACCGAAAGCTTTATCTCAGCAGCCTCCTTCCAGGAGACCACCAAAGTACTGAGCGAGGCTTCGATCCGTGGTAAGGCCGATTACCTGATGGGCCTGAAAGAAAACGTGATCGTAGGTCACCTGATCCCGGCCGGTACTGGCATGCGCGAGTTCAACCGCGTGCTGGTGTACTCAGAAGAAGAATATGAGCGTGTGAAAGCAACTCAGGAAGAAGCGCCTGCCGTTGCCCATGAACGTCAACTGGAATCGAGATAAGACAATCTATGGCAGATCAGGATCCTAAAAAACCGGCAAAGTCGCATCAGATCAATATTGAGCTGACCGAAGACATTGCTGAGGGGGTATATTCCAATCTGGCCATGGTGGCCCACTCCAACTCGGAGTTTGTAATCGATTTTATCCGGCTTATGCCCGGGGTACCAAAAGCTAAGGTAAAAGCACGGGTGATCTTAACACCCGAGCATGCCAAGCGGCTGCTGCAGGCCCTGAATGACAACATTCAGAAGTATGAAAACAGCTTTGGCGATATCAAGCAGGCAGATGAGGAGCAGGTTCGGTTCCCCATCAACTTTGGTACCATAGGCGAAGCATAGTGCCTCAAAATCAGTAGATTTAAAATAGTACACACATCCGTTTGGAATGTGTGTACTATTTTTATAGTTTTGCAGTCCGAAAATCCAATAGGAGAAGTAGCTAAACAAGGTAATTAGATGCCTACTATTCAGCAATTAGTAAGAAAGGGCAGAAAGAAACTGACCTCAAAATCAAAATCTCCGGCGCTGGATTCTTGTCCACAGCGTCGTGGCGTGTGTACCCGCGTGTACACCACTACACCAAAGAAGCCTAACTCAGCCATGCGTAAAGTAGCGCGTGTACGCCTTACCAACGGTAAAGAGGTAAACGCATACATTCCAGGCGAGGGACACAACCTGCAGGAGCACTCCATCGTGCTGATCCGCGGTGGTCGTGTAAAGGACCTTCCGGGTGTACGTTATCACATCATCAGGGGTGCCCTGGATACAGCCGGCGTAAACGGTCGTCTGCAGGCTCGCTCTAAATACGGTGCAAAAAGACCGAAAGCGAAAAGCTAATCACAGAGTATAAAAGACAATGAGAAAAAGTAAGCCTAAAAAGAGATATATTCTGCCGGATCCCAAATTTGGCGATACCATGGTATCCAAATTTGTGAACTACATGATGGTAGACGGTAAGAAGAGTATTGCCTATGACATTTTCTACAACGCCGTGGCGCTGGTAGAAACTAAGACTGGCGAGAATGGTCTCGAAACCTGGCGTAAGGCACTGAACAATGTTATGCCAAGCGTAGAGGTGAAAAGCCGTCGTGTGGGTGGTGCAACATTCCAGGTGCCTATGGAGGTGCGACCTGAACGCAAAACTTCGCTGGGGATCAAGTGGCTCATTTCCTATGCCCGTAATCGTGGTGAAAAAACCATGATGGAGAAACTGGCTGGAGAAATCATTTCTGCATCTAAGGGTGAAGGTGCTGCTATCAAGAAGAAAGACGATACTCACCGTATGGCTGAGGCGAACAAAGCATTCTCGCACTTTAGATTCTAAAAAATGGCACGCGATTTAAAATATACTAGAAATATAGGCATTGCCGCTCACATTGATGCAGGTAAAACGACCACTACGGAGCGTATTCTGTATTATGCGGGTGTAAGCCACAAGATTGGTGAGGTTCATGATGGTGCTGCCACCATGGACTGGATGGAGCAGGAGCAGGAGCGGGGCATTACCATTACCTCAGCTGCTACAACTGTAAACTGGAACTACAGAAACCAAAAGTACCACATCAACATCATTGACACTCCGGGCCACGTGGACTTTACCGTAGAGGTAAACCGTTCACTGCGGGTACTGGATGGTCTGGTATTCTTGTTTAGCGCCGTTGATGGGGTAGAGCCGCAGTCAGAAACAAACTGGCGACTGGCCAACAACTACAATGTGGCCCGTATTGGTTTCGTAAACAAAATGGACCGTTCAGGCGCCGATTTCCTTGGTGTTTGCAAGCAGGTTAAAGAAATGCTGGGCAGCAATGCAGTACCCCTGCAGCTTCCCATTGGTGCTGAAGAAAATTTCAAAGGCGTAGTAGACCTGGTAAACTTCCGCGGCATTATCTGGAATGAGGAAGATAAAGGCATGACCTTTACCGAAGTGCCCATTCCGGACGATATGATGGAAGAAGCGCAGGAGTACCGGGAGAAACTGCTGGAAGCAGTGGCCGAGTATGACGAGACGCTGATGGAAAAATACTTCGAGGATCCAAACTCGATCACCGAAGATGAGATCCTGGCTGCCCTTCGTGCCGCAACCATCGACATGGCCATTGTGCCCATGCTGTGTGGTTCTTCCTTCAAGAACAAAGGGGTACAGACCATGCTGGACTATGTAATGGCCCTGTGTCCGTCTCCGCTTGATAAAGAAAGCATCAAAGGAACGCATCCTGATACCGGTGCCGAAGTGGCACGTAAGCCAAGTGAGTCTGAGCCTTTCGCAGCACTGGCATTCAAAATTGCAACCGACCCCTATGTAGGACGTCTGTGCTTCATCCGCGCCTATTCTGGTGTATTGGAGTCTGGCTCATACGTGTACAACAGCCGTTCGGAAAGCAAAGAGCGTATCTCCCGTATCTTCCAGATGCACGCCAACAAGCAAAACCAGATCGAGCGTCTGGGCGCTGGTGACATTGGGGCGGTAGTAGGCTTTAAGGATATCAAAACAGGGGATACCCTCTGTGATGAGAAGAACAAGATCGTACTTGAATCCATGGTATTCCCAGAGCCCGTAATTGGGTATGCCATCGAGCCTAAGAAACAGGCCGATGTGGATAAGCTGGGTATGGCCATTGCCAAACTGATCGAAGAAGATCCAACCCTACAGGTGCATACTGACCATGAAACGGGTCAGACCATCCTCAGAGGAATGGGCGAGCTTCACCTTGAGATTATCATTGACCGTATGCGTCGTGAGTTCAAGGTAGAGATCAACCAGGGTGCTCCTCAGGTAGCCTACAAAGAAGCTATCACAGCTAATACCGAGCACAAAGAGGTATACAAGAAGCAAACGGGTGGTAAAGGTAAATTTGCAGATATTGTGTTCGAAATGGGCCCAATCGATGCAGATGCCGATCCTAAAACTGTCAAGAACGGTCTGCAGTTTGTGAATGCCGTAGTGGGTGGTGTAATTCCAAAAGAATTCATCCCGGCTATTCAGAAAGGCTTTGAAGGTGCCATGAAAAATGGTCCGCTGGCCGGCTTCCCCATTGAGCAGATGAAAGTTCGTCTGTTCCACGGATCATACCACGATGTAGACTCCGATGCGCTGTCATTTGAAATGGCTGCACGCCTTGGGTACAAGGAAGCAGCAAAGAAATGTAAGCCCATCATTCTGGAGCCGATCATGTCCGTAGAGGTGGTAACGCCAGACGAGTACACCGGTCCTGTAACAGGTGACCTGAACCGTCGCCGCGGTATCATGAAGGGTATGGAAGGCAAAGGCAATGCACAGGTGATCAGAGCCAATGTGCCGCTTTCTGAACTGTTTGGGTATGTAACGGACCTGCGTACCATTACATCCGGACGTGCAGCAGCAACACTGACCTTCGATCACTATGAGCAGGTACCAAATAACATTGCTGAGCAGGTAATCGCAAAAACTAAAGGTGAGGCCGTAAAATAAAAGGGTATGAACCAGAAAATTCGCATAAAGTTAAAATCATACGATCACAACCTGGTAGACAAATCGTCTGAGAAGATCGTACGGGCGGTAAAAGCTACCGGAGCTGTGGTAAATGGTCCTATCCCTTTGCCCACAGAGAAGGAAATCTTCACTGTTCTTCGTTCTCCCCACGTAAACAAGAAGTCTCGGGAGCAATTCCAGCTGTGCACCTACAAGCGCCTGGTAGATATTTATTCTACAAGTGCCAAAACCGTAGATGCCCTGATGAAGCTTGAACTACCCAGTGGTGTAGATGTAGAGATCAAAGTGTGATAACACCGCACGTTTACAAAAGAACCAACTTGCCGGCAGCGGAAGTTGGTTCTTTTTTGTTTTAGCGCAGGGGATAAATTGTGGAACAAGATTTTACTTGTAAACTTTTTTTATAACTTTGCAGTCCTTTATGAAAAGTAAGTTGCGCAAATAGTACGCAGCTTCAAGGTAAACTAACAGATAAAATGTCTGGTATAATCGGAAAAAAAATCGGGATGACTAGCATCTTCAGTGCCGATGGACAAAATGTCGCATGCACAGTAGTGGAGGCTGGTCCTTGCGTGGTAACGCAAGTAAAAGATGAAGAAACTGATGGCTATCGGGCCGTACAGTTGGCTTACGGCGAGCGCAAAGAAAAGCATACAAGCAAAGCGCTGGCCGGACACTTTGCAAAGGCCAAGACCACACCAAAGCGTAAAGTGGTTGAATTCCGCGACTTCCGGGTGGAGTTTGAGGGAGGAGTGGCGATTGGAAACGAGATCAAAGCCGGTGAGGTATTCATCGAAGGCGATTTCGTAGATGCCATTGGCACATCAAAAGGCAAAGGATTTCAGGGTGTTGTGAAACGCCATGGATTTTCCGGTGTAGGTGAAGCGACCCACGGTCAGCACAACCGTCTGCGTGCGCCAGGTTCAATTGGTGCGTGTTCTTTCCCCTCTCGGGTATTCAAAGGACAGCGCATGGCCGGCAGAACTGGTGGCCGTAGAGTTAAGATGGTTAACTTACGCGTTCTAAAAATCTTTCCTGAGCAGAATCTGCTGTTGGTAAGTGGCTCAATTCCAGGAGCGAAAAATTCTTACGTAATTCTAGAGAAGTAAACCATGGAAGTTTCAGTACTGAAAAATAATGGTGAAGACACAGGCCGTAAAGTAACACTGGCTGCGTCTGTGTTTGGTATCGAACCAAACGATCATGCAATCTACCTGGATGTAAAGCAGTATTTGGCTAACCAACGTCAGGGAACGCACAAGTCAAAGGAGAGAAACGAGGTAGCTGGCTCTACGCGTAAGATCAAGAAACAAAAGGGTACCGGTACAGCCCGTGCAGGTAGCATCAAGTCGCCTGTATTCCGTGGCGGTGGACGTATTTTTGGTCCAAGACCTCGTAACTACAGCTTCAAGCTGAATAAGAAGGTGAAGCAGCTGGCAAGACTGTCCGCGCTGGCCTATAAGGCAAAAGGTGAGAGCATCAGCGTGCTGGAAAACTTCAGCTTTGATGCTCCCAAAACCAAATCGTACCTGAGCCTGCTCAATGGCTTATCGCTGAGCAGCAAGAAAACGCTGCTGGTACTGGCCGAGAATGATCAGAACGTAGTGCTGTCAAGCCGCAACATTCAGAATGCCCGTGTGACCACAGCATCTGAGCTGAACACCTATGAAATAATGAAGGCCGATACGCTGATCTTCAGTGAGGGCGCCATACAGAAACTGGAAGAACTTTATACCGCTGAATCATGAGTGTGCTGATCAAACCTCTAGTAACCGAGAAAGTATCTGCCCTGAATGAAAAGGGTAAATACGGCTTTGTGGTAGCAAAGACTGCTAACAAAGTTGAAATCAAAAAGGCTATTGAAAAGGCCTACGGCGTAACGGTGGAATCAGTAAACACCATGCGTTATAATGGTAAAACCAAATCCCGCTACACCAAAACAGGCGTGGTAAGTGGCAAAACTGCCTCTTATAAGAAAGCCGTTGTTTCTGTAGCTGAGGGTGAAGTAATCGACTTTTACAGCGGCATTTAATAAGATTAGTGATGGCAATTAAAAAACTAAGACCGGTAACACCGGGTCAGCGTTTCAGAATAGCACCAACCTTCAGTGAAATTACCAGCGATCAGCCGGAGAAGTCACTGCTGGTAACAAAGAAGAAATCTGGTGGCCGGAACAATCAGGGCCGCAGAACCATGCGCTATATTGGTGGTGGTCACAAGCAGAAAGTACGTGCAATCGACTTTCAGCGTGCCCATTATGATGTACCCGCTACTGTAAAAGCGATTGAGTACGATCCAACCCGTACTGCACGTGTTGCCCTTATCGTTTATGCAGATGGCGCAAAAGCCTATATCCTGGCTCCCGAAGGCCTGGCTGCCGGACAAACGGTGATCAGCGGTACAGCGGTAGCACCCGAGCTGGGCAATGCCCTTCCTCTGAAAAGCATACCCCTGGGTACTATTGTACACAACATTGAGCTGAAGCCTGGTAAGGGTGGAGCAATGGCCCGCAGTGCAGGCTCCTATGGTCAGCTGGTAGCCCGTGAGGGTAAATATGCAACCATTAAGCTTCCTTCTGGCGAAATGCGCAGTGTGCTGGTAGAGTGTATGGCTACCGTAGGTACTGTTTCCAACGGAACCCACATGAACGAAAGCCTGGGTAAAGCAGGTCGTAACCGCTGGCTGGGACGTCGTCCTCGCGTACGTGGTGTAGCCATGAACCCGGTTGATCACCCTATGGGTGGTGGCGAAGGCCGTGCATCCGGTGGTCACCCACGCTCTCGCAATGGTCAGATCTCAAAAGGTAAGAAAACCAGAAGTCCGAAAAAGTACAGCAACGGCTTAATCATTAGCAAAAGGAAGAAATAATGGCACGCTCACTTAAAAAAGGACCATACATAGATTTCCGGCTGGAAAATAAAGTATCTAAAATGAACGAAGGAGGCAAAAAGTCTGTCATTAAGACCTGGTCTCGCCGTTCTATGATCTCTCCGGACTTTGTAGGCCACACATTTGCCGTTCACAATGGCAACAAGTTTATACCTGTGTATGTGACAGAGAACATGGTAGGTCACAAAATGGGCGAATTCGCTCCTACCCGTAACTTCAGAGGTCACACTGCGAAAAAAGATAAAGGTAAGAGATAATATGGAAGCAATAGCAAAGCTTAATAACGTGCCTACATCGCCTCGTAAGATGAGGCTGGTAGCCGATATGATTCGTGGCCTGGCTGTAGACAGAGCATTGAGCGTATTGAAGTTCGATTCAAAACACAGCTCTGAGCGCCTGGAGAAATTGCTTGTATCAGCTATCTCTAACTGGCAGAACAAACACGAGGATGCACGTCTTGAAGAAGCCGGCCTGTTCGTAAAGGAAATCCGGGTTGACAGTGGCCGTATTCTGAAGCGCCTTCGTCCTGCTCCGCAGGGTAGAGCACACCGCATCAGAAAAAGATCCAACCACGTAACGCTGGTAGTTGCCAGCCGCAGCAACCAGACAAACGAACAAACTAACACTAGCGCAGAATAATCATGGGACAGAAAGTTAATCCAATAGGTCTCCGATTAGGCATTATCAAAGGGTGGGAGTCAAACTGGTACGGTGGCAAGACTTTTTCCGATAAACTGATCGAAGATCATAATATCCGCAAATACATTTTCGCCCGTATTCCAAAGGGTGGTATTTCAAAGATCATTATAGAGCGTACACTCAAGCGCATTACCCTTACCATCCATACGGCCCGTCCGGGTGTAGTGATTGGCAAAGGTGGCGCCGAGGTAGACAGGCTGCGGGAAGAGCTCAAGAAGCTGACCAGCAAAGATGTTCAGATCAACATCTTTGAGATCAAGCGTCCTGAGATCGATTCACAGCTGGTAGGTGATTCAATTGCCCAGCAGCTACAGGCACGGATCTCGTATCGTCGTGCGATGAAACAGGCCATTGCCAGTGCCATGCGTGTAGGTGCCCAGGGTATCAAGATCAAATGTTCAGGCCGTCTAGGCGGTGCTGAGATGGCTCGTACAGAGCAATACAAAGAAGGCCGTATTCCCCTGCACACCCTTCGTGCCGATATCGATTATGCTATCTCTGAAGCACAAACGGTATACGGTAAGATCGGTATCAAGGTGTGGATCTTCAAAGGGGAGGTTTACGGTAAGCCCGACCTTTCTCCAAATGCAGCTGCTCAGGCGCAAAGCGGTGGCCCCGAGGGTCGTCGTCCTGCAGGACCAGGCAAGCAAAGAAGAGAAGGTGCCCGTGGCGGCGCAAGAAAGAAAAGAAAATAAGCTGTCGTTAATTCTGTACGAACCATGTTACAGCCAAAAAGAACAAAATTTAGAAAGCAACAAAAGGGCAGGGTTACCGGCATCGCACAGCGCGGCCATACCCTTACCTTCGGCAACTTTGGCATCAAAGCCCTGGAGCCGGGATTTATAACTTCACGGCAGATTGAGGCAGCTCGTATCGCCATGACCCGTGCAATGAAACGCGAAGGCCGCGTATGGATCCGGATCTTCCCAGACAAACCCATCACCAAAAAGCCTGCAGAGGTTCGGATGGGTAAGGGTAAAGGTGCTCCGGAATACTGGGTAGCCATTGTAAAACCAGGTACGATCCTTTTTGAGTCTACAGGGGTAGCCCCTGAACTGGCTCAGGAATCACTTCGCCTGGCAGCACAAAAGCTTCCTATCAAAACTAAATTTATTGTACGAAACGATTTTGTAGGATAAGCCAGGTCATGAAAAACCAAGAAATACGTTCCTTGTCTGCAGATGAGCTAAAAGAGCGCATTGCAGCAGAGAAAGAAGGCCTTCAAAAGCTTAAGTTTGCCCATGAGATCTCTCCGGTAGAGAACCCCATGAAGATCAGACATTCCCGGCGCTTGATAGCCAAAATGGAAACCGAATTAAGGGCTAAAGAAATAACTAATTAAAAGATGGAGCCTCGCAATTTACGTAAAGAACGGATTGGCAAGGTGGTGAGCAACAAGATGCAAAAAACCATCACCGTAGAAGTATCTCGTAAGGAGAAACACCCCATCTACGGTAAGTTCATCGGTAAGTCCACCAAGTTCAAAGCCCATGATGAGAAGAATGAGTGCAACATAGGTGACACCGTTCTGATCTCTGAAACACGCCCCCTTAGCAAAGAAAAGCGCTGGCGTTTAGTTGAAATCCTAGAAAGAGCGAAGTAATCATGATACAACAAGAATCAAGACTGGCCGTAGCCGATAACAGCGGCGCTAAAGAAGTACTTTGTATCAGAGTGCTTGGCGGTACGGGTAAACGCTATGCAAGTGTTGGTGACAAGATCGTCGTTTCTGTGAAGAGCGCAATCCCAGCCAGCAACATCAAAAAAGGAACTGTAAGCAAGGCGGTAGTTGTTCGTACCAAGAAAGAAATACGCCGCAAAGACGGATCCTATATCCGTTTCGAAGAAAACGCTGCTGTGCTCCTGAACAACCAGGACGAGCCCCGCGGCACGCGTATCTTCGGCCCGGTAGCACGCGAATTGCGCGAAAAGCAATTCATGAAAATTGTTTCTCTGGCTCCAGAAGTATTGTAATTGGATATGAAAGCAACAACAACTAAGACTGCCAAACTTCACATCCGCACAGGTGATACTGTGAAAGTACTGACTGGTGCAGATCGTGGTAAAACCGGCAAGGTACAGCAAATTTTGCGGGATGAGCAGAAGGCCATAGTAGAAGGTGTGAACATGAAGCACAAACACCAGAAGCCTAATGCCCAAAACCCCGAGGGTGGCATCACACATAAAGAAGCTCCTATCCACATTAGCAACCTAATGGTGGTAGATCCGGCTACTGGTCAGGCAACACGCATTGGCCGTAAGCTGAACGATCAGGGAAAGCTACAGCGTTACTCAAAGAAAAATAACGGACAATTTATCACTAATGGCTAATCCTAGGCTAAAAGATAAGTATCTCAGCGAAATCGTACCTGCTCTACAAGAGAAGTTCTCTTATAAGTCAGTTATGCAGGTGCCAAAACTCGTTAAGATCAGCATCAACCGTGGCGTTGGTGCAGCAGTAGCTGACAAAAAACTGGTAGACGTAAGCATCGACGAGCTGTCGACGATTGCCGGCCAGAAGGCAGTTGCTACCAAGGCTAAACTTTCGATCTCTAACTTTAAGCTGCGTGAAGGCATGCCCATCGGCGCCAAGGTAACGCTGCGTGGAGAGCGTATGTATGAATTCCTGGACCGTCTGATGACCGTAGCACTGCCCCGCGTACGTGACTTCAAAGGCATCAACAGCAAAGGATTCGATGGCCGTGGCAACTATACCCTGGGTGTACAGGAGCAGATCATCTTCCCTGAGATCTCAATCGACAAGGTAAACCGCATTACAGGTATGAACATTACCTTTGTAACGACGGCTGATACCGACGAAGAGTGCTACGCGCTGCTGAAAGAGTTTGGATTACCCTTCTCAAATAAAAACGCTTAACCATGGCAAAAGAATCAATCAAGGCCAGAGAGCGCAAAAGAGCTAAGATGGTGGCAAAATTCGCTGAGAAGCGCGCTGCCCTGAAAGCTGCCGGCGATTATGAGGCTCTGGACAAACTTCCTAAGAGCTCATCTGCAGTTCGTCTGCATAACCGCTGCAAACTAACCGGTCGTCCAAGAGGCTACATGCGTAAGTTTGGCATCTCTCGTGTGACCTTCCGCGAAATGGCCTCAGCAGGCAAGATCCCTGGCGTAACCAAAGCCAGCTGGTAATTCCTGCACCAAATATTTTATTAAACGAAAAAAAGTAGTACTTTTGCAGGCCATTACGGTGTGCAAGACAACTTATTATTTAGATGGATCCTATAGCAGATTACCTGACCAGGCTCAGAAATGCCATTAAGGCCAACCACAGGGTGGTTGAGATTCCTGCTTCCAACATCAAAAAAGAGATAACTAAGGTATTATACGACAAAGGGTATATCCAAAGTTACAAGTTTGATGATGAAGCCAAGGTAGGCGGTATCATTAAGATTGCCCTTAAGTATAATCCGGTTACGAAAAACTCAGCAATTGTTAAGCTGGAGCGAGTTAGTAAACCAGGTTTGCGCAAGTACGCAAAATCAGACGCCCTTCCCCGTGTTCTAAATGGCATGGGTGTAGCCATTGTGTCTACCTCCAAAGGTCTGATGACAGATAAAGAAGCTCGTCTGCAGAATGTAGGCGGCGAAGTTTTGTGTTACGTTTACTAATTACGCTACTATGTCACGAGTTGGTCTTAAACCCATCAGCATACCTAGCGGTGTCGACATCAAGGTTGACAAAGACGTTGTGACCGTAAAAGGTCCAAAAGGTACGCTTTCACAAAAAATAGATACAGACTTCTCCGTTGCTATGGATAACGGAAGTCTGGCTGTTACACGCCCTACAGAGCAAAAACGTCACAAGGCCCTTCATGGTCTGTACCGCTCCCTTATCAACAACATGGTGGTAGGGGTTAGCCAGGGCTACAAAAAAGAACTGGAACTTGTAGGGGTAGGCTACAAAGCCGCCGTACAGGGTAATATCCTGGAACTTAACGTTGGCTATTCTCACAGCATCTTCCTGGCTGTTCCCGAAGAGATCAAGATCTCTGCCGAAACGCCCAAAGGTAAAAACCCGCTGGTAACCCTGGAAGGTATTGACAAGCAGCTGATCGGTCAGGTTGCTGCTAAAATTAAGTCCCTGCGCAAAGTAGAGCCTTATAAAGGGAAAGGTATCCGCTTCGTTGGTGAATTTGTAAGAAGAAAAGCTGGTAAGTCCGCTTCTAAAAAATAAGTAAATGGCTAAGAATATTCGTCTATCCAGTAGGGACAGAATCCGTAAAGGAATTCGTCGCAAAATTAGCGGAACATCTGAGCGTCCCAGACTATCAGTTTTCAAGAGCAATAAGGGGATTTATGCTCAGCTTATAGATGACCTGAAAGGTCACACCATTGCAGCCGCCTCCAGCAGAGAGCTTGAAGTTGCCAACGCAACCATTGGTTCTGCCAAAACAGTAGGCACAGCGCTTGCTGAAAAAGCAAAAGAAGCAGGTGTTACTGCAGTAGTATTTGACCGTAACGGCTACAAATACCACGGACAAGTTAAAGCTCTGGCAGAAGGTGCCCGGGAGGGTGGATTAAATTTCTAAGTACATCATGGCTCAAGCAACAGTAAAAACAGTAAAAGCTAGCGAAATAGACCTGAAAGAAAAGGTAGTAGCTATCAATAGAGTAGCCAAGGTTGTAAAGGGCGGTCGCCGTTTCAGCTTTGCCGCTATTGTGGTTGTTGGCGATGGTCAGGGTGTAGTTGGATACGGACTTGGAAAAGCAAATGAGGTGACCGATGCGATTGTAAAGGGAATCGAAGATGCCAAGAAAAACCTTATCCGTGTACCCATCATCAATGGTACCGTGCCTCATACGGCCGAAGGTAAATACAGTGGCGGTTTCGTACTGGTAAAGCCGGCTGCCGCCGGTACCGGTGTAATTGCCGGTGGTGCGATGCGTGCTGTGTTCGAAAGTGCCGGCGTTCATAACGTACTGGCCAAATCCAAAGGTTCTTCAAACCCGCATAACGTGGTAAAGGCTACCTTTGATGCACTGACCAATATGCGCGATGCGCATACCGTAGCCATGCAGCGTGGTGTTCCTATGTCTAAAGTATTTAACGGTTAATGTCATGGCTAAACTGATCATTACACAAGTTAAAAGCTCAATCAAGCGTCCGGCGCGGCAAAAAGCTACGCTGCAGGCATTGGGCCTTCGCAAACTGAACCAGACCGTGGAGCACGAAGGTACTCCCCAGATCCTGGGCATGCTAAATAAAGTTGGTCACCTGGTAAGCTATAAGGAGGCATAAGATGAAACTGAATACACTACAGCCAGCAGAAGGATCTGTTAAAAGCGGCAAGCGTATCGGTCGTGGTACAGGATCAGGTAGAGGCGGAACCTCAACCCGTGGTCACAAAGGTGCCAAATCTCGCTCTGGTTACAGCCAGAAAGCAGGTTTTGAAGGTGGTCAGATGCCCCTTCAGCGTCGTGTGCCTAAGTTTGGCTTTAAGAATAACAACAAGATCATTTACAAGCCGATCAACCTGTCTACCCTTCAGCAGCTTGCTGATGAGTTCCAGCTTGATACCATCACCGTGGACGTGCTGAAAGAGCACGGCCTGGCCGGCAAAAATGATAAGATCAAAGTTCTGGGTAATGGTGAGCTTACCAAAGCCCTGACAGTAGAGGCACATGGTCTCTCAGCCTCCGCTCTTGAAGCAATTGAGAGAGCTGGTGGTAAGGTGACTAAACTCTAAGCGAATGAACAAATTCTTCAGCACCATACGGAATATCTTTGCGATAGAAGATCTGAGAACCCGGATTGTCAATACGCTGGGTTTTCTGATCATTTTCCGCCTAGGCTCACACATCGTATTACCGGCTACCGATCCTAACATGTTAGGGGAGGGGGCGACGGAAGGTATACTTTCCCTGTTGAACACCATTCTGGGCGGCGCTTTCAGCAAAGCAGCTATCTTTGCACTGGGTATTATGCCCTATATTTCAGCGTCTATCGTAGTGCAGCTGCTAACCGTAGCTGTACCCTACTTTACCAAGCTGCAAAAGGAGGGTGAATCTGGCCGAAAGAAGATCAACCAGATCACCCGGGTGCTGACGATTGCCATTACGCTGGTACAGGGCTTCAGTTATCTGCAATCCGGGATCATCCCTGCAGAAGCGATCATGATCGACCCCTTCTGGTGGACGGTTACCAACATGATCGTACTAACCTCCGGTACCATGTTCGTTATGTGGCTGGGTGAGCGGATCACCGATAAAGGGATCGGGAATGGTATCTCCATGTTGATCATGATTGGTATCATCTCCGTACTGCCAGGCGCCCTCTGGGCTGAGGCACTTACCCGCGGTGGAAGCGAACTTCTGTTCTTCATTCTTGAATTAGTGGCCCTGTTCTTTGTGGTAATGGCTGTAGTGATGCTCACTCAGGCTACCCGCAGAATACCCATTCAATATGCAAAGCAGGTAATTGGTGGGAAGGTATATGGCGGTCAGCGCCAATACATTCCCCTCAAGATCAACGCAGCTGGTGTAATGCCCATTATCTTTGCTCAATCGCTGATGTTCCTTCCGGGCCTTGTAGCAGGTTTCTGGGCTGATCAAAGTGATCTGGCAAGTTCCATTGGCCGTACCTTCAGCTCGTATACCTCCTGGGAGTATAACCTGGTATTTGCTATCCTGATCATTGTATTCACCTTTTTCTACACAGCTATCACCGTCAATCCTAACCAGATTGCCGATGACCTGAAGCGGAATGGCGGTTTTGTACCAGGCATCAAGCCGGGCAGAGATACCAGCCATTTCATTGACGGAGTGCTGACCAGAATCACCCTTCCGGGTTCAATCTTCCTGGCAATTGTGGCTATTCTGCCTGCACTTGCCGTACAGGCCGGGGTAAACCAGCAGTTTGCCCAGTTCTTTGGAGGAACGTCCCTGCTGATCATGGTAGGTGTGATCCTGGATACCCTGAATCAGATTAACAGCTACCTGCTGATGAGGCACTACGAAGGCATGATGAAATCAGGCAAGATTCGTGGTAAATCAGAAAATGTTGCAGTAGCTTAATGGTCTGGTTGAAAGGGGAAGAAGACCTTGCCCTGATCAGAGAAGGGGCAGAAATACTTGGAAGAGCGCATGCCGAAGTAGCGAAGATCATTAAGCCCGGTGTTACCACTGAGGCGTTGGACAAAGCTGCTGAAGCCTACATCCTGGATCATGCCGCACTTCCTTCTTTTAAGGGATACAACGGATTTAAACATACCCTGTGCATTTCACCAAATGAGCAGGTTGTGCATGGAATTCCGGGCAAATATGAACTAAAAGAAGGAGATGTTGTTTCCATAGATTGTGGAGTTTTTTACAAGGGATACCACAGTGACTGCGCTTACACATACGGTGTAGGCGAACTTGATAAGAAGGTTGCCGATTTGCTGGAATATACCCGCCAGTCCCTTTATCTGGGTATTGAGCAGGCCGTAGCCGGCAGGCGGATCGGAGATATTGGTTTTGCTATTCAGTCCTTTGTGGAAGCAAAGGGGTATAGTGTTGTCAGGGAGCTTGTTGGGCATGGGGTAGGTAAGAACCTGCATGAAGAACCTGAAGTACCGAACTATGGCAAACGTGGTAAAGGTGCTCTCCTCAAAAAGGGGATGGTTCTTGCTATTGAACCAATGATCAACCTGGGCAAGCGCAATGTAGTGCAGGAACGGGATGGTTGGACAATCCGTACAGCCGATAAGCTTCCTTCAGCACATTTTGAGCACACAGTGGTAGTACTGGAAGAGCGCGCTGAGATTTTGACAACACATAAGTATATAGAAGAAGTACTGTATAAATAGTATGGCAAAACAATCATCCATTACGCAGGATGGAAAAATAATTGAGGCCCTCTCGAACGCTATGTTTCGTGTAGAGTTGGAAAACGGCCACCAAGTGATTGCACACATTTCCGGCAAAATGCGCATGAATTACATTAAGATTCTGCCAGGAGACAAGGTCAAGCTGGAAATGTCGCCATATGATTTAACCAAAGGAAGAATCGTTTACCGATATAAATAAGCAGCGATGAAAGTTAAAGCTTCTGTAAAGAAACGTAGTGCCGACTGCAAGATCATCCGCAGAAAAGGCAAGATCTACGTAATTAACAAAAAGAACCCCAGGTTTAAACAAAGACAAGGATAAGTATGGCCCGTATTGCAGGAGTTGATATTCCGGATAATAAAAGAGGCGAGATCAGCCTGACCTACATCTTTGGCATCGGACGGAGCTCTGCCAAGAGCATCCTGGAGAAAGCCAATGTAGATCTGGATAAAAAAGTACGTGACTGGACCGATGATGAATCTGGTGCTATTCGTGCTATTATTACCAACGAGTTCAAGACTGAAGGTGTCCTGAAGTCAGAGATCCAGCTAAGCATCAAGCGTCTGATGGACATTGGTTCTTACCGTGGCCTTCGCCACCGCAAGGGCCTGCCGGTTCGTGGTCAGAAGACCAAGAACAATGCTCGTACACGTAAAGGTAAACGTAAGACTGTAGCGAATAAGAAAAAAGCTACTAAATAAGGTTTAGGACATGGCTCAAAAACGTAAAGACAAGGCTAAAAAGCGTGTCGTTGTTGTAGAAGCAATCGGACAGGCACACATCAAAGCCTCTTTCAACAATATTATCGTTAGCATGACTAACGGCAATGGTGAAGTGATCTCTTGGGCATCTGCCGGTAAAATGGGTTTCAAAGGCTCCAAGAAGAACACTCCATATGCTGCCCAAGTAGCCGCTCAAAACGCTGCCTCCGCTGCTTATGACCTGGGACTACGCAAAGTAGAAGTGTATGTAAAGGGACCCGGTGCAGGACGTGAGTCCGCGATCCGTACCATCCAGAATGCAGGTATCGATGTAACAACCATCAAGGATGTTACACCCCTGCCGCACAACGGATGCCGTCCTCCCAAGCGCAGAAGAGTTTAATCCTAGACGAGAAGTAGTTTAACAATGGCAAGATATACAGGACCTACTACCAAAATCGCCCGCCGCTTTGGTGAGCCAATTTTTGGTTCGGACAAATCCTTTCAAAAGAAGAACTATCCTCCCGGCATGCATGGTCGTGGTCGCCGTAAGAAGCAATCAGAATATGCCATCCAGCTGATGGAGAAGCAAAAGGCCAAGCACATCTATGGTATGCTTGAGCGCCAGTTCGAGAATCTTTTTGATAAGGCCAGCCGCCTGCCAGGCATTACAGGTGATAACCTGCTTCGCCTGCTGGAAGCACGCCTTGACAATACCGTGTACAGACTTGGTATTTCACCCACCCGCCGCGGCGCCCGTCAGCTTGTGCTGCACAAGCACATTATGGTAAACGGCCAGGTAGTGAACATCCCCAGCTATACCCTTCGCCCTGGTGATCAGATCAGCGTACGGGAAAAGTCTAAGTCACTTGAAGTAATCACTAATAGCCTGGCTGCCCGCACTGCGCAGCGCTACAACTGGCTGGAGTGGAATGCTTCTGACATGACGGGCAAATTTGTTGCTCCTCCCGCGCGTGAGGATGTTCCTGAGAATATCAGAGAGCAGCTGATCGTCGAGCTTTATTCTAAGTAATTTTTAAATTTAATTCCTTTTCTTTATGTCTATACTAGCATTTCAGATGCCCGAAAAGGTTGCCATGGAGAAGGCTGATGACTTTCGTGGTCTATTCACCTTCAAGCCACTGGAACCAGGATACGGCGTGACAATAGGTAATGCATTACGTAGAATTCTGCTGTCGTCGCTCGAGGGGTATGCTATTGTTGGTATAAAGATTCCAGGCGTTCTGCACGAATTCTCTTCCATTGAAGGCGTGGTAGAAGATGTGAGCGATGTGATCCTTAATCTGAAGCAGGTTCGCTTTAAGAAAGTAGCAGATGTGGTAGACAATCAGTTTACCGTGCATGTGAAAGGTCAGAAGCAACTCAAAGCAGGTCAACTGGTGAATGCTCAGAAGGGTTTTCAGGTTCTGAATCCCGATCTGGTAATCTTCAACTGCGATGAAACGGTAGATCTGGAGATTGAAGTGTATGTTGAGAAGGGACGTGGCTATGTACCCGCCGATGAGAATAAGCCCTCTGAGCAGGTATTCGGTTACATCACTACTGATGCCATCTTCACCCCGATCAAGAACGTACAGTATCGGATTGAAAATACCCGTGTAGAGCAGAAAACTGACTACGAGCAACTGGTACTGGATATTGAAACTGACGGTTCCATTCATCCTGAGAAAGCCCTGCAAGGCGCTGCCAATATTCTTATTCAGCACTTCATGCTATTCTCAGATCAGAACATGGTTCTGGAGTCTGGAGCGCAGGGCGAGCCTGAAGCAGTTGATGAGGAATTGCTGCACATGCGTAAAATGCTGAAAACAGCGCTGAATGATCTTGATCTCTCCGTACGTGCCTATAACTGCCTTAAAGCAGCTGATGTGCGTACCCTGGGCGATCTGGTGCAGCTTGAAATTTCTGATATGATGAAATTCCGCAACTTCGGTAAGAAGTCGCTGGCCGAACTGGAACAACTCGTACAAGAAAAAGGGTTGGTATTCGGCATGGATATATCCAAGTACAAACTTGATGAGGACTAAGGTATCATGAGACACGGTAAGAAAATAAATCACCTCGGAAGAACAGCCTCACATCGCAGCGCGATGTTGTCTAACATGGCTTCTTCTCTTATCCTGCACAAGCGCATCACCACTACTGTTGCCAAAGCCAAGGCGCTTCGCAAGTATGTAGAGCCGCTTATCACCAAGGCTAAAGACAATACGACCCACTCTAGACGGGTAGCATTCTCTTACCTGCAGGACAAAACAGCTATTCAGGAGCTTTTTGGCCCGGTAGCTGAAAAAGTTGGAACTCGCCCCGGCGGCTATACGCGGATCATCCGCACTGGCTATCGCCTGGGTGACAACGCTGAGACCTGCCTGATGGAGCTGGTTGATTTCAACGAGCTGATGCTGAAAGATGCAACTCCGGCCAAAGGGAAAGCGAAACGTACACGTCGTGCCGGCCGCACTAAAGCTAAAGGTGCTGAAGGTTCAGCAGCTGAAGCTAAAGGCGCTGAAGGCGACTCAACTACTGAAGCATGATGCTAACCGGCATCTGATTATAAAAGGGATTAGGCGTAGGCTTAATCCCTTTTTTGCGTTCTGTCCCCTCTGGTTTGATATTTTGATGTAAATTTGCACCGACTTCACGCGCATGAAATACTATACCAAAAAACCCGCAGTTTTGATGCTCCAGGATGGCACCGTCTTCTGGGGTTCCTCTATTGGTAAAACCGGCACCAATGGGGGCGAGATCTGTTTCAATACCAGCATGGCTGGCTACCAGGAGATCTATACCGATCCCTCCTATGCAGGTCAGGTAGTGGTAAACACTACCGCTCACATAGGCAACTATGGGGTGCTGGATCTGGAGCAGGAATCTGCCCGCCCCACTATCAATGGGCTTGTGGTGAATACCTTTTCTGCGATCTCAAGCCGTAAAACTGCCGAAAGCAGGCTGCAGGAATACCTCGAGAAAAATGAGATTGTGGGCATTGCCGATGTAGATACCCGCCAGCTGGTGCGGCATATCCGGTCTAAGGGGGCTATGAACTGCATCATCTCTTCAGAGATACTGGATCTGGACAAGCTGCGTGCCGAACTGGATAAGATACCCGATATGCAGGGGCTTGAATTGTCCAGTAAAGTTACCACACAGGAGGCCTATGAACTGGGTCCGGAAGGGGCGGGCTATAAAATTGCCGTCCTGGATCTGGGGATCAAGAAAAGCATCATGAGCAACTTAACGGAGCGTGGGTGCCGGCTTAAGGTATTTCCTGCCAAAACCTCTTATGATGAAATTGCGCAGTGGGGGCCCAATGGGTATTTTATTTCCAACGGTCCCGGCGATCCGGGTGCCATGCCCTATGCGGTAGATACGGTTAAGAAAATGCTGGAGTCTGATAAGCCCCTATTTGGTATTTGCCTGGGTCATCAGATCCTGGGGCTGGCCGTAGGGGCGCCTACCTACAAAATGCACCACGGGCATAGAGGGGCCAACCAACCAGTTAAAAATCTGGTGACCGGAAGAAGCGAGATCACCTCACAAAATCACGGTTTTGCAGTTGATACTGAAACGATTAAGCAGCAGGAGAAGATCAACATCACGCATGTGAACCTAAATGATGGTACCGTAGAAGGCTTTGAGCTTAAGGATAAACCGGCTTTCTCTGTACAGTACCACCCTGAGTCGTCTCCGGGCCCGCATGACTCGCGCTACCTCTTTGATCATTTTATAGACTTACTTAACGACTAAAACTTTTTTACTATGAGCATCATTTCGCACATTCATGCCCGTCAGATCCTTGATTCAAGGGGGAACCCTACCATTGAAGTAGATGTAATTACCGCCAATGGCGTAATGGGTCGGGCGGCTGTCCCCTCCGGTGCCTCTACCGGCGCACATGAGGCCGTTGAGCTTCGTGATGATGACAAAGACCGCTATATGGGCAAAGGTGTTACCAAGGCGGTAGAGAATGTAAATGAAAGCATTGTAGAAGAGTTGGTGGGCATGTCGGTCTTCGATCAGAACCTTATTGATCAGACCATGCTGGAGCTGGATGGTACCGAAAACAAAGGCAAGCTTGGTGCTAATGCTATTCTGGGCGTTTCGCTGGCAGTTGCCAAAGCCGCTGCTCAGGAAGCCGGCCAGTCGCTGTTCCGCTACGTAGGGGGGGTAAATGCCAACACCCTGCCTGTACCCATGATGAATATTCTCAATGGGGGTAGCCATGCTGATAATGCCATCGACTTCCAGGAGTTCATGATCATGCCTGTAGGGGCCGATACCTTTTCGGAAGCCCTGCGCAAAGGCACCGAAGTATTCCATAACCTGAAAAAGGTGCTTAAAGATGCCGGCCTATCTACCAACGTAGGGGATGAGGGCGGTTTTGCACCCAACATTCGCTCCAACGAAGAGGCCATTGAGATGGTACTGCGCGCCATAGAAAAAGCAGGCTATAAGCCCGGCGATGACTTTATGATTGCCATGGATGCCGCCACTACAGAGTTCTACGATGAAAAAACGGGCCTGTATACCTTCCACAAATCGGATAACCGTCAGCTGAGTAGCGATGAGATGGCCGAGTACTGGGCTACCTGGGTGAACAAATACCCCATTCTGTCCATTGAAGATGGCATGGCCGAAGATGACTGGGCCGGCTGGAAGCGCCATACCGAACTGGTAGGCCATAAGGTGCAGCTGGTAGGCGATGACCTGTTCGTAACCAATGTAAAGCGCCTGCAGCAGGGCATCGATCAGCGCATCGGCAATGCCATCCTGATCAAAGTAAACCAGATCGGTTCACTGACTGAAACCATCAATGCGGTAAACCTGGCTCACCGCAATGCCTATAAGAGCATCATGAGCCACCGCAGCGGCGAAACCGAAGACAATACGATAGCCGACCTGGCCGTAGCACTCAACACCGGGCAGATCAAAACCGGATCGGCCAGCCGCTCTGACCGTATGGCCAAGTACAATCAGCTGATCCGTATTGAGGAAGAGCTGGGGGATATGGCCTATTATCCCGGCCGCCGGTTCTAGGCAGGCAGAAACAGAAATGGAAAAACGGGCTTAGGGATAAGCCCGTTTTTCTTTTTTATGTATCTTTAGCCTACGCTACAGCTGGTTATGTCACCAATCCGAAAAATCCCTCCCATTTTCCGTAACATCTATGTGCTGGCAGCCCTGGGCTATCTGGTCTGGATGCTGTTTCTTGATGCCAACAATATCCCCAATCAGATCAGGACCAGTGCTAAAATGTCCAGGCTGGAAGATGATAAAGCCCACTACCAGCAGCGGATAGAAGAAGTGAAAAAAGACCGGGAAGAACTGCTGGGCGATCCCGCGATGCTGGAGAAGTTTGCCCGGGAAAAGTATCTCATGCGTAAACCACAGGAGGTTGTTTACGTACTTGAGAGAGAGAATGAAGACTAAGCTACTACCCCTGTTTCTACTTATTTTCCTTTCCCTGTGTGCCTTGGGGCAGGGTGTGCCGATTGAGCAAAACGAGCCCGAGCGCCCGCGCTGGCGCGATAAAGTTTTTTTGGAGGGGTGGGGGTGTTCAGTTCACCAATATTGGCACCTTTATTACGGTGTTTCCTTCTGTAGGCTACCGCATTAAGCCCAAATGGTCTACAGGGGTTATGGGCATCTACCAGTATATCCATTACCGGGATGTGCAGCGCAGCACCCACAATTACGGAGCCAGCCTCTTTACCCGCTATTTTGTGCTTCCCAAGGTGTATGCTACGGCCGAATATGAGCAGCTCAACATGCAAACCATCAGCTATCAGGAGATTGGCGCCCGCCGTTGGGTAGACCGTATGCTGATAGGCGCCGGCTACTTTCAGCCGGCCGGTAGGCGAGGGGGCTTCCACCTGGGCATCCTGTACGATGTTTTCTACAGCCCTACCGATCCCTACTATCCCTACCAATCCCCCTTTGTCTACCGGATCGGCTTTATCTTTTAGTGTGTTCCTTCAGCCAGGGGTGCTACCGATAGTTTAGCGGCCAGTTGCTGCAGATCGTCCACCACAGGGAGCAGCAGCGGTATTCCCTCTTTTCTGCGTATTACTTCCATTTCCCGCTCCGGATCACCGGGTATGATCACCTGCGCTTTGCCTTCTACAGTTTTGGCAGATCGGAAGCGCCTTATCCACCCATCCATATGCTCTTTGAACTCCTGCGCAGCCGGAACGCATCCACCCGCATGGCTCCCAGAAAATGCCCTATGCCCTCTCCAACA